>JANOKZ010000105.1:0-2494 GCA_031419515.1 Hyphomicrobium sp.
GAAAGAATTCGAGCAGGCGCTCGATATCAAGGCAATTTCGGTCATTGAGTACGACTGCGAAGCCTTCAGCCAAGCAGCCAATAACGGGCAAATGATCGAGGAACTGGATCCCAAAGCCAAGGCGGCTGAAAAGTTCCGTGAAATCGCTATGGGCATGACGCACCGCAAGGAAATGAAGTCGGAGAAGAAATCGTCCTCGGCTCTCTCGTCATTGGCCCCGCTTCTCGAGAAATTTAAATTCAAACGTTAAGGATGTCCCGGTATGTTCGGACGGCGTAGCAACGAGACCGCGACACCCAAGCGGATAGCCTCACAGGCACCTGTTTCGCCAGGCCCTGCAGCGGCGGAAGCCAAACCAGTCGCGACGGCGCGCGCGCAGCAACCTGCTGCCCCCGCCCCGCGTATCGAGCCTGTTTCTGAACCGCAGAGGCGACATTCCGAAGAGTACTATGACGTCAAGACGACTGTTTTCAATGCGTTGATCGACACCATCGATCTGACGCAGCTTTCCAAACTGGACGGCTCCGCGGCGCGCGAAGAAATTCGCGATATAGTCAGCGAAATCATCCAGATCAAAAACGTCGTTATGTCGATTGCCGAGCAGGAAGAACTGCTCGAAGATATCTGCAACGACGTCCTCGGTTACGGTCCGCTCGAACCGCTCCTGGCTCGCGACGATATCGCCGACATCATGGTCAATGGTGCATCGACCACCTTCATCGAAGTCGGCGGCAAGGTTCAGAAGACAGGCGTGCGCTTTGCAGACAACCAGCAGCTCATGAATATCTGTCAGCGTATCGTCAGTCAGGTCGGCCGGCGCGTCGACGAATCAAGCCCAATCTGCGACGCGCGTTTGCCGGATGGCTCCCGCGTCAACGTCATTGCGCCGCCACTCGCCATCGATGGTCCGTGCCTCACTATTCGTAAGTTTAAGAAAGACCGTCTGAGACTCGAGCAGCTGGTCAAATTCGGCTCCATCACGCCCCAGGCCAAGGTCGTTCTTGAAGTCATCGGGCGCGTGCGCTGCAACGTTCTGATTTCCGGCGGCACCGGTTCGGGCAAGACGACTTTGCTCAACTGCATGACCGGTTCGATCGATATGGACGAGCGCATTATCACGTGCGAAGACTCCGCCGAACTTCAGCTGCAGCAGCCGCACGTGGTCCGTCTCGAAACACGCCCGCCGAATCTCGAAGGCGAAGGCGAAATAAAGATGCGCGACCTCATAAAGAACTGCCTTCGTATGCGCCCCGAACGCATCATCGTCGGCGAAGTCCGCGGGCCCGAGGCCTTCGATCTTCTCCAGGCAATGAACACGGGTCATGACGGGTCAATGGGAACGCTGCACGCCAACTCGCCGCGTGAAGCCATCAGCCGTCTTGAATCAATGATCATGATGGGCGGCTACGCGCTGCCCGTGAAGACTATTCGCGAAATGATCACAGGCTCCATTGACGTTATCGTCCAGGCGTCGCGTCTCAGAGACGGCTCGCGTAAAATCACGCACATCACAGAGGTGTTGGGCATGGAAAACGAAGTCGTGACCTTGCAGAACATCATCGTGTTCGAGATCACGGGCGAAGATGCCAACGGCAAGATTATCGGCCGTCACCGATCGACCGGCATTGCCCGGCCGCGCTTTTGGGATCGTGCCGAATATTACGGCGAAACCGAAAGATTGGCACGTGCGTTGGCTGAATCGGAAGTGAACGACAATAACGGCAACCCGATGGGTGAGCAGAATGCTTGATGGCGAATTTAGCCCAATGCTGGTGGCGGGAATGGCGGCACTTGCTGTTGCCGGCGTCGTGTTCGCTATCATTTTTCCATATATTTCAGGTGATCGCACCAAGGACAAGCGCGTTCAAAACGTCACGGAATCGCGTGGCCGCCGGTTGGGCACCCCGGCTTCGGGTGTGGGCGATCAAGCTTCTAGCCGCAAAAAGTCCGTCGCAGATTCGCTGAAAGAAATCGAGTCACGGCAGAAGGCCAAGGCAAAGCTGACAATTCGTCTGCGCCTTGAGCGAGCTGGACTCGATATGACGCCGCGGGATTTCTACATCGCAAGCATCATTGGTGGCGTCATCTTGTTCGCCGCAGTCAAGTTTGGCACCTCAGCGCCGCTCATGGGAGCCGTTGTGGCCGGGTTTGTTGGTGCCTTCGGCTTGCCCCGCTGGGTCTTGAACAAAATGATCAAGCGCCGTCAAAACAAGTTTCTCGATGGAATGGCGAACGCCATTGACGTCGTTGTGCGCGGTGTCAAGACGGGGCTTCCTCTTAACGAGTGCCTTGGCGTTATCGCGCGCGAAAGTCCGGAACCAATTGCCAGCGAATTCCGCGAAGTTGTTGAACAGCAAAAGCTGGGCGTGCCGCTCGGCGATGCGTTGGAACGAATGTCGCATCGGTTGCCGTTGCCTGAAGTGCGCTTCCTCACGATCGTGATTTCAATTCAACAGCAAGCCGGCGGTAACCTGTCGGAAGCGCTTGGCAACCT
>JANOKZ010000106.1:0-47049 GCA_031419515.1 Hyphomicrobium sp.
ATCTCGAAACCGCGATCTCGGACTGGGTCGAGCATCGTAACGCCAACCCAAAGCCATTCCAATGGACCGCCAAATCCAGCACGCTCATTGGCAAGCACCGCCGCGCCAGGAAAGCGCTGGCTTCACTCGGCGGGGGATGCAAATGAATGAGTCAGAACACTAGTTACTTGCCTGCCTCCGGCGGGACGGGTCAGAAACCGTCAACGCCAGCCGCCTAACAATCCAGCGTGTTGTCGCGCTCCCACTCGGTGAAGTGGGAGGTGAAGGCGTTCCATTCCATGGTTTTGAGTTTGATGTAGGCGGACGAGAATTCCTCTCCAAGTGCCGATTTGAGGGATGCGTCCCGGTCGAAGGCACGCAGAGCATCGAGCAGGTTCAACGGCAGCTTGATCGCGTCTTTGACGGTGTGCCCGAGCTGGTACATGTCGATGTCGAGACGCTTGCCGGGATCGGATTTCGAGCGGATGCCGTCGAGGCCGGCGGCGATGATGACGGCTTGCAGGAGATAGGGATTGGCGGCGCCGTCGGGCAGGCGAAGTTCGAAACGGCCTTTGCCGGGGACGCGCACCATGTGCGTGCGGTTGTTACCGGTCCATGTCACTGTGTTCGGAGACCAAGTGGCGCCCGAAACGGTGCGCGGTGCGTTGATGCGTTTATAAGAGTTGACGGTAGGGTTTGTGATCGCGGCCAAGGCTTCGGCGTGTTTCATGATGCCGCCGAGGAAGTGATAGCCCTGCTGCGAGAGGCCCATCTCTTCGGTCGGATCGTAGAACATATTGACCTTGCCGGCCTTATCCCACACCGAGATGTGGGCGTGGCAGCCGGTTCCAGTCAGGCCGGGGAAGGGCTTGGGCATGAAGGTGGCGCGCAGGCCGTGTTTTTCCGCGACCGAACGCGCCATGAATTTGAAGAACGAGTGGCGGTCGGCGGTGACAAGGCTGTCGTCGAAGTTCCAGTTCATTTCGAACTGGCCGTTGGCGTCTTCGTGATCGTTTTGATAGGGGCCCCAGCCAAGTTCCAGCATGTAGTCGCAGATTTCGGCGATGACATCGTAGCGGCGCATGAGGGCCTGCTGATCGTAGCAAGGCTTGGAGGCCTTGTCCTTGTCGTCCGAGATGGTCGTGCCATCCGGGCTGATCAGGAAGAATTCGCATTCGACGCCGGTTTTGACGTGCAGCCCCATGCCGGCGGCTTCGGCGACGAGTTTCTTCAAGACGACGCGCGGGGATTGCGCGACGTGCTTATCGTCCATGACGCAATCGCCAGCGACCCAGGCCACGTCTTTTTTCCAGGGCAACTGGATAACTGCGGCGGCGTCCGGTACGGCGAACATATCCGGGTGGGCGGGCGTCATATCGAGCCAGGTGGCAAACCCGGCAAACCCGGCGCCGTCTTTTTGCATGTCGGCGATGGCTGCGGCCGGGACGAGTTTGGCGCGCTGGGCTCCGAACAGATCGGTGAAAGAGATCATGAAGTAGCGGATGCCGCGTTCTTTTGCGAGTTGAGCAAGATCCTGAGCCATCGTCCGTTTCCTCGTTGTGCGGTTCTTGTTTGATTGGTGCGCAAATCGTCGTTAGTCAAAAAAGAGCGGCCTCAAAGGCCGCCCAATGTCTTTAGAATTGGCCGTTTACTCCTGGAATCCAGTTGGTTCCTGCAAGTGGCACCCGCGCCATCGCGGCGGCCTCGATGGTGAGCGCGCACAGGTCTTCAGGTTCCAGGTTGTGGATGTGATTGTGGCCTGCCGCGCGCGCGACTGTTTGAATTTCGAGCGTCATGACTTTCAAATAATTCGCGAGACGGCGGCCGGCGCGCACAGGATCAAGGCGTTTGGACAGTTCGGGGTCTTGCGTTGTGATGCCAGCCGGGTCTCTGCCTTCATGCCAGTCGTCGTAAGCCCCGGCCGTGGTACCGAGTTTTCTATATTCTTCTTCGTGCGCCGGATCATTGTCTCCAAGGGCCGCGAGCGCTGCGATGCCGATCGACACGGCATCTGCGCCGAGGGCGAGCGCTTTGGCGGCGTCGGCGCCGGTGCGAATGCCGCCCGAGACGATGAGTTGCACTTTGCGGTGCTGGCCCAGATCTTGAAGTGCCTGAACGGCAGGGCGGATGCACGCGAGCGTCGGCAGCCCGACGTTTTCGATAAAGACTTCCTGCGTGGCGGCCGTGCCGCCCTGCATGCCGTCCAGTACAATGACGTCTGCGCCGGCTTTGACGGCAAGTGCTACGTCGTAGTAGGGGCGCGTGCCGCCGATTTTCACATAGATCGGTTTTTCCCAATCGGTAATTTCGCGCAGTTCCATGATCTTGATTTCGAGATCGTCAGGGCCGGTCCAATCCGGATGACGGCATGCCGAACGCTGGTCGATGCCTTTCGGCAGGTTGCGCATTTCGGCGACGCGATCGGAGATTTTTTGCCCCAGCAGCATGCCGCCGCCGCCGGGCTTGGCACCCTGGCCGACGACGATTTCGATGGCGTCGGCCTTGCGAAGATCGTCGGGGTTCATGCCGTAGCGCGAGGGAAGATATTGATAGACGAGGGTTTTGGATTGTCCGCGCTCTTCAGGTGTCATGCCGCCATCGCCGGTTGTCGTCGACGTGCCGGCGATGGAGGCGCCGCGGCCCAAGGCTTCCTTGGCGTTGGCGGACAGCGCGCCAAAGCTCATGCCGGCGATGGTGATAGGAATTTTGAGTTCGATGGGCTTCTTGGCAAAGCGCGTGCCGAGCGTGACGGCAGTTGAGCACTTCTCGCGGTAGCCTTCGAGCGGATAACGCGATATCGATGCGCCGAGAAATAAGAGATCGTCAAAGTGCGGGACTTTGCGTTTGGCGCCGCCGCCGCGGATGTCGTAGATGCCGGTTGCCGCCGCGCGGCGGATTTCCGACAGCGTGTAATCGTCGAAGGTCCAGGATTTGCGGGGTGTGGTCGGCGGGTTTTGATAGCTCATCAGTACGCATCCGCGTTGTCGATGTTGAAGTTATAAAGTTTGCGCGCCGAACCGTAGCGCTTGAATTCGCTTGTTTTGACGCCGTTCATGCCAGCCGTTGCCAAGAGCTTGGTCAAAGCTTCGTGGTGCTCGGCGCGCATTTCTTTCTCAACGCAATCGGCGCCCAGGCTTTTGACGCTGCCGCGCACGAAAAGCTTGGCTTCGTAGATGGAATCGCCAAGCGCGTCGCCTGCATCACCCAGCACGACGAGGCTGCCCGATTGCGCCATGAAGGCCGACATATGGCCAATGTTGCCTTTGACGACGATGTCGATGCCTTTCATCGAGATGCCGCAGCGGGACGACGCATGGCCTTCGATGACCAGGAGGCCGCCGCGCCCCGTGGCACCGGCGTACTGGCTGGCGTCGCCCTTGATGACGACGCGGCCGGACATCATGTTCTCAGCGACGCCAGGTCCAGCGGAACCGTGCACGGTAACCGTCGCCTTCTTATTCATGCCGGCGCAATAGTAGCCGACGGAGCCCCGCACATCGATGTTGATTGGCGCGTCAAGACCGACGGCGACGGCATGAGCGCCGCGCGGGTTGCGGATTTCCCATTGGGCCTCGTTCGAGCCGTCCGTTTGCCGGTGCAGGTCGCTATTGAGTTCGCGTAGTGACGTAACTGCTAGATCGACTGTCCGCATGTGAAGTGCCCTATTGATCCGCCTTAACTCTGCCGTTCCCAGAAGTAGACCGTTGAAGGCTCCGGTTCCCAGACCTTGGCTTTGTCGATGTTGGGCAAGTTCGCGAGCGCCCGGTATTCCGAACCAAATGCCACATACTCATCGGTCTCGGCCATGACGGCCGGCTTGCATGCGATTGGGTCGCGAATGACGCCGAAACCGTTTTTGGTGCCGACGACGAAGGTGAAAAATCCGTCGAGATCATCGAGGCTTTTTTCGAGTGCCTGGCCAAGGTTGAGGCCTTGCTTCATGCGCCAGGTGAGATAGGCGGCGGCGACTTCGCTATCGTTCTCGGTTTCAAACGTCATGCCGTCGCGCTTCAGATCGCGGCGGAGATTGTTGTGGTTGGAGAGCGAGCCGTTGTGCACGAGGCATTGATCTGTGCCGGTCGAAAAGGGATGCGCGCCAGCTGTCGTGACAGCGCTTTCGGTCGCCATGCGGGTGTGACCGATGCCGTGCGTGCCCGACATCGTTTCGAGCGCGAAACGCTTGGCGACGTCGGTCGGCATGCCGACCTCCTTGTAGAGTTCCATGTGCGTGCCGGCGCCAACCACGGAAATCTCAGGCGCAACACGTGCGAGCTCGTCACGTACATCGCTCTCGGCTTTGGCGGGTATTGAGAGTACGGCGTGTGTGGTGCGCGGTGCTATCGAAACGGGGCCGTTGGCGACGCGCTCAAGTTTTTTGGCATGCGCCTTGAAGTCCGTCTCTTCAGGTCCACGCAGCGTGAGCTTGATGGCGTTCGCAGCGCCTGAGCCGTAAATAGCAAAGCCGGCCGAGTCGGGGCCGCGCTCGCACATAGTGCCGAGCATCTGCGACAGCATGCTGCCGAGTTTTGGCTCTAGTGCTTTGTTTTTGAGGAATAACCCAACAATTCCGCACATTTGATCATCACCTTGCGCAGCCCATATCTTCTGACAGAATAGGCAGCGTCGCTGGTGGTGTCAATTCAAGAGAACATATTATTCCTGACAAGAAAGCACCTCGAGGCCTGTTTTTCTGAATGGTGTTTAGGAGCGCGGGTAGATGATGATCGAGAGGTAGGTCATCGGCGTCTTGATCAACTTCTCCGGACCGTGCGGCGCGGTGCTGTCAAACAGGATGGCGTCACCCGGTTTCAGATGATAGCTGCGATCGGCGTGCCCATACTCAACTTCGCCGGTCAGCATATAGATGAACTCGACGCCGTTATGCTGGAAGGCGGTATAGGGGACGGCATCCTCGCTCAATGTGATGAGATACGGTTCGACGACGACATCCCCGCCGAGCGCATGTCCAAGCAATTGGTATTGGTGCCCGACTTTCGTGCCACGGCGGCGGATGACGACGCCTTCACCGGCTTTCACGTATGAACAATCGCGGCGCTGTTCGAACGATGAAAACAGCATGGCGATGGGCAGATTAAGAGCGGACGCGAGCGTTTGAAGGGTGTTGAGAGAGGGCGATATCTGGCCATTCTCGATCTTCGACAACATACCAGGCGAGATGTTGGCAGCGATCGCCAGCTCGGCAACCGTCAGGCCGGCGTCCTTGCGACTTTGACGGACCTGCAGGCCAATCGCCTGTTCAAGAGTGCGCTCAGAAGCGCTTGGTGCGCCCGAACCTGTAATCAGCGTATCGGAGTGTGAAGGAGCTTGAACAAGTTTGTTGCGGGTAACCGCCATACGCGTGCCTTTGGTGGCCAATGAACCGCATCATAGCGAAGGCTGGCGGATTTTCTCAAATAATATGATGTCCCGTACGCGGAAAGGTTAAGCCGGCTGGAATCGACTGAAATGCGCCTGGAGGGAACGAAAAGCCGCCGTCATCCCGCACGTCAGGCCACCACTAAACCATGTTCAGCGGCTGATTCCGTCAGCCAGCGCCAGAAGCTGTCAGAATAGGAGCGCGAGCACGCGATTATAAAACTATCGGAACCGATGGGCCGCCACAGTATGACGCCAATGTGGGCCGCGTGGGTTGTGGCGACGGCACCTTCCAGGAAAGCGCGCGGGTGCAAATCGATGGGCAGGCCCTTGGCGAGGGTATCGCGCGCTTTGTCGCCTGAGACGCAAACGAGTGTTCGGGCGTCCGTCTGATCGGCGACGGACGCGAGACCTTGTAACTGATCGGCGAGAATAGTGGCTAGGTCCAGGCCCGTGGCCATTGTCGCAACTGCGAGCCACTGATCTGGACCGGCGCTTAAAAAGCTGACGCCGCCTTGAGAGGTGACCAGTCTCGGGCTTGATGTCAGCGTGACACCATAGAGTTTATTGACGCGCGTGGCGAGTGCGCCGGATTGGCCTTTGCGTGCCGCGATCCATACGACGCTCACGTTATCAAGAACATCGATTGAGACGTGAGAACGTCTTGCAGACTTTGCGGCGTCGAGTGCGGACGTGGCAATCAGGCTGGTTTTAGACACGGAGCCGACCTCCTTCTGTGTCGAAGAAACAGGGCGCTACGACTTCGACAAGCGTGTCGCCGCCGCGAACGGGATCGTAAGCGCGGATAATTTCCCCGTGACGCTCGGGGCCGTTCGCTAAAAGCCCTAGTCCGATCCAATGACCGGCCATGGGAGAGTAAGCCACCGAGGTGACGTAGCCGGCGTCGTTGCTGGCCGTGGCGGCTGCGTCTTTGGCGAGAAAGTGAGCTCCGGCCCGAAGTCGTGCGGTGCGATTGACCGGGCGGATGCCGATGAGTGCCGGTCGTTGAGCGTCTGCTAGCCCTTCGCGGCCGGCGAGCACACGGCCAATGTAGTCTTTCTTGGTTGACATCATTTTTCCGAGACCAAGATCGGCCGCAGTCGTGGTGCCATTAATTTCGTTGCCGCCCACGTGACCTTTTTCGATGCGCATGACACCAAGCGCTTCGGTGCCATAGGGGATGGCTCCGAATTCAGCGCCGGCCTCCATGAGGAGACGCATTAAAGAATCGCCGAACCGGGCCGGAACGCCAATCTCATAAGCAAGCTCGCCAGAGAACGAGAGCCGATAGAGGCGCGCTTTAACGCCCCCGTAGACCGTCAGTTCCGCGACAGCCATGTATGGGAACGCTGCATTCGAGAAATCGAATGGGGCATCGACGATCTTTGCGAGCAGATCGCGGGCGCGGGGGCCAGCAACGGAATACTGCGCCCACTGGTCGGTGGCCGATGTCATCTGCACGTCGAGGTCCGGCCAAAGCCACTGATGGCAGAATTCGAGATGCTGCATGACTTTGACGGCATTGGCCGTTGTCGTGGTCATGAAGAAGCGGTCTTGTGAAAAACGGGCGCAAGTGCCGTCATCCATGACGAGGCCGTCCTCGCGCAGCATGACGCCATAACGCGCGCGGCCGACAGGAAGGGACGAGAAGGCATTGATGTAGACGCGGTCTAAGAATATGGCCGCGTCGCTGCCGTGCACCTCGATCTTGCCGAGTGTCGAGACGTCGCAAATGCCAACTTTTTCGCGTGTCGTTTTGACCTCGCGCGTGACGGTTTCGAGCCAGTCCGTCTCACCGGGCAGCGGGAAATACTGCGGCCGCATCCATAGGCCGGTTTCCACAAAGATGGCGCCCTGTTCTTTTGCCAAATCGTAAGAGGGCGGCAGGCGCGTTGGCTTGAAGTCCTTGCCGCGATGGTGTCCGGCGAGCGCACCCATGGCAACTGGCGTGTAGGGCGGGCGTGCGGATGTGCTGCCTGTTTCGGCGATGGTCTTGCCAGTAATCTCAGCCAGGATGGCGAGGCCGTTGACGTTGCCGGTTCGCCCTTGATCGGTTGCCATGCCGAGCGTCGTGTAGCGCTTGACGTGTTCGACCGAGCGATAGCCTTCGCGCTCGGCGAGCGCGATGTCGCTCACTGTGACGTCATTCTGGAAATCGACGAAGGCTTTGTGTTTGGCGTCGTTGACGCGCCAGAGGGGAACGATGTCGTAGCCGGTGTTGGCAACGGTTGGGATGTAAGGCACGTCAACTGGATAGCCTGTGCCCGTTGCGGCACCGGCGCCCCAGCTTGCGCCATCTGTCAGGCATCGGGACAGTGCGAAGTTTCCAGCGGCTGCGCCGATGACAGTCATTCCATGAGGTACATCGCCGGGCACAAAGGCGGCAAGCGCATCGTCCCATTTCGATTTGCCATTGAGATGGGTCGTGATCTGGACGTTGGGGTTAAAACCGCCTGAGACCGCAATGAGATCGCAGGCGATGTCGAAGGCTGTCCCATTGTGTGGGACAATGCGTGCACCGGTGACGGCAAGACGGCCTTGAGCATCCGTCACGACGCCTGATATGAGTCGCGCGCCCGAGGCGCTGGCAATTTTGCGAACGGAGGCGCTGGGATCTGGCCTAGCGTCGACAATAGCCGCGACCCGGCTGCCCGCTGCATGAAGATCGGTTGCCGTTCGTGCGCCGTCGTCGTTGTTGATGAACAGAACCGCGTTGCGTCCGGGTGTGACGCCGAAGCGGTTGATATAGGTGTGGACGGCGCTCGCGAGCATGACGCCTGGGCGATCGTTGTTGCCAAAGACGATGGGGCGTTCGGTTGCACCGGTGGCGACAATCGTGCGTTTAGCAACGATACGCCAGAGGCGCTGACGCGGCGTGTGGGCGGCGGGCTTTGGGACGTGGTCCGCGACGCGCTCGACGGCACTGAAAGTTCCGCCGTCGTAAGCGCCGGCGAGCGTGGTGCGCAACAGTATGCGAACTTCGGGAAGGGTATGAAGTTCGGCTTCCGTTTGGCGCACCCATTCAATTCCGGACAGGCCATCGAGTTTTTCGGTGTCGCTCAAGAGCCGGCCGCCTAAGGCGAAGTTTTCATCCACCAGGATGACGCGTGCGCCGGAGCGGCCGGCGGCGAGTGCGGCACTCAAACCGGCAGGGCCAGCGCCAACGACGAGGACGTCGCAGAACGCGGAAGATTTTTCGTATGTATCGGGATCGGGGGCGTCAGCGGCGCGTCCAAGGCCTGCGGCGCGGCGGATCATCGGCTCATAGATTTTTTCCCAGAAGGAAGCTGGCCACATGAATGTCTTATAGTAGAAGCCCGCGACCAACGCTGGAGACAGGAGCCCGTTGATCGACAAGAGATCGTATTTGAGTGACGGCCAGCGATTTTGGCTTTGGGCTTCGAGGCCTTGATAGAGTTCGATTGTTGTGGCGCGCGTGTTGGGTTCGCGGCGGCTGCCCGAACGCAGTTCAACGAGCGCATTGGGTTCTTCTGAGCCTGCTGAAAGAATGCCACGCGGGCGATGATATTTGAAAGACCGCCCCGTCAGCGTCACGCCGTTGGCGAGGAGCGCGGAGGCGAGCGTATCGCCCTGGAAGCCGGTATAGGCTACGCCGTCAAATGTGAATCGAAGCGGCGCGCGGCGATCAATGAGGCCTTTGTTGGCGATGCGGTTTGGCTGCTCTGGCGTTGCCATTACGCGCCTCCCGGCGAAGACTTGGCCCGCGCGAGTGCGACGTTCTTGGCAAGTGTGACGGAGGCGATCGCGTGCGTGCGTGTGTCACGTGAAACGACGAGCCACGCATGGCAGCCGGCGCTGTGATACCAGAGTTCTTTGTGGGCGTCCGCGATGTTGGCGCGTTCGTAGCCATAGGCATAAAAGGTGCTTGCCGCATCCGGTGCGCTTGGATCTGGGCGCGTCAGGCTTGCGTCGCCCTGATAGACGAATTCGTCGAGGCTGCGTTCGCCGCAATAGGGGCAGTTGATGCGCATCGTGATAGGCCTCTCAGTGCAAGTTGGGCTGGTTGCCCATGCCTTTTTCGTCAATCATGTGGCCGGTGCGGAAGCGGTCGAGACGGTAGGCGCGGCCAACCTCGTGCGGTTCGTCACGGGCGATCAAGTGAGCAAAACATAAGCCGGATGCGGGCGTTGCTTTGAAGCCGCCGTAGCACCAGCCGGCGTTCAGATAGAGACCGCCAACCGGAGTTTTGTCTATGATGGGCGAGCCGTCCATGCTCATGTCCATGATGCCGCCCCAGGAACGGAGCAACCGTACGCGTCCGATGCGCGGCATCAAGGCCATGCCGCCTTCGAGCACGTCTTCGACAACGGGAAGATTGCCGCGTTGGGCATAGGAATTGTAACCGTCGATATCGCCGCCGAAGACGAGGCCGCCCTTGTCGGATTGGCTGACGTAAAAATGCCCGGCGCCGAACGTGACCACGCCGTCGATGAACGGTTTGATGCCTTCCGAGACGAAAGCTTGAAGGACGTGGCTTTCAATTGGCAATGCGAGTCCGGCCATGGCCGCGACGCGCGACGAGTTGCCGGCACAGGCCAAGCCGATTTTTTTGGCTGAGATCGAGCCTCGGGTGGTTTCGATGCCGGTGGCGCGGCCGTTCTCGATTTTGAAACCGGTGACTTCGGCGTTCTCAATGATATCGACGCCAAGCCGGTCGGCGGCGCGCGCATATCCCCAGGCGACGGCATCGTGTCGGACCGTGCCGCCGCGCTTTTGCAAGAGTCCGCCTTGGATCGGAAAACGCGCGTCGTCATAGTTGAACCAAGGGTACATGTCGCGCACAGCGTCGCGATCTAGGAGTTCGGAATCGATGCCATGGAGGCGCATTGCGTTGCCGCGGCGGGCATAGGCGTCGCGCTGGGCGTCCGAATGATAGAGGTTGAGGACTCCGCGCTGTGAGACCATGGCGTTGTAGTTGAGGTCTTGTTCAAGCCCCTCCCACAGCTTCATGCTCGCTTCGTAAAACGGGATGTTGCCGGGCAGCAGATAATTGGAGCGCACGATTGTGGTGTTGCGGCCGACGTTGCCGGAACCGATCCAGCCTTTCTCGACGACGGCAACATTACTTACGCCGTAGCGCTTGGCGAGATAGTAGGCGGCCGCCAGACCGTGTCCGCCACCGCCAACAATGATCACATCATAAGAGGGCTTTGGGGCTGCGGCGCGCCACGCCGGTTTCCAGCCTTTGTGGCCTGAGAGGCTTTCGCGCAGAACGGTCCAAAGCGAATAGTGGTCGGTTGCCATATGGGTTGACCTATGTGTGGGTCCGACTGCGAACACCGAAATCGTTGGGTCTCGAACTGGCATCAACTAATACATATGCCGGTTATTGCCGTTAATATAAGTTTTAGTTATAGTATGGCATGGCGACGAATATGACGACGAAGTCCGGCACATTACCCTTCGACCTGCGCGCGCTCGAGATATTTCTGGCGGTCTGCGAGGCGGGCGCGATGGCGCAAGCGGCGCGCGCACTCGGGCTGACGCAACCAGCGATCTCGCAGGCGATTGCCGAACTCGAAAACCGCACGGGCACCACGCTCTTTGATCGCAGCGTGCGGCCGCTTGCGTTGACACCGGCGGGCGGCGTGATGCGGCAGCGTGCTTCAGCGCTTCTCTCGGAAGCGCGCCAGATTGGTCCGCTGCTGAGGGAGACGGAGCGGGGCAAGTTGTCGTTGGTTCGCATTGGTCTTGTTGACAGTCTCGTGCGCGCGTTGAGTGTGACGGTCGCTACTTTTCTGGCGAAGCGTGCCGAGACGGTGCAGGTGCAATCTGGATTGACCGCGGCGCATGCGGGCGCACTTCTGACGCGCAATCTCGATCTCTTCATCGGTGTAGACGATATGGTTGAGATTGCGGGGTTGGAGCGCCTTGAACTCTTCACAGAGCCCTACATACTGTTGTTGCCAATGGGCGCGGATAGACCAGAGACGCCGGTGTCTTTGGCGAAACTGGCGTCGAAGCTGCCGCTCATTCGCTATAGCGCCCGATCGAAGACGGGTATCGACATTGGGCGCCACTTGCGGCGGCTCGGACTTGAGTTTCCATCCGGCCTGGAATTCGACACGCCCTTTGGGGTGACTGACATGGTGGCGCGCGGACAGGGGATCGCGATTTCGACGCCGCTTTGTCTTGCGGAGGCTGCGGTGCCCGCTGGACTTGTAGAGGCGGTGCCGTTGCCAGGCCCAAAGTTGTCGCGGACCTTGACGCTGGTAGCCCGCCGTCAAGAGTTCGGCAGTTTGCCACGCGATTTGACGGCTGCCTGCAAAACGGCGCTGGTGGGCGAGACGATGCCACTACTGCATCGGACCATGCCGTGGCTCGGCAAGGAGTTCGGTTGCAGCCCTTAGTGCGGCGCGCCATGCCCCGCCGGCGTTTACCCAAATGTGCGGCCGATCACGCATCAGTGTTGTGCGGCGCTCACGTCATTGGTTCTAATATAACAGTGACAGCTGAGTTCGTGACGTATGACCCTTAGACACCGCCTCATTGCGCTTATTGCCCTGGTTCTGCCGTTGAGCCTGCTGGTTGGCGGGCTGCTGACGTATTGGCACGCGGTGCGCAAAGTCGAAACCGAAATGACCGCCGCGCTTGCGTTTGGAGAGAGTTCCGTTCGCGACGCAATTGCCTCGATGACGCCGTCGTCTGACCCCGGACAGCATTTAGCGCGCATCGTTGCGTCATTCAACGGCGAGCGGCACTTGAAAGTTAGCCACACCGGCAGTGACGGCACGATTGTCTTCTCGTCGCAAGTGAGCCGCCCGAATGATCCGCCACCCGCATGGCTCGTGCGCATGTTGGCTGGCCCGCAACATTCGGTCTCCGTAGCGCTTCCGGGCGACATGAAGAATTCCGGTCAACTCCTGATTGTTGCCGATCCTTTGAACGAGGTCACGGAAGTCTGGGATGACGTGACGCTGAAGCTTACGATTATAGCGGGCTTCTTCAGTTTGGTTTTGGGGCTCGTGTATTGGGCGCTGGGCCGTGCATTAAGGCCGCTTGAGGATCTTTCAAAAGCGCTAGCCGAAGTTGGGCACGGAAATTTCGCCGCGCATGTTTCCGAAAGCGGTCCACAGGAGCTGTCGGCGATCTATAAAGAGTTCAATCGCATGGCCGATCAGTTGCAAGCTGCGGAGTTGCAGAATCGCAGACTGAATGCGCAGCTATCTACCGTCCAGGAAGAAGAGCGCGCCGACATCGCCCGCGACCTGCATGATGAAATCGGTCCGTTTCTCTTTGCCGTCGATGTCGATGCCCAGACGATCCCTACGTATTTGGAACGCGGCGCGGTTCAAGACGCAACCGTGCGTGCGTCAGCCATCCGCCAGTCTGTCGCGCATATGCAGAGCCACATCAGATCGATTCTGAGTCGCTTGCGGCCGTCGATGTTGCTTGATCTCGGCCTCTCACACGCGATCGATCAGCTCGTCGCGTTCTGGCGCAAGCGCCATCCGGGAATAACTTTCAACGTGATGGCCGAACAGACGAGCTACGGCGCTAAGATCGACGAAGTGGCTTACAGGATTGTGCAGGAAGCAGTGAGTAATGCCGTGCGACACGGGAATCCGTCGCGGATCGGGATCGCCATCAGGGCTGATGACGGCGGAATTCTACGGGTTTCAGTGTCGAACAACGGCAAAGAATTGATGGACAATGGTTCGTACGGTTTCGGCCTAGCTGGTATGCGCGAGCGGATCGCAGCACAAGGCGGAAACTTAACCATTTCCAACACTGCAGGCGGGCAAGGTGTGGAATTGATCGCGGCGTTACCTCTATCAGTGTCAAAGATAACTCCTGCTGTGAGAATTGAAAGCGAAGCGCGCGCGATATGAAAATACTGTTGGTTGAAGATCATGGAGTGGTTCGGGAGGGCGTCAGGCGATTGCTCTCACTGCATTTCGAATTGACCGTATTCGAGGCCGAGACGGTGGCCAAGGCGTTGGAAAGTTATCTCACCAACAAGCCTGATCTCGTTGTACTTGATCTCAATCTTGAAGGCGCTGGCGGGCTTGAGTTGCTCCGCCGGCTTCTCGCGTTTGACGCGGCGGCGAAGGTCATTATTTTTTCGATGCATGCGGAACCGGTTTATGCAGCGCGCGCGTTGAAGGCTGGCGCACGCGGCTATGTTAGCAAGAGCGCGCCGGTCGACGAACTGGTGACGGCGGTTCGCAAGGTCATGGCAGGCGGGTCGTATGTCGATCAGGAGATTGCAGCCTTATTGGCAATCAACCCGATCGCATCGGGCGACCCGCTTCAAGCACTCAATTCGCGCGAAGCGGAAATTTTGCGGCTTCTGGGCCAAGGCAAGAGTCTCACATCGATCGCCGAGTCTCTTGGTGTCGCCTACAAGACGGTTGCCAACAATTGCAGCCAGATGAAGGTGAAGCTTGGCGTTGAGCGCACGGCCGACCTCATCCGGCTTGGAATGCAAAGCCTGCAGGTCTAACGCGATCCATTAAACGCTGAGTAGCAAATGCTCGCGTTCCCAGGGGCTGATGACGCGCATGAACTCCTCGAATTCTGAGCGCTTCAATTGCAGATAGAGATGTGCGAAGCGCGGCCCGAGAATGTTGTGCAGTGCCTTGCTGTCTTCAAAATCGGTTAGTGCTTCGAGAAGGCCGCGCGGCAGCTGATGCGAATTGCGATAGGCGTTGCCGACAACGGCGGTGCGCGGTTCCAGTACGTTTTTCATGCCAAGATAGCCGCACGCCAAGCTGGCGGCGATGGCCAGATACGGATTTGAATCCGAGCCCGGTAAGCGGTTCTCAACGCGGCGCGCGCTGTCCGGCGAGATTGGCACGCGCAATCCGCAGGAGCGATTGTCGTTGCCCCACTCTACGTTGATGGGTGCAGCGCCATTAGGTACTAAGCGGCGGTAGGAGTTCACGTAAGGGGCAAGCAGGCACATGGCGGCGGGCAGAAACTGCTGCTGGCCGGCGAGGAACTGATAGAACAACGCCGTGGGTTGGCCGTCGGAATCCGTGAAAATGTTTTTGCCTGTCTTGGCGTCGACGATACTTTGGTGAATATGCATGGCGCTGCCCGGCTCGTTTTCCAGCGGCTTGGCCATAAACGTCGCGTAGCAGCCGTGCGTGAAGGCGGCTTCCCGGATGGTACGCTTGAACAGGAACACCTGATCGGCGAGATCGATCGGATCGCCGTGCAGCAGATTGATTTCGAGCTGCGCCGCGCCACCTTCTTGAATAATGGTATCTATTTTCAGGTACTGGCGCTCGGCGAAATCATAAACATCATCGACGATCTTGTCGTACTCATCGACCGCGCCGAGGCTGTAGGCCTGCCGGCCCGCACCTTTGCGTCCCGAGCGGCCCGTCGGCGGTTCTAAGGGATAGTCAGGATCGGGGTTGGTCTTGGTCAGATAGAATTCCAGCTCGGGGGCAACGACCGGTACCCAGCCTTCCTTGTGGTAGAGGGCGACGATGCGCTTCAGAACGTTCCGCGGCGCGATTTCGACCGGTTCGCCGTTTTGCCATAAGGCATCATGGATGACCTGAGCCGTGGGGCTTGAAGCCCAAGGTGCCGGGCGGATTGTTGCGAGGTCCGGGACCATCATGAGATCGCTCTCGGCATAAAGAGCTTGCCCATCTTCTTCAAAACCAACGTAGTCGCCGGTGATTGTCTGGTGAAAGATGGAAATGGGCAGGTGTACTGCATCCAGTTTCACGAACTTTTCCGCTGGCATGGTTTTGCCGCGGGCGACGCCAGCAATATCCGGCACTGCACAATCGATCTCTTCGATGCGGTGTTGGCGCAACCAATCCCGCAGTCCTTCGGGGCTTGAGCCCGCCCCATAGGATTCGGCATCCACGGGTGGGGCTCCGGTATCGGCTGTCATGGTTTACACCTGGCGATCTGATTCCAACTGCGTGCTCAGCATCCACAACGGGGATGGGGGTGCTGGATATTCGGTCACTCAAGAATGACGATACTCCCTTGTACCCCGGAGAATTTATGACCACAATGGAACGGTTAGGCAACAGAGCATGGTGCCTCGCTATTAAGGTCAACCATGGCCCACGATTGTGCGTTGAAGCGCATTGGTGCGGGACAGTTAAGCATCTCCAGGGAGGTTAAACAAATGATCGGAAACAACAGAGCCCGCCGCGTTATCGCGACGAGCCTCGCTGTAGCGGCGATGACAATGGGGCATGCGGTGGTCGCAGCGGACAAGGAAGTCCGTGTCTACAATTGGTCCGATTACATCGATGAGGAAAACCTGAAGGCCTTCACGGCCGAGACCGGCATCAAAGTCGTCTACGACGTGTTCGACAGCAACGACACGCTTGAGACCAAGCTGCTGGCCGGTAAGACCGGTTATGATGTTGTCGTGCCCACCGGCGGCTTCCTGGCCCGGCAAATCCAAGCCGGCGTGTTTCAGAAGCTGGACAAGTCGAAGCTTACAAACTGGGAGCACCTGTGGCCTGAAGTCATGAGCCGGCTGGCCAAGTACGACGCCGGGAACGAGCATGCCGTCAACTACATGTGGGGAACGACGGGCATCGGCTACAACGTCAAGAAGATTAAGGATCGCATGCCGGACGCTCCGCTCGACTCCTGGAAAATGGTCTTCGATCCCGACGTCGTCATGAAGTTCAAGGACTGTGGGATCATGATGCTCGATGCCTCCGATGAGGTGACGGCAGCGTTGATGAACTATCTCGGCCTCGATCCGAACTCGAAGAACCCAGAGGACTTCAAGAAGGCGGCCGAGCACTTCAAGAAGATCCGCCCCGCAGTCAAGAAGTTCCACTCGTCAGAGTATATCAATGCGCTGGCCAACGGCGATGTCTGCATGGTTGTAGGTTGGTCGGGAGATATCGTTCAGGCCAAGACCCGCGCAGAGGAAAAGAACAAGAAAGTGAAGGACGAGAACAAGCAGGTCGAAATCGCATACATTATCCCCAAAGAAGGGGCTCAGATGTGGTTCGACAACATGGCAATTCCGAAAGACGCCAAGAACGTCGAAGAGGCTCACGCCTTCATCAACTACATGATGAAACCGGAAGTCGCAGCCAAGAATACCGAATTTATCGGATATCCGAACCCCAACTTGTCGTCTCAGAAGCTGATCAAGAAGGAAATCTTGGATGATCCGCAGATTTATCCGTCCGGGGAGACGATCAGCAAACTGTTCATGGTGACTCCGAACGAGAAGGATGTGCAGCGTGCGCTGGTTAACACTTGGCGCGACATGAAACGCAAGTAAGTCCATACGGGGCCCCGCGCAGCGCAAACTGCCGGGGCCCTGGTCTTTCTAGCGGTCCGATGCTGCTGGAAAATTAAGGCTGCTCTCTAAACGTCCCTCCCCACGGCAATGTCAGGAGTATCGCGATGGCGACTAAGACACTCGGCCCCGTGCGCCGCAAATTCGCGCCCTGGGACGAGCCCGGCAAAACGCCATTCATCGAATTCAAGAACATCGTCAAAAAATTTGGCGACTTCACCGCAGTCGATGGGGTAAATCTCAATATTTACGAGCGCGAGTTTTTTGCGCTGCTAGGCCCGTCCGGTTGCGGCAAGACTACGCTTCTGCGCATGCTTGCAGGCTTTGAGTTACCAACGTCGGGTCAGGTGATGCTGGCCGGGCAAGATCTCATGGATACACCGCCCTACCAGCGGCCGGTCAACATGATGTTCCAGTCGTACGCCCTTTTTCCGCACATGACCGTCGAGCAGAACATTGCCTTCGGTCCTAAACAGGATGGAACGCCGCCGGGAGAGATAGAGGCGCGCGTCCAGGAAATGCTGAAACTCGTACAGCTCGAGCAATTCGCCAAGCGCAAGCCGCACCAGTTGTCGGGCGGGCAGCGTCAGCGTGTGGCTTTGGCGAGGGCGCTCGCGAAACGGCCGAAGCTACTGTTACTCGATGAGCCTCTTGGGGCCTTGGACAAGAAATTGCGCGAGGAGACACAATACGAGTTGATGGATCTGCAGCAGACGCTTGGCCTCACGTTCATGGTCGTCACGCACGATCAGGAAGAGGCCATGACTGTCGCCGACCGCATCGCGGTCATGGACAAGGGTAAGCTCGTTCAGGTTTCAACGCCGACCGAATTGTACGAACAGCCCAATAACAAGTACGTCGCTGACTTCATCGGCGACATCAATCTGATCGAGGGCCACATCGCGGCCACCGATGGCGCCGGGAACATGAAGTTAGAAGGTACAGGGCTGTCGTCGCCTATCGATGTCCACAGCGACACCAAGGTCGGCAAGGGTGACAAGGTCTGGCTGGCGCTACGCCCCGAGAAGATCCGCGTGTCTCTGGATCCCCCACCCAATGGCACCGCCAACAGCATTGAGGGCTCGGTCTACGATATCGGCTATTTGGGTGACACGTCGGTTTATCACGTCAAGCTACCGTCAGGCGCAACAATACGAACCCTCTCCGCCAACACCACCCGCCTCGTCGAAAGGCCGATAGGCTGGGACGACAAGGTTTGGTTGTCGTGGAGCCGTGACTCCGGCGTGCTGCTGACGAAGTAATGCATAGAGAGGACGTGCGAGCATGGCTGTAGCCCCGCAAAAATCCTGGACGCGCTGGTTGCCGGTGATGATTCCCTACGGATGGCTGCTGTTCTTTTTCCTCGTTCCGTTTCTGATTGTTGCAAAGATCTCGGTGTCCGTCACAGAAACGGCAATTCCGCCTTACCTGCCAGTGTTCGATCCAATCGTCGATGGCGTGTCCGGCATATGGGAGAAGACCAAGCAATTCACGACCGAGAACTATTTGCGGCTGGTCGAAAGCGATCTCTATTGGCGCGCCTATCTCTCGAGCCTTTGGATCGCACTCGTGTCAACGCTCATCACGCTGTTGATCGGCTATCCCATGGCTTACGCCATGGCGCGCGCCCCCGCCCACTGGCGGCCGCTACTGCTCATGCTGGTGATCCTGCCGTTTTGGACCAGCTTCCTGATCCGGGTGTATGCGTGGATTGGCATCCTATCGACTGAAGGCTTTCTCAATAACTTCCTGATCTCCATCGGCGTCATTAGCGAGCCGCTGTCCATCCTCGCGACCAACACAGCAGTCTACATCGGCATCGTCTACTCGTACCTGCCGTTCATGGTCCTGCCGCTCTACGCGGCCTTGGAAAAGATGGACGACACGCTTCTCGAGGCGGCGTCGGACCTCGGCTGCCCGCCATTGCAGGCATTCTGGAAGATCACTTTCCCGCTGTCGCTACCGGGTGTGATCGCTGGCTGCTTCCTCGTGTTCATTCCGGTCGTCGGCGAATTCGTCATTCCTGATCTGCTTGGCGGCTCAGATACCGAGATGATCGGCAAGGTATTGTGGGATGAGTTCTTCAATACACGCGATTGGCCAGCCGCGTCGGCGGTGGCAATCGTGCTACTGCTGATCCTCGTTGTCCCGATCGCTCTCTATCAAAATCAGCAAGCCAAGGCCACGGGAGCATCCTGATGAGACGCCAATCGTGGTTCAACGTCGTGTCGCTGACTTTGGCGTTCGCGTTCCTCTATATTCCAATCCTGCTGCTGGTGATCTATTCTTTCAACGAAGGCCCCAACGTCGCCATCTGGACCGGATGGTCGACCAAGTGGTACAGCTCAGTATTCCAGAACGAACAGCTGATGGACGCCGCATGGGTGACATTCTGGATCGCCTTGATGTCGGCAACGCTCGCGACTGTGCTCGGCACCCTCGCGGCCATCACATTGACGCGCTATGGCAACTACCGCGGATCGACGCTGTTCAACGGCATGGTCTACGCGCCGTTGGTTATGCCCGAGATCATTCTCGGTTTGGCCCTGCTATTGCTGTTCGTGGCCATCGGCTTCGAGCGCGGTTTCTGGACAATCACGCTCGCCCACACAACATTCACAACGTGCTTCGTCGCCGTCGTGGTGCAATCTAGGCTCGTCACCTTCGACAGGAGCCTTGAGGAAGCCGCGCTCGATCTCGGCTCGCCGCCGTTCAAGACATTTTTTGTCATCACCTTGCCGATCATTCTGCCGGCGGTTCTCTCGGGGTGGCTTCTTGCCTTCACGCTTTCCCTCGATGACCTCGTCATCGCCAGCTTTACAACCGGCCCAGGGGCGACCACGCTACCCATGCGCATATATTCTGCCGTCCGCCTTGGTGTGAAGCCGGAGATTAATGCTATCTCAACCTTATTGATCGGGGTTGTAAGTCTGGGTGTGATCGCGGCGTCGTACATATCCAAACAGCAGACTTTGCGCGAAGAGCAGGAGCGACGCGCCGCCGGTAAGGTGTGAGGCTAGTCTCGCTCGATTGCGCAATGCCCTTGGGGGTATGGTCCGCACCAGTCGCGGCCACTTTTTTGAGCCTACATCTGAGCAGTCATCATGGCCGAGACCCACGTCAAATCCTATTACGCCGCAACAGCGAATGACCACACGCGCTATCCGCGGCTCGAAGGTGCTGTCAAGGCGGATGTCTGTGTCGTGGGCGGCGGGTTTTCCGGCGTTGCAACAGCCCTTTCGCTCGCGGAGCGCGGATATTCTGTCGTTCTGCTGGAAGCCAACCGCATCGGATGGGGGGCGTCGGGGCGCAACGGCGGCCAGATGATCGCCGGCATCAGCGGCGAACACAACGTCAAGCGTCAGTTGGGCAAGGCCGGCGCCACGCTGCTGCGCGATATCCGTTATCTCGGGCACGACATTATCGAAGAACGCGTGCGCCGCTACAACATCGATTGCGATCTGAAGCACGGATGGATGGAAGCCGCCGCGCGTCCAAGTCATATGAAAGGTCTGCGCGGATACGTTGAGGAACGCTTGGCGGAAGGCGACGGCGATCAACTTGAACTCTTAGAGCCGCAGGACATGCAGGGTGTGCTTGGGACATCGATGTATCACGGTGGATACATCGATCGCCGCAGCGGTCACTTGCACCCTCTCAATCTCTGCATGGGAGAAGCCCGCGCGGCGGCGAGTATCGGCGTCAAAATATTTGAAGAGTCGGCGGCGATAGAATTGAAGGGCGAGTCAAAGCCCTATGCCGTGACAGCCTTAGGCCGTGTTGATGCGGCGGCGATCGTACTTGGCGGGAGTACAGATCATGCCTTTCAGCGCGGCACGCTGCGCGGCCTGACATTCCCGACGGGCAGCTACATTATCGCGACGGAACCGCTGACGGAGGCGGAGGTGCGTGCAATCAACCCGCTCGACCTCGCAGTTGCCGATAGCAATATCGTCCTCGACTATTTCCGCCTCTCGGCCGACCGGCGCATGCTGTTTGGGGGCAGGTGCAATTACTCAAACCGCGATCCGAAGGATTTGGCGGAAGCTCTGCGGCCAAGGCTTGTTGAAATTTTTCCGCAACTCAGCGGCAAGTCGATAGATTTCAGCTGGGGCGGGCGGATCGACATCGTGTTGACGCGCGTTCCGGCGATCGGCCGCTTGGAACCCAATCTCTATTATCTGCAGGGCTATTGCGGACATGGCGTAAACACGACGCATCTCGCCGGAGACATTATTGCCGACGCGATTAGCGGAACGACTGAGAAGTTCGACTTGTTTGAGCGCATTCGCCATATCCGTCTGCCTGTGGGACAGTGGGCCGGAAATCAGATACTGGCGTTGGGCATGCTGTATTACCGGTTGAAGGATTTATTGTGAGTCTTAGGGGCACAAAAAAACCGGAGCGCGAGGGCTCCGGTTTTGAAGTTTAGACGGGTAATGTAAGTTTAGATTAGGGCAAGGTGACTTTCGCCGAGAAGACAAAGCGTGAGTCGCACTGGAACGATGTGCCGTTGCACGTGGCGTCGTCGAGGTCCGTATCCCAGTAGCGGAAATCGAACGTAAACTTTTCGACGGCAAGTGCGAGGCCGGCGTTCCAGTAGACGTAATCGTCACCGCCGCCGAAGATGTCGTTTTCTGCAAACGCAGTGCCGACTAGACCACCAATCGTCGGGGTGAACATGCCGACGGCCGGTAACGTATAGTTGGCAGTACCTTCGAGTGTCACCACTTCGCCCGTTTCGCCGAAGTTATCAGGTGTCCAGTAGACGGCGGCACCAAGTGCCAAGTTTGTAATTGGGCTGCCCTTGGCGCCTGCCTTGAGTTCTAAGTAGTCGGCTTCGCCGCCGAGGACATCGTCGTTGAGGCTGGGATAGGCGTAGTACAGTACACCGAAGTCAAATGTAACAGGTCCAAATGCAGGCGTGATGCCCGCGTAGAAGTCGATCTCAACGTTTTCATCGAAGCCGTTGGCCTGGTCGAAATCGAGGTTGGAACCCCAAACGCCAGCATAAAAGATCCCATAGGTCGCATCGAATGAAAGCTGGAAGGCCGGATCTTCAGCGGTTTGAGAGAAGCCACGGAATATATAATCGCTTGTGCCCGTCGCGGTCATCGACCATGCGAACGTCGGCGGATCTTCAGCGCGGGCGGCGCCAGTCAGGGCCATGCCGGCAATTGCCGCTGCGCCCGCAATCTTGATGAGCTTCGTCATGTTGTAGAACCCCCGTCCCAAATCATCCAAATGCAAACCCCGGAAACGACTCTCAGTTTGCTATTGGCGTCAGAAAACAGAAATGCGGCCGAACACTCAAGAAGTTCTTAGCGGAATAGGCCATGTTCCTAAGGTTTGTTGCGAAAACACCACGTTGCTCAAGTTTTCTCCACGAATTTGGGCAGAGATGCATAGATTTCAGGCCGCTAAAGTCGAAGTGCCGCCTCCGGTAGGGCCCGGCTTGTCACTTCGCGAAGTGAAAAGCTTGATTTGAGTCGCACGACTCCCGGGAGGCGGGACAGCTGCTCTTTATGAATGCGTTCGAAGTCCGCCAGATCCCGCGCCATGACGGTCATGAGGTAGTCGTTCTCGCCTGACATGAGGTGACAGGAAACGACGGACGGCGCCGCCGCTGCCGCCTTTTCAAATGATGCTAAGAGCTCCTCATTTTGGCTCTTAAGTGCAATCTCGACGAAAATTGTCATATGAATGCCAAGGGCTTGGCGGTTTACGCGGGCCTGATAACCCTCGATAACGCCAGCCTCCTCCAAAGCTTTGATCCGCCTTGCGACAGCTGTGGGTGAAAGCGGCACGCGAAGCGCAAGTTCCACTTGGCTAAGGCGGCCATCCCGGACAAGTTCGCTCAATATGGCCTTATCTAGCGAATCTAGGTTCATGATAGCCAGAATCCTGCAATTTTATCAATAATTAGCTCGTAATACGCGTATTTACGTGATTTTTCAATGAATATATCCGCTTTCTCTATGCCGATTTATGTCAAAGTGCGACCTCATCATCGGAAACGACCTTTGGAGAGAAAACTCATGCGGATCGGTGTTCCAACGGAAATCAAAAGTAACGAGTTTAGGGTTGGGCTTGTCCCGGGCTCGGTGCGCGAATTGACGGCGCGCGGCCATGAAGTCCTGGTCCAGTCGGGTGCGGGCGTTGGCATTTCGGCTGACGATGCAACGTATGAAAAGGCCGGCGCGCGGATTGTCGCCGACGCAGCCGCTGTATTCCGCGATGCTGAATTGATCGTCAAGGTCAAGGAACCCCAGAAAAGCGAATACACGCAGCTTAGCTCAGAACAGATCCTATTCACGTATTTGCATCTCGCCCCCGATCCCCAGCAGGCGCGCGGGCTCATGGCCGCTGGTTGCGCGGCCATCGCTTACGAGACTGTCACAGATGCGAACGGCGGGTTGCCGTTGCTGGCGCCAATGAGTGAAGTCGCTGGCCGGCTGTCGATTGAAGCTGCGGCTATGGGGCTACGCCGTCCGACGGGCGGACGCGGCGTCTTGATGGGTGGCGTTCCGGGCGTACGTCCTGCAAAGGTTGTCATTCTTGGCGGCGGCGTGGTTGGTACGCATGCCGCGCGCATGGCCGTTGGACTTGGCGCGGACGTGACTATTCTCGACCGCTCGCTGCCGCGTCTGCGCCAGCTGGATGAATTGTTCGAAGGCCGGGTAAAGACACTCGCCTCGACGATGGATACGGTCGAGACGGAAGTTCTCGGTGCAGACGCGGTGATTGGCGCTGTGCTCGTCGCAGGTGCAAGCGCTCCCAAGCTCGTCACGCGCGCTATGCTCAAGCACATGAAGCGCGGCGCTGTCTTGGTTGACGTGTCCATCGATCAAGGCGGATGCTTTGAAACCTCGAAACCGACGACACATGCCGATCCTACCTTTGAAGTTGATGGGATCATTCACTACTGCGTCGCGAATATACCAGGCGCGGTACCTGTGACGAGCGCGCAGGCGTTGAACAATGCGACGTTGCCGTTTGTGATTAAGCTGGCAGAACGCGGGCTCGCGGCTTTCGATCGCGATCCGCACTTAGCGGCGGGACTGAACGTCAAGGGCGGCCGGATCATGCATGCTTCTGTCGCCGCATCACTTGGCTTTGATAGTTTGAACGGCGGTCGTGGGTTTCAGGCCGCTGCAGAGTAAAGACTAGCAGGATACCCCCGTGTTGCCGGCGTCCCAAGCGCCCGGCGCACACAAGAACGCCGGCCGGCAGGAAACTGCAGACCGGCGTTTTTCTTCGAAGCTCGCCAGCAGCCGCAGCCGTGACTTGTGGCAGATCAAAGTGGCGGACGCATAAGAGCAGAGGCGTGCGTAGTGTGACGCTGCGCCTCTGCATTTCTTCATCAGCCTTGCGATATTGAAATCTAGACGCCGGATTAGCTCCGGCTGGTCTTGCCGCCCTTCGCGATGCAAGCCGACTTGGACATCATTTTTACGCCTTGGCCCTTGCAAGCGTTCTGTCCTTTGCAGCCGTTGCCAATGGATTTGCAGCTGCCGTTGCCCTTGCAGGCGTTGAGGCCAAAGCACTTCACCTTGTAGTCGGCGGCATAACCTGACGATGGCGCTGTCACCGAACCGGCGAGCATCATCGTGGCGGCAGCGGCGGCGAGCGTGGCGCCGGATGTTTTGGAAAGTTTCATTATCTTCCTCCTGATGTCGGCAATGCTATGCCGTGATTGAAGCGAACCCTGCTGTTCAGCTCACGCAATGAGAGTTCAGCATCAGGGGAGGTACGCTGCTTACCGGCGCAAAGTTTCAGACTTTATTTGCCTTTTTTTCGATATGAACTTTGCTCAACGCGCAGTCTCTGCGCTCCGGCGCACCATTCTGTTAACGGTATTGGCAAGCTCCGCTGGGTCGAACACAGGCAGGGAGCAAATGCGGTCTGTGCAAGCAAAGGCTGCGGGTTCATCGAGCTCTGGATATTGCACATCGGGATTAGTGAGCGCGCCTTCGCGCTTATCCCACCAATCAATACGCCGGTAAGGAGCGGGATACGCAAGCGCTGCAGCGTGTAATGTTGCGGATCTCAGGTCATCCTTGTGTCCGACAATTGTAATGTGGGTTGGCTCTCTCGCGAGTTCCGCATCGATGAGGAGCGCGCCTGGATGGACGCCTGGCCTCTCGAGGTGGTTTGCCGAGAGTGCGTAACGCGCTGCGTGTTCGGCAAGGTCACGATATTTTTGTGCGCCAGTGTAACGATTTAGAAGATTGGCGAAACGCGCGGTCTGGATCTGCTCTTCTGGGATTTTGGTGGGTTTCGTGAAGACGCCGGTGTTTGATTCCGATTGGGCCGATGTAGCGAAGCCGCCCGCGGGGTCCTGGAATCTTGCCGTGATGAAATTACCAGCCTCGCTGGCGACGCTCAGCCATTTTCTGTCGCCTGTTGTTGCATAAAGTTCGAGAGCCGCTTGTCCCATCGACAGGGTATCGCCGAGGAAAGGGCCACCCCGGTCCGCGTCTCCATGGGCGAAGCCGCCTCCAACCAATTTTCGGTTTTGCACGATCCACTCGGCAGCACTCTTGGCCGCTTCCAGCGCTGCAGCGTCTCCGGTGGCTGCGAAGTAACTGACGAGGCTGCGGACAGCCCAGCCGTTTTCGCGCGCGTAAATATGCTGATCGATTCTGGGTTTTTCCGGGAGTGCGTCTCTCTCAGATCGCCCCAAAGCGTAGTAGTCTTTGCCAGGCATGGCTTCGCTGACGTCAGCATCTTGGCTCGTGAAGAACGCGCCATCGGGGCTGCGCAAAATGGTCATCAAATACTTCTTGATGTTCGTAGCAGCGTCAAGAAAACGGGGATCGCGCCACAGCGTGTAGGCTTCTGAATATTGGCGCAGGCTATTCGCTTGGTACCACATGATCTTTTCGTAGTGGGGAGACTTCCAATCCGCAGCGTCGGAATACTGATAGATCCCACCCTCGACCGTATCGATGAGATTGAGTGCGGAAGCGAATGTTTTCTGAGCGCGTGCCGTGGCGGCTTGGTCGCCACTAGCTGATAGTGCCAATTCCCAATCCATGCGATCGGCGTCGATAAATTTATGCACGGTTCCCCAGCCGCCATACTCATTGTCGAAGGCGTCAATGGTGTTGGCCGCAAGTTCGGTGCGGGTTTCCGCCGATAGAAGATGAGATTTGGACGGTTCAACGGGCGGTTCATAGATGACCGACGGGCCAGGCGTTGGGTCGGAGATGACGGCTTCGAGAAGAGCTGTCATGGCTTTGGGCTCGATGTATCCGGCGCGCTTGACGATTTCAGTGCCATCGGGCGCAAAGATGATCGTCGCTGGCCAACCCCAATCGCCGTACCTGTTCGATAAATCCGGGTTTGCATCCTGATCGACGCGGACCGTTATGAACTTGGATTTGAGGAGATAGGCGACGTCCGGATCCTTATAAGTTGTTTTCTCCATCACGTGGCACCAATGGCACCACACTGCTTCCAGATCGAGAATAACAAGACGGTTTTCTGCTTTCGCGCGCGTGAAGAGGTCGGCAGACCAGGGCTGCCAATTTAGATCCGTTCCGGCGCGAGCCGAGGGCGTCAAGGCTAGGCAAAACAGTCCTAAGGCCAAACAGCGCTTCAACCACATGGCGTGCAGCTCCCGGTAGGTTATCCGGTAAGTTACGAACGCAACGGCCGCTAAGTTTCAGCGCTTTGGAACATATTTTTTAGGGACACCAGCCATGAACATGGAAGGCGGACCTTTCACTTGGGCCTACTTTAGTGTCGGAAAGTTGAACTCCGCGCCCTTGCGGATGCCTGTTGGCCAGCGGGCGGTGATGGTTTTAATGCGCGTGTAGAAACGCACGCCTTCGGGACCATAAATGGCATGATCGCCAAACAGAGAGCGTTTCCAGCCGCCAAAGGAGTGGTACGCAACAGGCACGGGCAATGGCACGTTGATGCCGACCATGCCGACTTGAATCTTGTCGGCAAAGGCGCGAGCGGCATCCCCGTCGCGGGTGAATATGGCGGTGCCGTTGCCGTATTCGTGACTGTTGATGAGGCGGGCGGCTTCGTCGTAGCTTTCGGTGCGCACGACCGAGAGAACTGGTCCGAAGATTTCTTCTTTGTAGATGGTCATATCCTTGGTAACGCGATCGAACAGCGAGCCGCCGAGGAAGTATCCGTTCTCGTAACCCTGCAGTTTGAAGCCGCGGCCGTCGACGACGAGGTCGGCGCCTTCTTTGACGCCAAGATCGATGAGCCCGGATATGCGCCGCTTGGCGTCAGCCGTAACGACCGGACCCATCTCGGAGTCTGGGTCTGATGCTGGACCAACGCGAAGGGCGCGCACTTTCGGCGCAAGGGCTTCAACTAGACGGTTCGCTGTTTTCTCGCCCACGGGGACGGCAACGGAAATCGCCATGCAGCGCTCGCCAGCCGAGCCATATCCAGCACCCATGAGGGCATCGACCGCCTGGTCCATGTCGGCGTCGGGCATGACGATCATGTGGTTCTTGGCGCCGCCCAAGGCTTGCACGCGTTTGCCGGCGGTCGAGCCACGCCGGTAGACATACTCTGCGATGGGCGTTGAGCCGACGAAGCTGACGGCGGCGATATCGGGATGATCCAGAATTGCGTCAACCGCTGTTTTGTCGCCGTGCACAACATTGAGGACACCGGCCGGGAAGCCCGCTTCCTGGAACAGGTCCCACGCCAGCATGACGGCGGAAGGATCGCGTTCTGAGGGTTTCAAGATGAAGGTGTTGCCGCAAGCGACGGCGACGGGATACATCCACATCGGCACCATGGCCGGAAAATTGAAAGGCGTGATGCCCGCGACAACGCCTAACGGCTGGCGATCCGACCAACTGTCAATGTCGGGGCCGACGTTGCGGCTGAATTCGCCTTTCAAAAGATGCGGAATGCCGCAGGCAAAATCGACAACATCTATGCCGCGTTGAAGCTCGCCCAAGGCGTCCGCATGCGTCTTGCCATGTTCGTTGGAAATGGCGCGCGCGATGTCGTTGGCATGACGCTCAAGGAGTTCCTTGAATTTGAACATCGGCTTGACGCGCTTCATGGGCGGCGTGTTACCCCATTCGACCGACGCCTGTTTGGCGGCAGCTACAGCAGCGGTGACTTCTGCGGCATCCGAGAGTGGAAGGATCGCCGATTTTTCGCCAGTCGCTGGATTAAAGACCGCCGTCGTGCGTGCGGAAGTTGACGTAATCTTGCGGCCGCCGATGGCATTCTGGATGGTTTCAAGTGACTGCATTTGGTTCCGTTCATGAAATATGCCGCGCCAGCCGCGCTTAGTTGGTGGTTTTAAAAACCATCGTCAGGGTGTCGAACAGCTCGTCGATTTCGCTCTTCGAGATGATGAGCGGCGGCGACAGCGCGATGATATCGCCGGTTTGCCGGATGAGCAGGTTGTTCTCAAATGCTTTCACGAAGCGCTCGTAGGCACGCTTGGCCGGCTCGCCGGGGGCGGGATCAAGTTCAATGGCACCGACGAGGCCGATATTGCGAATGTCGATAATGTGAGGCAGGCCTTTCAAGGCATGCAACCGCTCCTCCCAATAGGGAGCGAGTTCCGCTGCGCGCGTGAGCAAGCCTTCGTCGAGGTAAGTGTCGAGTGTGCCGATCGAGGCCGCGCAGGCCATCGGATGACCTGAATAAGTATAGCCGTGGAAGAAATCAATTGCGTTTTCCGGCCCGGTCATGAAGGCGTCGTGGATTTTTGAGGTTACGAACACCGCGCCCATTGGAATGGTGCCGTTCGTGACGCCTTTGGCTGTGGTGATGATGTCCGGTGAGACGCCGAAATAATCGGTGCCGAATGGTGTGCCAAGCCGTCCGAAGGCTGTGATGACTTCATCGAAGATCAGCAAGATGTCATGCTTGGCGCAGATGGCTGCCAGCCGCTTCAGGTAACCTTTGGGCGGGATGATGACGCCAGTGGAGCAGGCAACGGGCTCGACGATACAGGCCGCGATCGTGGAAGCATCGTGCAGTGCCACGAGGCGCTCAAGATCGTCCGCAAGGTCTGCGCCATGCTCTGGCTCACCGCGCGTAAAGGCGTTGCGCGTGAGGTCGTGCGTGTGGCGGATGTGATCTACGCCCGAGAGTAGCGATCCGAACATCTTGCGGTTATTGGCGATGCCGCCGACGGATGTGCCGCCGAAATTGACGCCGTGATAGCCGCGCTCTCGCCCGATAAGTCGGACCTTCGTGGCGTTGCCCTTAGCGCGGTGATAAGCGAGCGCCATTTTGAGCGCTGTTTCGACCGATTCGGAGCCGGAGTTTGTAAAGAAGACGTGGTCGAAGCCTTTAGGGGCGATGTTGACGAGGCGCGACGCGCATTCAAAGGCTTTCGCGTGCCCCATCTGAAAGGTGCCCGCAAAGTCGAGCGTTGCTGCTTGCTTCTGGATCGCTTCGACAATTCTTGGCCGACAGTGACCCGCGTTGACACACCACAAGCCTGATGTGCCGTCTAATACGCGCCGGCCGTCGTCTGTGATGTAATGCATGCGTTCCGCGCCGACAAAAATGCGCGGGGATTTTTTGAATTGGCGATTTGCGGTAAACGGCATCCAGAACGCCGAAAGATCGTTGGTCTTGTGCTGGATGTTCATGATCGTTCTCCGGGATCGGATTCAAATGTTCGGACGAAATCTTAAGACGCGCTGCTGACGGCTTCGACCAGGCTTTCTGAGAAAATATCCATGCCTTCCTGGACGATTCTGTCACTCGCGGTTAATGGCACGAGAAAGCGAACGACATTGGAGTACGTGCCGCAGGACAGCAGGATAAGCCCTTTTTCGTTCGCCGTCTTCAGGAGAGCCGAGGTCAGGGCTGCGTCTGGTTCGCCGCTGGCCGCATTTTGTACGAGTTCGAGTGCACACATGGCGCCAAGGCCGCGGATGTCTCCTATGCAATTGAGATTGGTGCGAACTTTCAACAGGCCGAGGCGGTCGAGGATAATTTTGCCGATTTGGTTGGATCTCTCGCAGAGCTTTTCTTCTTCGATAATGTCGAGAACGGCATGCGCGGCGGCGCAGGCAAGCGGGTTTCCGGCATAAGTTCCGCCAAGACCGCCCGGGTTTGCGGCGTCCATGACGTCTGCACGGCCGACGATGGCCGCGAGCGGCAGTCCGCCTGCCAGACCTTTGGCGAGTGTGACGATGTCGGCTTTAATGCCGGCGTGTTCGAGTGCAAACATTTTTCCGGTTCGCGCGAAGCCTGTTTGAATTTCGTCGGCGATAAGCAGTATGCCGTGTTCGTCGCAGAGAGCGCGCAGCGTGCGCAGGAAATCAAAGGGCGCGATATTGAAACCGCCTTCGCCCTGCACAGGCTCGATGATGATGGCCGAGACGTTCGACGGATCGATCGAGTGCTTGAAGAGATGCTTCAGACTCGCGAAGCTCTCTTCGTTTGAAACGCCGTGGTAAGCGTTCGGAAAAACCGCGTTGTAGATGTCGGGCGGGAATGGGCCGAAACCTTTTTTGTACGGGACCACCTTGCCGGTCAGTGCCATGCCCATATGCGTGCGGCCATGAAAGCCGCCGCCGAAAGAGATGACACCGGAGCGGCCGGTATAGGCGCGCGCGACTTTTACTGCGTTCTCGACAGCTTCAGCGCCGGTTGAGATCAGCATGGTCTTGGCGGGACCAGGGACGGGCGCAATGGCATTGAGCCGCTCGGCGAGGCGCACATAACTTTCGTAGGGCGTAACTTGAAAGCAAACATGACTAAAAGACTTCAGTTGCTCTTCGACGGCGGCAACGATTTTTGGATGCTGGTGGCCGGTGTTGACCACGGCAATGCCTGCCGCGAAATCGATGTAGCGCTTGCCGTCTTCGCTCCAAATCTCTGCATTCTTGGCGCGCTTGGCGTAGATCGCTGTGGCGTGGCCGACCCCCCTGGGGACCGCCGCAGCGCGCCTGGCGTGAAGTTCTGCTGAGGTTGGCATGTCGAGACGTCTCCTCAAGAAAATGCTTGGATGCCAGTTTGCGCACGGCCCAATATCAACGCGTGGATGTCATGCGTACCTTCGTAGGTATTCACGGCTTCGAGGTTCATCATGTGCCGGATCACGTGATACTCGTCGGATATACCGTTGCCGCCGTGAATATCGCGCGCAGCACGCGCAATATCGAGAGCTTTGCCACAGCTGTTGCGCTTCAAAAGCGAGACCGCTTCGGGTGCGAGTTGGTTGCGGTCCTTCAGCCGCGCCGCGTGCAGACAGGCATGCAGTGCGAGCGTGATCTCGGTTTGCATGTCGGCAAGCTTTTTCTGAATGAGTTGATTGGCGGCGAGAGGCTGTCCGAACTGAGTGCGGTCGAGCGCGTACTGACGGGCTGCGTGCCAGCAGAACTCGGCTGCTCCGAGTGCGCCCCATGCGATGCCGAAACGCGCGTTGTTGAGACAGCCGAACGGGCCTTTGAGGCCCTGCACATTAGGCAGCAAATTCGCTTCCGGGACCACCACACTATCCATGGCAATTTGGCCAGTGACGGAGGCACGCAACGAAAATTTTCCCTCTATCTTCGGGGTGGTGAGACCTTTCATGCCGCGTTCAAGGATAAACCCGCGTATAATGCCGTCCTCGGTCTTGGCCCAGACGACGAAGACATCGGCAATGGGAGAATTCGTGATCCAGGTCTTGGAGCCTGTCAGCTCATATCCATTCTCGATATTTTTGGCGCGCGTCGTGAGTGCGCCAGCGTCTGATCCGTGGTCCGGCTCGGTCAATCCAAAGCACCCGATCAATTCTCCGGTCGCCAGCCGTGGCAGATATTTCTGCCGTTGTGCGTCGCTGCCATAAGCATAGATCGGGTACATCACGAGACTGGACTGCACACTCATGGCTGAGCGGTATCCAGAATCGACACGCTCTATTTCGCGCGCGATCAGTCCGTAGGACACGGCATTCACGCCCGCGCCGCCAAATTCTTCAGGAATTGTGGGACCGAGAAATCCCATGGCGCCGAGGCTGGTCATGATCGAACGGTCAAAAGTTTCGTTACGGTGATCGGCGAGTACGCGCGGCATCAGCTTGTCGCGGCAGAATTTGCGCGCACTTTCAGCGAGGATGCGCTCGTCTTCTAGGAGGGCGTCCGCGAACAGCAGGGGGTCAGCCCATAAGAAGCCTGCAGTCGTGTTTTCTGAACTGTTCGTCGTCATTTTCTTGTCCATTGCCTTGGTCGCACTTGGTGCGCCGAGGTAAGCAGTGGGCGATGCAGTCAAGATAGTATAAATTGAGGTGTCTCCGAGGTAGGAGATCTCTTTGATCGTCCCCCGCGCTACATTATAATGTCATTCTGCTTTGGTCGTGGCGCGCCGGGTCCGCTCAAGAACGAGCGGCGCGAGCCCGTAGAGCCTAAGAGTTTTTTGAGGCTAGTCGTCATTCCCGTTTTCCCCGATTTTTTGAGTTTAATTGGGTGCGGATGATGCTTTTATTCGTAGTTTTGCTTCACGTATCGATTGCGCCGAGACAAATATATTTCGTTTCCAGATATTCATCTAAACCTTCGGCAGCGCCTTCGCGGCCGAGGCCCGATTCCTTGACGCCGCCGAATGGGGCGACTTCATTCGAGAAAATTCCGTCATTTACCCCAATCATCCCGGCATCGAGCTTCTCAGCGACGCGCCAGGCGCGAGAGAGGTTTTGGCTGAAGAGATAAGCAGCCAGTCCGAAGGGCGTATCGTTGGCCAGCGCGATGGCCTCAGCTTCAGTATCGAAACGCATCAGCGCGGCGACAGGCCCGAATATCTCTTCGCGCACGAGATCCATGTTTTTGGTGATCCCACCGAGCACAGTTGGCTCGTAGAACAGCGGGCCCGAGGAATCTGGTTTGCCGCCAATGAGCAGTTTAGCGCCTTTTGCAATTGCGTCTTTAGTTAGTGTTTCGACTTTGGAAATCGCATCGGTGTTGATGAGGGGTCCGATGTTGGAGCGCGCGTCAGTGCCTGGACCGGTCTGCAGCTTGGCGACTGCATCCACGAGAGCCGCGGCGAAACGGTCGTAAATGCCGGACTGCACAAGAATGCGATTGGCGCAAACGCACGTTTGCCCGGCGTTGCGGTACTTCGAAGCCATGGCACCAGCGACAGCCTGCTCCAGATTGGCGTCGTCAAAGATGACAAGCGGGGCATTGCCGCCGAGTTCGAGGGTTAGCTTTTTGACCGTGCCGGCGCATTGGCGATAGAGTGCCTTCCCAACTTCAGTTGAGCCGGTGAATGTCAGTTTGCGGACGCGGCTGTCATCGGTCAGGACTTTGCCGACGGCGGGCGCGTCGATTGTTGTAACCACGTTGAACACGCCGGGCGGTACGCCGGCATCGAGTGCCAGCTTGGCAATCGCCAGGGCGCACAGCGGGGTATCCTCAGATGGCTTGACGACAATAGTGCATCCGGCCGCAAGGGCTGGCGCCACCTTGCGCGTGATCATGGCGATAGGAAAATTCCAGGGCGCAATGGCGGCTACAACGCCGATCGGCTGTTTGATGGTGATATAGCGGCGCGATGCGACAGTCGTTGGGATCGTGCGGCCGTAGGCGCGCTTGCCTTCTTCTGCAAACCACTCGATGAAGGACGCGCCATATGCAACTTCTGCGCGGGCTTCGGCAAGCGGCTTGCCCTGCTCTGTGGTCATCAGGAGCGCTAGTGACTCTGTATCGGCAGTTACCAGTTCGAACCAGCGTTTCAGAATTGTTGCGCGATCCTTGGCCGTACGCGTCGACCACGCCGGCAGCGCCCGGCTCGCGGCGTCGATTGCGTCGTTTGTTTCTTTAGTGCCGAGGTTTGGAACGCGGGCGACTTCATTGCCGGTTGCGGGATCAAGTACCGGAAAAGTCGACTCCGACGTGATCCACTGGCCGTCGATAAGCGCGGCGGACGGATACTTGTTCAGCACCATGTTCACGGAACGGCTCTCCTAGCGTATCGTTATCGAAACGGATTTCAGGTCTGCATATTTGTAGAGCGCGTGTAGCGAGCGGTCGCGGCCAAAACCAGACTGTTTGAACCCGCCAAACGGCATGGTGATGTCGCAGCTGTCCCAGCCATTGATCCAGACAAGACCGGCTTTGATTTCGCGTGCCGCACGATGCGCGAGGCTGATGTCTTTAGTCCAAACGCCAGACGCGAGGCCAAAGATTGTATTGTTTGCGATCCGAAGCGCCTCGTCCGCATCCCGGAATGTCGTAACGGCGAGGACAGGACCAAACACTTCCTCTTGGGCGAGTGTGGAGCCAGGCGATACTCCATCGAAAACGGTCGGTTCGACGAAGAAACCGCCACTATTGGCGCGCACGCGTTTGCCACCGAGCGCGAGAGACGCCCCTTCCTTGCTTGCCGTCTCGATGAAGCCAAGCACCGCATTCATCTGGCTTTCGGAGACCATGGCGCCGAAGTTCGTTTCGGGCGCAAGAGGGTCGCCAGGTACGAAGCCCTTTGCGGCCGAGATGATCTTGTCGAGAAAAACATCGCGAATTTTCTGATCAACGAGAAGGCGCGAACCGGCCGTGCACACTTCGCCCTGATTGTAGAAAATCCCAAAAGCGGCGTGGGCCGCTGCGGCGTCGAGATCGGGACAATCGGCAAAGATGATGTGTGGAGACTTGCCTCCAAGTTCCAGGCTGACGCGCTTCAAGTTGCTGTCGGCTGCGTACTTCATCAGCATGCGGCCCACGGGACCTGAGCCTGTGAAGGTCAACATATCAACGTCCATGTGAAGCGCGATTGCTTTGCCAGCCACAGATCCCTTGCCGGTGATCACATTCAACACGCCAGCCGGCACACCGGCTTCAAGCGCCAATTCTCCAAGTTTGAGAGCCGTCATACTGGTGAGTTCGGCGGGCTTTACGACGATGGAATTTCCCATCGCGAGCGCGGGCGCCACTTTCCACATTGTGAGATGCAATGGGAAGTTCCATGGCATGATGGCGCCGATGACGCCGAGCGGCTCATGGACGGCATACGAAAATCTATCGGCAGTTTCGGGCCCCACTTCGCCATTCACTTTGTCGATCGCCTCCGTGTAGTAGCGCAGCGTGCGAATGGCGGACGGAACGTCGAACGCAAGTGTATCGCGAATGGGCTTGCCGGAATCGATACTCTCGAGAAGGGCAATCGTTTCGAGGTCGCGTTCCATGAGGTCCGCGAGCTTGAACATGATGCGCTTTTTTTCGCGGTAGTGAAGATTGCGCCAGCGCCGGTCTTCGAAGGCGGCCCTTGCGGCCGTGACGGCGGCATCGACATCCTGCTCGTTGCACATCGCGATTTTGTTAATCAACTGGCCGTTGCGTGGAGAGATATTGTCGAACGTCATGCCCGACTTGGCCGGACATAGCTTGCCGTCGATAACTGCTTTCGACGGCAGTACTATCGTCCCAGCAATGGCTTCAAAATGCGCCAGCGATGTCATGGGCCTATCCTTTAGGCAACTTGCGAATACCAGAGATGATCGAGCGGCGTGACGACGCGTTCGAAGTTGCTGCGTTCGACTTGCTTCAGTTGTGTATAGACGTTTTGAAAATCAGCACCGAACGCTTCGCGCACGATTGGTGATTTGCCAAAGAGATCAAGCGAATTGACCCAGGCCGTCGGTAGCGGCGGGATGTTCAGCTCCTCTGAATTGCCTTTGACGCCCGGACCGCAGTCCAGCTTGTTGGTCAAACCGTGTTGGATGCCGGCAAGGATTCCAGCGACCACGAGATAGGGGTTAGCATCGGCGCCTGAAACGCGATGTTCAACGCGCGTGGCTTTAATATTTCCACCGGGAACGCGCAGCGCAACAGTGCGATTGTTGAAGCCCCAATGTGGTGCCATGGAAACGTAAGACTTGGGCACGTAGCGGCGATAGGAATTCGCCGATTGTGCCCAGAAGGCCATGAAGTCTGGCATTGTCTTCAAGAGTCCGCCTATGGCGTGCTTGAAGGCTGGCGCCAAGGGTTCGCACGGCTCTTTACCATGCGGATCGCCAACAAAAATGTTGTTGCCCTTGCCATCGACAAGGCTGACATGGACGTGCAGGCCAGAGCCGGTCCATTCGTGATGCGGCTTGGCCATGAACGTTGCTTCAACATTGTTGGCGAGGGCGGCAGCCTTGACAGCGCGCTTCAAGAGTAAGCCGTCGAGCGCTGCTGCAACGGGATCGGCGCGGTGCTTCAAGTTGATTTCGAATTGTCCGGGACCAGATTCTTGCATGACCGCATCGACGGGCAGACCTTGAGCTTCGCTGATAAGGTAGATATCATCGATCAAGCGGCCGAGCACGTCCATATCGTCGAATTCAAAAGTCTTCGGCCAATCCGGGTCTGCCGAAAGCCCTTCGGGGGTATTGAGCGGAAATGCGCCGTTCTGGCGCTTGGCCAACACATAGAATTCGAGTTCAACCGCAACGACGGGCGTGAAACCAGACTTGCTAAATTTCTGTGCTTGCCTGATCAAGACTGTGCGCGGGTCGATATCAACGTTGTTCAGAACTTCAATAACGGCTTGAGCATGTGTGCCGCCATTGACGGGGACATGTTTCAGCGTCCCAGAGATAATGCGGCACGGCAAATCGGGATCGCCTGTTTCCCAAAGACGGCCGGTCTCTTCGATGCAGTTGCCGCGCGGATCCATAATGAAGACGGAGCCGGGAATAAGAATGCCACTTTGCGCCGCGTCAAGTAGATCGGCGCGGCGCAGGCGCTTCCCGCGCGGAATGCCGTTCAGGTCATAAGTGAACAGGTCGATCCATCGGACGTCTGGATGTGCGCCGAGAAAAGATTTGGCTTCATCGACGGTTGCGTAATTTGTGGTCATTTTGGACGAACCCCGGCTGCCGTGCCGAACCGGCGGAAAAGGGAAACGGAGACAGGATTCGACTTGGCCTGCCATTCTGGATGCCATTGCACGCCGAGACAAAACGGATGATCGTCCGGGCCGCGAACGGCCTCAACCAAGCCGTCTTTGGCGTAGGCTTCGGGAGTGAGTTTGTCCGAGAGGCGTTTGATGCCTTGCCAATGCAGTGAGTTGACCATGATCTCGTCTTTGCCGATCCAATCCCGTAATTGACCTTTGAGCGTGATTGGGTGAACGGGGCCGAATTTCTCGTCCATGTTCGGCGACTCGCGTTCTCGATGATCCATGTGTCCATCGGCGTCATGAACGGCTTGGTGCAAAGTGCCGCCGAGAGCTACGTTCAGCTCTTGAAAGCCACGGCAGATTGCGAACAGCGGCTTTTTTTTCTCAATTGCTGCCCGGATGAGCGGCAACGTTACAGCGTCACGAGCCGCGTCCAAGGACCCCGGCTTCAATGGCTTTTCGTCGCTGTAGAGCGATGGATTAACGTTGGAGAGACTTCCCGATAGCAAAATCGCGTCCGCGATCTCGAGTAGTGCGCCGATATCAGACAGGCCAGGGCCGACTGGCACCAGAAGCGGTTGACATTCAGCGACTTCAGCGACGGCGGCCGTGTATTTGCGGCCGGCGGCGTCGAAATCGAGCCCACCGATGCTCTTGGTGCACGCGGGGATGATGACGATGGGCCGGCTCATCCCGCAACCTCGCCTGCGACGTCGTGCAATGACTGATCGAGGGACTTGCGAATAGCGGCTTCGGCTTCCTCAAAGTGTTCTTGTGTCCAGATCAGCGGCGGCGCAGTCACCATGGTATCGAAGACCGCGCGCATGATGAAGCCATTGCGGAAGAAGTGATCGCGGCAGATCAAGCCGACGCGGCCGGGATTATCGAAGCGCCGTCTAGTCTTTTTATCGGCAACGAGTTCGATTGCGCCCAACAAGCCAACTGAGCGTACTTCGCCGACCAGTGGGTGATCGGCAAATTTAGCCAGCATTTTTGAGAGTGCCGGACCGGTGGATTCCTGCACCTTTGGAATAAGGCGCTCACGTTCTATGATTTCGATATTCTTCAAAGCCACGGCACAAGCCACGGGGTGGCCGGAAAATGTGTAGCCATGGTTGAAATCATCATCGTGCGCCATTAAGGCTTCAACGATCATGTCGTCGATGATGAGACCGCTGAGTGGGATGTATCCGGATGTGGCAGCCTTCGCGAAGGTGATCAAGTTCGGGCGGATGCCATAGTATTCCGATGCGAACCAAGTTCCAAGACGGCCAAAGCCCGTGATGACTTCGTCGGCAAGCAGAAGCACGCCGTACTTGTCGACAATGCGCTGAACTTCCGGCCAATAGGTTGATGGCGCGATCTTAACGCCGCCCGCGCCTTGAACGGGTTCGCCAGCGATCGCCGCGACGTTTTCCGGTCCAACGGCCAGGATTTCATCCTCAAAGGCCTTGGCAGCGCGCAATCCAAACGCTTCTGGCGTTTCTCCGTCTTTGGATTCCCCGTACCAGTAAGGGTCCATGACGTGACGAAAACCATCATAGACGGGATAGCTGTGGGCGTGGACGTGAGGCATGCCGCCCATCGATCCGGCTGCGATGGTCGAGCCATGATACGCGTTCCTGCGGCTGATGATGATGCGCCGCTTGGGTTGCCCCTTGAGCCACCAATAGTGGCGGATGAGGCGAATTGCGGTGTCGTTCGATTCAGAGCCTGACGAACCGTAGAAGATGTTGTTGAGAGTATCGGGCGCAATCTCGGAAAGCTTTCGCGACAAGGCAACAACCGGCGGGTGCGTGGTTTTAAAAAACGTATTGTAAAAGGGCAATTCGCATATCTGGGCGTGTGCTACGTCTGCAATCTCTTCGCGTCCATAACCGATACTTGTCGTCCATAGGCCGGACATGCCGTCGAGGATGCGATTGTTCTCGCTGTCCCAGAGATAGGGGCCGTGGCCGCGCACGATGACGCGAGCGCCGCTGCTACGCAGCGACTTATGATTGGTAAAGGGATGCAGGTGGTGAAGCGCGTCCAGTTCTTTCAACTGAGCATATTGTTGTGACACGTGTAATCCTCCAGCAATGCGTTCGATGGATCAAAATCAATCTGGCTGGAGGAGGTGTGTGGCGTGTAGCCAATGCGTGCGCAGAGCTCAAGGAGCTGAACTTTGCGGCTGAGACCGCTGGTGTTCGAAGCCGTAAAGGAGGAGACAGCAATTCGAGCTATGCCCGACCACTGAGTGACGCGGTGCCCAAATATGTCCGTGATCGGTGAGTAACCGCTCAAGCGTCTCCTCCATTGCCCGGCAGCATGAATAAGAAATTTACGCGGTCATTTGCGCTGAGTACTTGCACTCGGAACAACCGCTGGTGTACTGCTGATGGGCTACAGCGAAGAATTTATGGGCTACGGTGTAGAATTGTCAAGCAGAACTACTAATAAATCAAAAACTCGCACGCGCGGTCCCCGCAAATTGGATCGCGACGATATTTTGGAGGCGGCTTTTGACATGCTTTCCCTCACGGGAGAGAGCGGTTTTTCATTGCGTAAGCTCGGCGCTCTCGCCGGAGTTGATCCAATGACCGTGCTGCACCATTTCAAGTCTAAAAATGAACTCCTGCGGCAGATCGCGGATCGGGCACTCGGAATGATCGAGCTGCCGCTGCCGACTGATGATTGGCGGCAGGATTTGCGAGGTATCGCAGAGGCTTATAGAAATCTCGCGCACCGGCATCCGCGCCTCTTCCATTTGCATTTTCGCTTCAATGCAACAGGCCCGGCCGATCACGCGTCCAGCGAAGTCGTGTACCGTGCCATGCGTAGCACAGGGCTACCCGATTCAACTGCCGCGGGGCTCGGTTTGGCGTTCTACGCATTCGTCCTTGGCTTTGCCCTCGCAGAAACCGAAGGCCTACTGCTGCCATTGAACGAAACGGAAGAAGCCGAAATGCGCGCGCTTGATCCGTTGGGATATCCGGCGACCCAGGCCTTCATCCCCGCATTCAAGACACTTGATCCCGACGCGGCATTCGACGCGGCGGTGACGGCATTTATTGACGGTGTTGCGCTGCGGGCAGGGAAAAATCAACGATGAAACCGGCTCAAGGCGGTGGGACGGTGGCACTTCGTGGCGCGCAGGTCTATGACTATGGACAGTCGCAGCAATGCCAAATCATCAGGATTGCTTAAGTCATGTATCGAACCTCGTGGCAGCAAACGACCTATCGCTTTTCGGACCTGAAAGAGTTGATGGCCAAAGCCACGCCTCTGCGCTCAGGTGATGTTTTGGCCGGCGTTGCGGCAGCCTCAGCCGAAGAAAATGTTGCGGCAAAACTTGCGCTCGCCGACCTCCCCCTCAAGACATTTTTGACGGAAGCGATCATTCCCTATGAAACCGATGACGTAACGCGACTGATCATTGATGAGCACGACGAAGCAGCGTTTGCGCCTGTCGCCAGTATGACTGTCGGCGAATTTCGCGAATGGCTGCTTTCGGAAGCGGTTGACAGCGAAGTACTGACGCGTGTCGCGCCCGGGCTGACGCCTGAGATGGTCGCGGCGGTTTCGAAAATCATGCGCAATCAGGATCTTATCCTGGCGGCACGGAAGGCGTCGGTTGTGACGAAATTCCGCGACACAATTGGGCTTCCCGGGCGTATGGCGGTTCGATTGCAACCCAACCACCCGACCGACGACATGAAGGGCATTGCGGCATCAATTGTGGATGGTTTGATGTACGGTTGCGGCGATGCTGTCATCGGCATCAATCCGGCAAGCGATAATATGACGACAATCATGGGTCTCATGTCGATGCTGGACGAGGTGATCCGCCGTTTCGATATTCCAACCCAAAGTTGTATCCTGACGCACGTCACGTCTACCCTTGAAGCTATTGAGCGCGGTGCGCCTGTCGATCTGGTGTTTCAGTCTATCGGCGGCACGCAGGCGCTGAACGCATCGTTCGGCGTCACGTTGGATGTTCTGGGCCAAGCCCGAGAGGCAGCGTTGTCGCTTAAGCGCGGTACCGTCGGCGACAATGTCATGTATTTCGAGACCGGTCAGGGATCGGCGTTGTCTGCGGATGCCAATCATGGCGCCGATCAGCAAACACTCGAAGCCCGCGCGTATGCGGTGGCCAGAAAATTCAAGCCGCTGCTGGTCAACACCGTCGTCGGCTTCATCGGCCCGGAATATCTCTACAACGGCAAGGAGATTATCCGCGCTGGGCTTGAAGACCATTTCTGCGGGAAACTACTCGGCGTGCCGATGGGTTGCGATGTTTGCTATACAAATCACGCGGAAGCCGACCAGGACGACATGGATGTGCTCTTGACGCTGCTGGGCGCGGCCGGCGTGACATTCATAATGGGCATTCCGGGCGCAGACGACATCATGCTCAATTATCAATCGACGTCTTTCCATGACGCACTTTACGTGCGCGAAACGTTGGGTTTGAAGCGCGCGCCCGAGTTTGAAGAGTGGCTGCTCCGCATCGGTCTGACAGACGAGCGAGGGTTGCTGAGACCGCAGAGCGGCACACACCCGCTCCTCCAGCATGCCGGGAGTTTGGCTGCATGAGCGGCGAGGACCCCTGGATTGCACTGCGACGGTTCACTGAAGCGCGCATCGGCCTTGGGCGGTCTGGATCGGCGTTACCAACGCGCGAAGTGCTTAGGTTTTCATTGGCGCACGCGCAGGCTCGGGATGCCGTGAAAACGCCGATAGATTGGACCCCGATTGAAGCTGGGCTATCGGCATTGGGTTTCGAGACAGTGCGTGTTCAAAGCGCGGCAGAAACGCGGGACCAATATTTGCGGCGCCCGGATCTGGGACGCCGCCTCAGTGCTGAGAGCCGGCAGAAATTGGCGGCCCTGGCAGGTGCCAAACCAGATATAGCGGTCGTTATCGGTGACGGGTTATCTTCAACGGCGGTCGCAAACAATGCGGTGCCGATGCTAGAGGCGTTCCATGCCCACATCAAATCCAACGGATGGACCGTTGGCCCGGCCCTGCTCGCAGGCCAAGCGCGTGTGGCACTTGGCGACGATGCAGGAGAATTCCTTGGCGCAAAGGCAGTTGTTGTTCTCATTGGAGAACGGCCGGGCTTGTCGTCCCCGGACAGTCTCGGCGCCTATCTCACTTGGGCCCCACGTGTCGGCCTCAAAGACGGTGAGCGCAACTGTATTTCAAACATTCGCCGGGGCGGCTTGAGTTACGATGAAGCGGCGTTCAAATTGGCTTGGCTCACGCGAGAGGCCTTCCGGCGGCAACGGACGGGAGTCGAACTCAAGGACGAGTCCCACTACCAGCTCGAGAAAACGGCTGACAGAGTTCGGTTAACCTAAAGCCAAGACTGACTGATGTGTGACGGCCGTTCGTCGTCTACGATGAGAAATATGACCGCTAACCAGTAGCGTTGGCGCATTACGCCAAATTCACTGGCCGGTAAGTACAATTCCGCTATGATTAGGCTAGTCAAAGAAGCAGAGAAACTCTAATCCCTTGAAAAACAGCCTATTCCAGCGTTTGTTTCTTGTGCTTGGCATGGTTGCCATGTTGGGGGCGGTATTCGTTGTGCCGGTGACATCGGCTTTTGCTGCGTCCGGTATGGCGCCCTCCGCTTCGGCAGCAATGGGCGATATGCCCTGCCACAAGTCATCAGACAATTCTGGCAAGTCGTGCCCCGACTGTCCACAAAAGGGCTGCCCCAGTTTGGGTGCCTGCCTCGCCAAGTGCTTGCAGACTTTGTCCGCTCTTCCGGCAGAGTCGCACTTGGACCACGCAGCCGTGGGTTCGCGGATATTACCCGCACCATCGCTGGTGACAGCAAGCTCCCTCATCCCACCACTTCTCCGTCCTCCCAGCGTCTGAACCGCGCCCGATGGGCGTGAGCGCAGCCGTAGCTGTAGCTACGGCGTGCCAATCGCGTTGTCCATGGTGGTCAACGCGTGGGTTCACGATAACTGGACACATCAAAATGCAACGCAAGACCTTGCGATCGGCGGCCATTGGCGCCGCGCTGCTCACGCTGGCCGGAGGGTGGTTAGCCTACAATGGCATTCTCCGGCTACCCATGCACGCCAGCGAACATACCGGTGTGATTGCCACCGCCGCGTCTTCTGAAACCGCGCCCGAAAAGAGCAAGGTCAAGTTCTATCGCAATCCGATGGGGCTTCCAGATACATCACCAATGCCCAAGAAAGACTCGATGGGTATGGACTACATCCCGGTCTACGAGGGTGAAGAGTCCGATGACGGCTCGGTGAAAATCTCCCCCGGCAAGATCCAGCGCACGGGTGTCGAGACCGTCACGGCCGACAAGCGTTTGATCGCCCGCACACTTAAAGTTCCAGGTGTGGTGCAACTCGACGAGCGGCGGATCTCGGTTCTCGCGCCACGCTTTGATGGTTTCATTGCAAGCGTCGGCCCCGCAACGACCGGCACGCACGCCAAGAAGGGCGATGTGCTGGTGACGGTGTTCGGCCAAGCTGTGCTGGATCAAGGGGCCCGGCTCGTCATTGAACAAAAGGCGGGCGGGCGTGGCGATGACGCAGAGACGAGTTCGAACACAAAGACGCCAATTGGCGGACCTATCGGCGCACGGCGGCGGCTGCTTAATCTCGGCGTCCCGGATGACTACATTGAAGAAGTCATACGCAACCAGCGCGTCCCCGACACCCTGACATTTCGTGTGCCAAATGACAGTGTTGTTCTCGAGCGCAACGTCGTCGAAGGGCAGGCCTTCAAGGCTGGCGATATTCTCTTCCGCCTCGCTGACCATTCGCAGATTTGGATCATGGCGGACGTCGCCGAAGGCGACATAGACGCGCTCAGTCCCGGCCAAGCGGTGACAGCGACGACCCGCGCCCGTCCCGGTCGTGTGTTTAGCGGCAAAGTGGCGGCGATTTATCCGCATCTCATGAAGGAAACACGCAGCGCGCGCGTGCGCATCGAGTTGCCGAACCTCGATCTTGCTCTGCTGCCAGACATGTACGCGGACGTCGAAATTGGAACGAGCACTAACGAGAACGTCGTAGCAGTACCAGTTGGCGCTGTCATCGATAGTGGCAGCAGGCAAGTCGTGTTCATTGAACTGGGAGAAGGCCGTTACGAGCCACGCGATATCAAACTCGGACGCAAGGGGGATGGCTTCACCGAAATCCTCAGTGGCGTTTCCGAGGGCGACAAAGTGGTCGTCAATGGCAACTTCCTGATCGACGCGGAAAGCAATCTCCAATCGGCGCTGAAAAGTTTCTCGGCACCTGCAAAGTTGGAAGCCATGCCATGATTGCCCGTCTCATTGCCTGGTCAGCAAAAAACCTCGTCCTCGTGTTCATTGCGACGGCCTTTGCGGTAGTCGCCGGCGTGTGGGCCGTACGAACGCTACCGCTTGATGCCATCCCTGACCTCTCGGATACGCAGGTCATCGTCTACACAGAATACCCGGGCCAAGCGCCGCAGGTAGTTGAGGATCAAGTCACTTATCCGCTAACCACATCAATGTTGACTGTGCCGCGCTCCAAGGTCGTGCGCGGGTTTTCATTCTTCGGCGTCTCATTTGTCTACGTTATCTTTGAGGATGGCACGGACATCTACTGGGCGCGCTCGCGCGTTTTAGAATACCTCAACGCAGCAGCCAAGCGCATTCCGGCCGGCGTGTGACGCCTACGCTTGGGCCCGACGCCAGCGGGGTCGGTTGGGTTTACCAGTATGCCATTCTCGGTAAAAACAAATCGCTGGCGGCGTTGCGTTCGCTCCAGGACTGGGAGGTACGCTTCGGGCTCTCGAAGGCCGAGGGCGTTGCTGAGGTCGCTAGCGTCGGCGGCTTCGTCAAACAATATAATGTAGTGGTCGATCCCGGCCGGCTTCGTGCGCTCAATATCCCACTCGCCAAGATCCGCGACGTTATCCGTGGCAGCAACATGGATGTTGGCGGCCGCACGCTCGAACTCAGCGAACATGAGTACATGGTGCGCGGACGCGGCTATCTGAAGGGGATTGGCGACATTGAAAACATCGTGGTCAAGGCCGATGGCGGCACGCCCGTTTTGATGAAGGATGTCTCGCGCGTTGAACTGGCTGGCGACGAACGGCGCGGGATCACTGAACTCAACGGGGAGGGCGAAGTGGCGAGCGGCATAGCGTTGCAACGCTCGGGCGCCAACGCACTAACGGTCATCGACAACGTCAAGAACCGGTTGAAAGAAATCGCGCCGTCATTGCCAGAGGGCACGGAAATTGTGCCGGTCTACGATCGCTCGGAGCTGATCCATCGCGCCATTGCCACGCTCAAATCGACGCTATTCGAGGAAAGCCTTGTCGTCGCGCTGGTTTGCTTTGTGTTCCTGCTTCACGTGCGCAGCGCTCTCGTTGCCATTCTGATGTTGCCTGTCGGAGTATTGATGTCATTTCTGGCCATGCGGTTGCTTGGTATCGGTTCCAACATCATGAGTCTCGGTGGCATTGCTATCGCCATAGGCGCAATGATCGATGCGGCCATTGTTATGATCGAAAACGCACACAAGCATCTAGAACGCGCCGCGCCTGATAAGCCACGCACTGAAATTCTTATCGAAGCAGCAACGGAAGTGGGCCCGGCGCTGTTCTTTTCGCTTCTCATCATCACGGTTTCGTTCTTGCCGATCTTTACGCTGGAATCGCAGGAGGGGCGCCTATTCGGCCCGCTCGCATTCACAAAAACCTTCGCCATGGCGGCCGCGGCTATTCTCTCGGTAACGCTGGTGCCGGCGCTGATGATCTTGTTTGTGCGCGGGCACATCATTCCTGAAGCCAAGAATCCGCTCAACCGGGCGCTCATCGCCGTTTACCGGCCAGTCATCCGGGCGGTTCTGAAGGCCAAGACGCTAACGATCGCCGTGGCGGCGCTGATCCTGGCGGTCTCGATATGGCCGGCAACGCAGGTTGGTAGCGAGTTCATGCCGAACCTTGACGAAGGTACGCTGCTTTACATGCCGACTACATTGCCCGGATTATCCGTCACAAAGTCGGCTGAGCTGTTGCAAACGCAGGATCGCATCATCCGCACGTTCCCTGAAGTCGATTCCGTCTACGGCAAGGCGGGACGGGCGCAGACGGCGACCGATCCTGCACCCATTGAGATGTTCGAAACCATCGTCAATCTCAAGCCCAAGGAGGAATGGAGACCCGGCCTCACCGTCGAAGCGCTCATCCAGGAAATGGACAAGGCGCTGCAATTCCCGGGCGTGTCAAATGCATGGACGATGCCGATCAAGGCCCGCATCGACATGCTCGCAACGGGCATTCGCACGCCCGTCGGCGTCAAAATTATCGGCAAAGATTTGGCCGCAATGGAGAAAGTCGCGCGCGAGGTCGAGACCGTCCTGAAGACGGTACCCGGGACTTCCAGCGCTTATGCGGAGCGCGTTACAGGCGGATACTATCTCGAAATTCTGCCAAATCGCGACCGGATGGCGCGCTACGGCTTGATGGTCTCGGATGTGCAAGACGTCGTGGCTATGGCGCTCGGCGCGGAGCCCATCACGACCACAGTTGAAGGCCGCGAACGTTACACCGTTGCCATCCGTTATCCGCGCGATCTGCGCTCTGATCCGCAGGCGATCGCCAAGGATGTGGTTGTGTCGTTGCCGGGTGGTGGCACGGTGCCACTCGGTGAAGTGGCGGATATCAAACTCACGCAGGGCCCAACAAGCATCCGCACAGAGAATGCCAAACTCGCAACTTACATTTTCGTCGACATCCGCGATCGGGACCTGGGCGGCTACGTGGCGGACGCCAAAAAAGCGGTGATGGATCAGGTCAAGCTACCATTGGGAACGTATCTCGTGTGGAGCGGTCAGTTCGAATATCTCGAGCGCGCCGAAGCCCGGCTAAAACTCGTGGTGCCGGTGACTCTAATGATCATTTTCCTGCTGCTGTATCTCAACTTCCGCCGCCTGACTGAGACCCTTATCGTCATGCTGTCGCTTCCGTTCTCGCTCGTCGGCGGGTTCTGGCTGATATGGTGGCTTGGTTTTAATTTGTCAGTGGCGGTCGCGGTCGGCTTCATCGCGCTCGCAGGCGTTGCCGCTGAAACGGGAGTCATCATGCTGATCTATCTCGACCATGCCGTCGAGGAAGTCCGCGCCAGGTGCCGGGATCAGAAGCGCGCGTTTACACGCGCTGACCTCTATGACGCGATCATGATCGGCGCCGTGGAGCGCGTGCGGCCGAAAATGATGACTGTTGTCGCGATCATGGCCGGTCTGTTGCCCATCATGTGGAGCACGGGCACCGGTTCGGAAGTCATGCAACGCATTGCCGTTCCCATGATCGGTGGCATGATATCATCGACGTTGCTGACGCTAGTGGTCATCCCGGCGATTTATGGAATGGTCAAGGGCTGGAATTTGCCCGAGCCACAAAATCAGACAACAGGGGACCTGTTCGCCACGGCTTAAACCTTGCGCGGACCGCTTGAGACTACGGGTCGTGTTTTTGCTTCACCTTCAATGAACTCGCCGATTATACCAATCCGCACAATCATTGACCTGTAGCCGTCCATTTTCGTGTGGCGATGGACGCGATGCGGCCGGGCTCGGCCAAAAGTTTGTTCCATGCTG
>JANOKZ010000107.1:0-8050 GCA_031419515.1 Hyphomicrobium sp.
ATTCCGTGGTCCTTTGGCCGGCCGGCTTGCAGCCACGTAAAACAACTCGCTAAAGGGCCGAGTGCGCACCCGGTTTCCCGCGCCCGGCCTCCCGTCCGGCGCTTGTGGTAAACCGGGTTTTTTATTGGCGCCAAGGACGCAATCTCACATGGCAAACGATAAACCAAAATCCGCAACGTCCGGCGACCATCCCAAGTGGCGGCCCGAGACAGAGCTGGTTCACGGCGGCACCATGCGCTCCCAGTGGGGCGAAACGTCCGAAGCGATGTTTCTCACGCAAGGGTTTGTCTACACCAGCGCCGAGCAGGCAGAAGCCCGCTTCAAGCAGGAAGACCCGGGTTACCAGTATTCGCGCTTCGGTAACCCGACGATCTCCATGTTCGAAGAGCGTTTGCGCCTTTTCGAAGGTGCGGAAGATTGCCGTGCCACCGCGACCGGCATGGCCGCCGTCACCGCCGCCCTCCTTTGCTACATGAAAGCCGGCGATCACTTGGTTTCGGCACGCGCACTCTTCGGGTCGTGCCGCTACATTGTTGAAACGTTGTGCCCGCGATTGGGTATTCAATGCACGCTTATCGACGGCATGGACCTCGACGCTTGGAAAAAGGCTATCCGCCCCAACACCAAAATGTTCTTTTTTGAGACGCCATCGAACCCGACGCTCGAACTCGTCGATATCGCGGCCGTGTGCACAATCGCCAAGGCGCACGATATTCTCAGCGTCGTCGACAATGTCTTCGCAACGCCGATGCTGCAACGCCCGTTGGCGCTCGGCGCGGACATTGTTGTCTATTCGACAACGAAGCACATCGACGGGCAGGGCCGCTGTCTCGGCGGTGCCGTTCTCGGCACCACAGATTTCGTGACGAAGTATCTGCAGGATTGGGTGCGCCAGACGGGGCCATCGCTCAGCCCCTTCAATGCCTGGGTTATGCTCAAGGGTCTCGAGACCATGCCCATCCGCGTCAAGGCGCAATGCGAAAGCGCGGCCAAGGTTGCTGATCATCTCGCGGGTCTCAAGGGTGTGACGCGCGTCATCTATCCTGGCCGGGCCGATCACCCGCAGGCGGCTCTCGCCGCCAAACAAATGCCGGGCGGCGGTCAGATCGTCACGTTCGAGGTCGAGGGCGGCAAGAACGCCGCATTTCGCTGCCTTAATGCCCTGAGATTGATCAAGATCTCTAATAACCTTGGCGATGCCAAGAGCCTCGTCACGCACCCGTCGACGACAACGCATCAGCGCATGGGCGCGGGTCCGCGGGCCGAACTTGGCATCACAGATGGCATGATCCGTCTGTCCGTCGGCCTTGAAGCGTTCGAGGATCTGGCGGACGATCTGTCCTGGGCATTGACTGCCGTCTAACTGAAAATCACGATACTGATATTGACCGCGGAAAGAGCACCCCTAAAGTGGCACGCAAGAGAACTGCCAAAAAAGTGGACCTGCATATGTACGAAGCCACGACACGCGGCATCCGCATTCGCGTCGAGCCGCACTATCTGGAAGACCAGTCCGCGCCGGACGAAAGCCACTTCGTCTGGTCCTACGCGGTTGAGATCAGCAACGACAGCCGGCAGCCGGTGCAGCTGAAAACGCGCACATGGCGCATAACTGACGCAATGGGGCGGACGGAAGAAGTGCGCGGGCCCGGAGTCGTTGGACAAACGCCAACGATACCGCCGGGCGGCTCGTTCACTTACACATCAGGTTGTCCATTGAAGACGCCGCAAGGCATTATGGTTGGCAGCTACCAGATGTCGGACGAAAAGGGTAAACTGTTCGATGTTGCGATTCCGGCGTTCTCACTCGACAGCCCTTACACACAAGCTGCGATGAATTAGCCGCGATCAATTAGCCGCTTTGAACTATCCGCTATGAACTGAACAGATCTGCGAGCGAGCACAGAGGCGCAATGGCGGGACCCGTTTATACTCCGGTCGAACTTCTCGCGCGCCTTGTTGCTTTCGACACGACGAGCCACAAGAGCAACCTGGAAATTGTCGCGTTCATCGAAGACTATTTGCTGCAGCATGGTGTCGCCAGCCTGCGTGTCGTTGCCGGCGATGGACTGAAGGCGAACCTCTACGCCACCATCGGTCCCTCTGACCGCGGCGGCATTGCCCTCTCAGGCCATACGGACGTGGTTCCTGTAGACGGCCAGACCTGGAGCAGCGATCCGTTTAAATTGCGCTCTGAAGGTGGGCGCCATTTCGCACGCGGAGCGTGTGATATGAAAGGCTATCTCGCGTGCATGCTGGCGGCTGTCCCCGATTTCAAACAGCGAAAACTGAAAACACCGATCCATCTGGCGTTTTCCTACGACGAAGAAGTCGGCTGTCTCGGCGTCCGGCCAATGATTGCGGAATTGGGCAAGAGGCTAGCAAAACCGCGCCTCGTCATCGTTGGCGAGCCGACCAATATGCAGGTCGTTGACGCACATAAAGGCCCGGTGCGCTGGCAAGTGGAAGTGACCGGCCGCGCCGCGCATTCGAGCATGGCCCACCTCGGCGTCAACGCCATCACCTACGCGGCCCGATTGATCACTGAGCTTGAGCGCATGGAAGCAGACCTCAAGGTCACTTCGCATGACGATCGCTTCAACCCGCCTTTTGCAACGCTGCAAGTCACCAAGCTTGAAGGCGGTACGGCGAACAACATCATTCCCATATTCTGCCGTTTCGGTTTTGAAGTGCGCGCGCTACCCGGTGTCGATGTCGACGCGATCGAGCAGCGTATCAGGACATTCGCTGAGACCAACTGCTTGCCCGAGATGCTGCGCGTCGCGGACGAAGCCGCCATTTCGATACTACGTGCAAACACCGTACCGCCCTTCGCTGCAGAGCCGGATTCGGAAGCAACCAGCCTGGCCCTGAAGCTCACCGGACAAAACGGCACGCACACTGTCTCCTATGCGACTGAAGCCGGATTATTCCAGGATGCGGGCTCGGCGTCGATCGTATGCGGCCCAGGCGACATTGCGCAGGCGCACACGCCGGACGAATGGATCGCTGACAGCGAAATCAACAAATGCATGGACTTCATGGCGCGGCTCGCCGATTGGGCCTCAGCCTGAGCTTCAGCTTGACCTCAGGCCTTCGCTGTGCCGGTTTCGAACAACCAGCACGCGGCGATAAGGCCCAACAACGCTCCCGCCAATTGCGCAAAGATGAAGGCTAAGACGTCGGCCGGCGCTATCCCAGCAAACGTGTTGATGAGGGCGCGTGCGATTGTGACGGCAGGGTTGGCGAAAGACGTTGAAGCCGTGAACCAGTAAGCCGAAACGATATAAAGCGCGACGGACATCGCGACTTTATCGGCTGCAAAGCGTACCGCGCCCAGGATTGTGAGTATGAGGCCGAACGCGGCTACCGCTTCGGCGGTCTACTGGCCAACGCCATTTCGCGCCGTCGCAGACGTTTGAAAGACCGTCAAATCAAACATCACGTGCGTGATCAGAGCGCCCGCAATGGCGCCTGCAATCTGCGCGATGATGTAAAGCGCGTCGTCGCTCGTCGAAATCTTCTGCTTCAGCCGCATGACAAGCGTCACGGCGGGATTGAAATGCGCGCCGGAAATGGGGCCGAGGATCGTAATCAAAACGAAGAGCGCCGCGCCCGTCGCCAAAGAATTTGCCAGCAGCGCCAACCCGGTATTCCCGCCCGATAGCTTCTCGGCCATGATGCCCGAGCCGACAACAGCTGCAAGCAGAAACGCCGTTCCGAGACATTCCCCAGCAAGACGGCGGCCGCGATCTATTTCCATTACGGCGAAGTTCCTGTGCCAGAAGCCAAGTCAGTTGCACCCTCAAGGCGCGCAATCGCTGAGACCGCCATTTGGACATCCTCCCGCGCCATGATCTCAACCGGCATCGCGACGAGCGCGGAAACCCGTGCGTGCAGCCTTTCGTAGGCTTGGCGGAACGCCGCGCGCTCGGCTTCAATGCCGCCCGGAACACCGGCGGGATCCGGAATACCCCAATGAACTTTGACCAGTGTGTCCGGCCAAAAGGGGCACGACTCTCCAGCCGCTGCATCGCAAACCGTGATCACAATATCCATTTTCGGCGCGCCGGGTTCAGCGAATGCGTCCCATGATTTGGAACGCAGTGCGCCAACCGGATGACCGCGCTGTTCGAGCAGTTCCAAGGCCAAAGGATTGGGGACTCCGCGCGGATGGCGGCCGGCGGAATAGGCCTGAAAGCGGCCCGCGCCAGCCTTATTCAGAATGGCTTCGCCCAATATGGAGCGCGCCGAATTTGCCGTGCAGAGCACGAGGACGTTAATCATGGCAAACCCAAGCGAAGCAAACATTTCCCATGCAGGCAGCAAACCCGCTGCCTCGGGGCCGAAGCCCAATAAGCATAAGTCTAAGAATTGTACGATGGGCCAGAGTTTCTAGTTACACCGTGTGACACCTTTGCGACACCAGAGCATTAGAATATCCTCTCCCCAACGGACTGCCAGACCGCGCCATGTCTTGGGTGCAATTCACGGCTAAACAGCAAGCGTATTCTGCCCATAATTCAGATTCGACCGCTTTGAGAGTGAAACCTATGGCACTGACACAAACACCGAGATCGCCTGTGATCTTAGCGCTTCTCACAGCCGCTGCCGTGTCCGCGTGTTCGTCGTCGCCGCTTCCCTCAATTGGCTCCATCAACCCGTTCAGCAAATCGATTCCCGATACCGATCGCGTGTTCCTGATGGCTGCCGGAAGCTGGGACCGCAATCGCGACAACAACGTCACATGCGACGAGTGGAAATCCTACGCGACGGAACTCTTCAACGGAGCTGACGCAAACGCCGACGAGAGCGTCGATCAATCCGAGTGGGGCAGCATCACCAAAGTCGATCGTATGTTCGATACGGCGGATCTCAGCTACTACGACGCCAGCCGCGACGGGAAAGTGACGCGCGCGGAGTTCATCGAAAAGCCTAATCCTGCGTTTGCTCTGCTTGATCCGGGCAAGACATGCACGCTTTCAGGCGCACAAGTCGCCGGCGCCCGCTCCAAGACACAGTATGATCTGACGGCCAAGCCCAAGGAAGATGACGCTGGCGGCAAGACGCCAGATGCTATCACAGGTAAGCGATAGGCGTCGTTTCGATTAGCCGCCCAGGACTTCAGCCACCAAGGCACCAGGCGAGGATCGCCTTCTGCGCGTGCAACCGGTTCTCCGCTTCATCCCAGATAACGGACTGCGAACCTTCCAAAACCTCTGTCGAAACTTCGTGTCCGCGATACGCTGGCAAGCAATGCATAAAGATGGCGCCCTTGGCGGCTTTGTTCATGAGCTTCTGATCGACGGCATAGGGTGCCAAAATCTTTTTGCGCCGCACTGCATCCGATTGGCCCATTGAGACCCATGTGTCGGTTACGACGCAATCGGCGCCTTTGACTGCCTTTTCGGGATCGCTCGTTAGCGTGATCGACGCCTTCTCGCGCCGCGCCCATTCCATGGCTTCGTCTTCAGGCTGGAGCGCGTCGGGACAGCCGAGCTGTAACGTGAAGCCAAAACGCGCGGCCGCGTGCATCCAGGATACGGCGACGTTGTTGCCGTCACCAACCCAAGCAACCGTGCGTCCTTTAATTGGACCGGAATGCTCTTCAAACGTCATGACGTCGGCCATGACCTGGCAGGGATGGCTCTTGTCCGTCAGTCCGTTGACGACGGGGATCGACGCATGCTTGGCGAGTTCGACAAGGGTTTCGTGCGAATTGGCGCGGATCATGATGGCGTCGGCATAGCGCGAGAGAACACGGGCCGTGTCGGCAACGGATTCGCCGCGCCCCAATTGCAGATCTGTATGATTGAGCGACAGCGCGCCGCCGCCGAGCTGGCGCATGGCGATATCAAAAGATACGCGCGTCCGCGTTGACGGTTTCTCAAAGATCATAACGAGCACGCAGTCATCAATGCCTTTCGGCTTCAGGGCCGTGGGCACGCGCTTCCCGGCCTTTTTCATGGCGTGTGCGTTGTCGATGATGCGCCGCAACGTCTTGGCGTCGATTGCGGAAATGTCGAGAAAATGTCTCGTTGCTGCTTTTAATTGCATATTTGTTGGCATGGGCTTTGTGAGCTTTTTTGAGCTCTCCGTTGGGCTAAAGAGCCAGTTGTTTCTGAAGGCTGGCCAATGATCTCGCAAGTCGCTCGTTTCCGTCTGCGATTTCTTCGTTCGAGACTGTGAGCGGCGGGATTACACGAACGGTATTGTCGCCTGCCGCAACAAGAAGCAGTTTTTCCGTGATTGCAGCCTTGACGACGTGGGCCGGCGTTACCGACGCTTTAAGCTTTAGTCCGGTTAAAAGCCCAGCGCCGCGCACGTCTTCAACAACACGCGGAAACCGGTCTTTGATACTGGCAAGGCCTTGTTTCAAATGCAGCGATTTCGCTTGGACCGCATCCAGAAATCCGGGTTCCGTCACGACTTCCATGACAGCACTCGCGACCGACATGGCAAGCGGATTGCCGCCGAACGTCGAACCATGCGTGCCGGCTGTCATGCCTTTGGCAGCTTCTGCGGTCGCCAAAATTGCGCCGACGGGGAAGCCGCCGCCCAAGCCTTTTGCGGCAGCCATGACGTCGGGCCTTATTCCGGCCCACTCATGGGCAAACAATTTGCCCGTGCGCCCCACGCCGCATTGGACTTCGTCCAAGATCAATAGCAGGCCGTGTTGATCACAGAGATCGCGAATGCCGCGAAGGCATTGCGGCGGCACCGTGCGCACGCCACCCTCGCCTTGGATAGGTTCAATCATGATAGCCGCGGTTTGGAGTCCGATCGCGGCCATCAGCGCATCGTGATCGCCGAATTCCACGTGATCGAAACCGCCGGCGTCCGGACCGAAACCTTCGAGATACTTTTCATTGCCGCCCGCCGCCAATGTAGCAAGCGTGCGTCCGTGAAATGCGCCCTTGAAGGTGATAATGCGATTACGCTCAGGCCGGCCCGAAACGAAATGATAACGGCGTGCAATCTTGATAGCGCCTTCGCAGGCTTCCGCACCCGAATTGCAGAAGAACACGCGCTCGGCAAACGTCAACTCGCACAAGCGCCGGGCCAGATCTTCCTGTCCTTCAACCCGGTACAAATTTGACGTGTGCCAAAGCTTTGCAGCCTGATCGGTCAGCGCTTTGACAAGGCGGGGATGGGCGTGCCCAAGAGAATTGACCGCGACGCCGGACCCGAAATCCAGATAGCGTTCGCCTGATGTTGTATAGAGCCACGATCCCTCGCCGCGCGCGAACACCAGATCCTGACGCGCATAAGTGCCCATCACGGCGTTAGTCGGCAGATCCTTTGCAGGTGCGGCTGGAGCAGTTGCCCCAGGCGCCCCTTTTGACGCTGACATGACAGCACCAATCCTCGCGCAGAAAATCAAAAAAGCCGCCAATCCTGGCGGCCTTTGCAAGTTCTGAATACCTGCACACAGGCGAACTGTCAATAAATCCGGGCGAACTTGGCACATCCCGCACACACACGGCGGCCATTCGTCCGGCGCCCCAATCAATCGTTGAGAACTTGCAATCGAACCGCAAGTGCCTTGCCTTTAGGCCCGAGACGAATCGTTCTGTTGCGGATACGCCACTTCTCCCTGTCAACGGCCGCGCTTTTGCCACGCTTAGCTTGTAGACGGAAGACAGCATGTTGTAACTTGCCTGGACCGGGCCACGACATGTGGCGGCTTGTTGGCCGTCTTTGTCATCGTACTTGTAAGTGCATTTTGCTTGTAAGTGCATTGGTCCAATCGTGCCATGAACCGCCCTTTCGGCGGGCTCGCGTATGCCGCGGCACGAAGTTCTGCGTTTCCATTGAGTTCTTGCGTCTACCACCCGGCCGGGATTGCCGTCCCTTGTCTGCGCTCCCTTACGCGCATCCAGAGGATTGTCACGGCCGACTAAGCGGGCACCGGGGGGTGCACCGCCGCACGCGCGGCTCGACAGGGAGCGACTGGAACATGTCTTGGACGGATGATCGCGTCGATCTTTTGAAGAAACTCTGGGGCGAAGGCCTGAGCGCAAGCCAGATCGCCGGACGCCTCGGCAGC
>JANOKZ010000108.1:0-9797 GCA_031419515.1 Hyphomicrobium sp.
AGGCCGGGTGCCGCATCCATATCGCCTATCACGGTTGCGCGCAGTCGCGGGCGCAAGTGGGCGATGTCTTTATCAAGGAGACAGGTTTCGCGCGATGGGCGGACACAAATAATCTCATAGTGCTGTTTCCGCAAACCGCGATTGCGGCCTTCAATCCCCAGGGCTGCTGGGATTGGTGGGGATATACGACACGCGATTATCTTGCGCGCAATGCCCCGCAAATTGTCGCTGTGCACAGAATGCTCGAGCGGCTTGCCGCACGATCTGGCGGCGTTTGACGAGGATCAACGCCCCCAATCCGGCGAGACTTGTTACTTGTAACGGTACGGCGGTTTACGTGTGCCAGCCTTTCTGGCATGAAACTCCACTCAGTCTGGGGATCTCCGGCGACATGGATATGATCGCGCAACAGCGCAGGACGCTTGGCCGTTTGAGCCCGCTGAATTGGCGCGGCGCGCTATTGTCGCTCGACCGGGCTGCAGCCGTTTGCGTTGCCGCGCTCATAGTTGTTGCAGCCGCTATCCCGGATGAGCGCGACGATATTGGCAGTGCTGGGCGTGTGGCTGCCAGTAAAGCACCAACGACGGTCAGCGCGCCAGGACGCGAGACGGCATTTGGTGCCTATCTCGGCGCTCCCTATCACTACCCGAGCGATTACAAACTGCAGCAAGCGGGCCGCCACGACGCGACGATCAAAAAGATAGAATGGTACACACGTCCGTACGACAACCCGCTGAATTATGGCGCGCGCAGCCAGCGCTGGTTCGCCAACGGGCGAACGGGGTCGATGATCGACTTCGTGCATTCCAAGGCCTACGCGCCGTTGAAAGAGGACGCGAAATTCGAAGGCACAATAGACGGTAAGCCCGTGCCGGAAACCGCGAAGATCGGCGACTTCTTCAAGCGGCTTGAGTTCACGCACGGCCACAACATGCTGACGCTGAACGGCCTTGTGCGCTTCGCGGGATTTTCGGCGCGCCTTCTGCCCTATGCGGGGCTGGGCGCCGGCGTTTCTCTGCCGCATTCGGAAATGCATCTCGCGACAGATCCGGCCCGCACCTACGAGTATCAATATACTGGGCCAACGGCGCAGGCGCTGTTTGGGATTGAGTTCCGCACGCGCACGGGGTCCGTCTTCCTCGAATATAAATTCACCATTGCCGACTATCGCGCGCCGGTGACACATCGAGATGGCTCGTGGCTGCCGATCGATATGTGGAACCAGTTCTCGCGCTGGTGGTCTGGCGCGGAGCCGCCCGGCGGATGGGGCGAAACACGGCTGACCAGCCACCAGGTGGTAGGCGGGTTCCTGGTGCGCATCGTACCGGCGGGGACGGCGGCGGCTGCACCGTAAAGGCGCGCCGGTAAACGGGGTGCAATCGCGACTTATGGGTCATCTCCCCTAACGTTCGGATCGCGGCTATGATCGGCGTGGATCGACATTGTACCCTCTCGCCCGACCGCCCGGAGATCGACCCACATGGACTTTGCCTTGCCCCCCGAGATTGCCGAGCTGCAGGAGCGGACCCGGCGCTTCGTCGCCGATAAGGTCATACCGCTCGAAGGCGATCCCCGCCAAGACAATCACGGCCCGAGCGATGAACTAAGGCTCGAACTGAACAGCAGAGCCCGCGCAGCGGGACTTCTCTCGCCACACGCCTCGCTGAAACATGGCGGCCTAGGCCTCAGTCACATTGCCAAGGCGGTTGTGTTTGAAGAAGCGGGATACTCGCCGCTTGGGCCGCTCGCACTCAACATTCAAGCGCCCGACGAAGGCAACACGCATCTCTTAGAAGTGGTGGCGACGGCGGCACAGAAAGAGCGCTGGCTTTTGCCGCAGATCACCGGCCGAACCCGATCATGCTTCGCCATGACCGAGCCGGCTCCCGGCGCCGGGGCGGATCCCTCCATGCTGACGACGACGGCGGTGCGCGATGGCGACGCTTTTGTGATCAACGGCACAAAGTGGTTCATTACCGGTGCCGAAGGCGCAGCCTATGTGATCGTCATGGCGCGCATGGAGGATGGGTCCGCGACCATGTTTTTGACCGACATGAGCCGGGAAGGCATCCGCGTCGTGCGCACTATGGATGCGATGGACAGTTGCTTTCCGGGCGGGCACGGCGTGGTCGAATTCAAGGAAGTGCGCATTCCGGCCGTCGACGTATTGGGCGAAGTTGGGAAGGGCTTTCGATATGCCCAAGTGAGATTGGCGCCCGCGCGGCTGACGCACTGCATGCGCTGGCTGGGCCAAGCGCGACGCGCGCATGACGTGGCGACGGATTACGCCCGGCACAGGCAAGCATTTGGCAAGGCGCTTGGAGAACACGAGGGCGTCGGTTTTATGCTGGCCGACAATGACATGGATTTGCACACCGCAAGGCTGCACATCTGGCATACGGCCTGGCTGCTCGACCAAGGTGCAAAGTGCAATTTCGAATCGAGCCGGGCGAAAGTTGTCTGTTCCGAAGCCGAGTGGCGCGTGGTCGATCGTTGCGTGCAAATCCTGGGCGGGAAGGGCGTGACGGGGGAAACAATCGTCATGCGCATCTTCATGGATATGCGCGCCTTTCGCATCTACGACGGCCCGAGCGAAGTGCACCGCTGGAGCATGGCGCGCAAGATCTTGAGTGCCGGAGGGCCGAAATCGTGAACGCAGCGGGGGGCATGGCAGAACCGGCATTCGATTTGGCGGCGTTAGCCGATGTCATGAATGCGCATGAGTTGAAGGTTTCTGACCCACTGCGCCTGGTGCCATTGACCGGCGGCCAATCAAACCCGACGTATCGCATCGAGGGCGCTGGCCGCATTGAGGCTGGCCGCATTGAGGCTGGCCGCATTGAGGCTGGCCGCATCGAGGGCGCCGGCCGGTCATATGTGCTGCGCAAAAAGCCGCCCGGGCAGCTGCTGCCATCCGCGCACGCGATCGACCGCGAATACCGCGTTATGAATGCATTACGCGCGACGGACGTTCCCGTTCCGCAAGTCTTTTTCTATTGCGATGACGCAGCGATAATCGGCACACCGTTTTTCATCATGGAGTTTCTCGACGGCCGCGTCATGACCGATCAATCGCTGCCCGGCATGACGCCTAGCGAAAGGACGGCGATCTACTTCGAGATGAATCGCGTCATCTCGGCCTTGCATGGCATCGATCCTGCCGACGTTGGGCTCGGAGATTATGGACGCGCTGGAAATTATTTCGCCCGGCAAATTGCCCGCTGGACTAGGCAGTACCGCGACTCGCAAACGGAAAGTATCGCCTCGATGGAGGCGCTGATCGATTGGCTGCCGGAGCGCATCCCGCCGGGCGAGCAGAGTGCCATTGTGCATGGCGACTTCCGGCTCGACAATGTCGTGTTTCATGCAACCGAGCCGCGCATCATTGGCGTGTTGGATTGGGAATTGTCGACACTTGGCCATCCTCTCGCGGATTTCTCCTATCACTGCATGAGCTGGCACATCCCGCCGTCCTTGTGGCGCGGCATTGGCGGGCTGGATCTCCAGGCGCTCGGCATTCCAAGCGAGGCCGAATACATTGCGCGCTATTGCGAAGCAACGGGCGCACGCGCGCTTGAACATTGGGATTTCTATCTCGCCTACAACCTGTTTCGCATCGCCGCCATTCTGCAGGGCATCGCCAAACGGGCTGAAGACGGCATCGCGGCATCAGAAGATGCGGCGGAAACGGGCCGCAAAGCCCGGCCTCTGGCAGACCTCGGCTGGAAGATTGCAGCGCGTTACGACGCGGTGCGTATTGAGTAATCGGGGTCAGATCCCTCACATGAGAATTCAATTTTAAACGGCATGTTTCGAGTGAGGGGTCTGACCCCATCACGCCGACCCCTTCACATCAGCACTCAGAACCGGCGCAACAGGCGATCGATGTAGTCAAGCTCGATGGGAGGACGCAGCGCTTCGCCTGAACGCTTGCGCAACTCTTCGAGAATTTCACGCGCGCGCTGCGCGTCGATGGCATCCGGCACCTTGACCGAACTGCCAAGGTCGGGGCCTTCCGAGCGCTGCGGACGATCAAGCGGATCGCGGCGCTTGTCTTCTTTCTTGCCGCCGCGCTTTTGCGCGTTCTCGGCCATCTGCTGAGCCATCTGCTGGGCAGTTTGGCGCATTTGTTCAAGCGCCTGGGCTTGGGACTGTGTCGCCTCGTCAAGATCGCCTTCCTGCAGCGATTCTTCGGCACGCTTCATCGCGCCGTCCGCTTCAGCGAGTTTTTCCAGATCGCCGGCACCCATTTCCTCGAGTTCACGCTGCAGTTTTTCCATGTTCTTGCGCAGCGCGGACTGACGGTCTTTGAGTCCGCCGCTGCCGTCGGCCTTGCCGCCCGGCTCCCCACCATCTTCAGCGCCCGGTCTGCGCGGTTGCTGCTGGCCTCCCTGCTTGTCGGCATTCTGCTGCTGACCGGCTTGAGAATTCTGGTTTGGACCTTTTTGCTGGCCTTTGGCCGCGCCGCTCTTCTGTTTCTTGCCCTTCTGGTCTTCGCTGAACGTGTCGTCCATGAGCTTTTGCTGTTCGCCAGAAAGCTCGCTCAAATCATCGAGCTTTTTCAGCATTTCGTTGGCTTTTTCGTCATTTTCCTTCGACTGAGCAGTCTTTCCAGCTTTGAGCTGCTCCATCATTTCTTTCATCTCGGCAAGTAGACGCTCTGCTTCCTCGCGCGAACCGTTTTCGGCGCTTTCCTCAAGGTCCTTCATCATCTGGTCGATGTCTTCTTGCGACAATTGCTGCTGATCGCCGTCTTCCTCGCCCTCTTGTCCATCCTTGGAAGCATTCTTTTGCATCTCTTCGAGATACTTATTCATCGCTTGCTTCAAATCTTGGATCAGAGCGGCGATCTCTTTTTCGTCAGCTCCGTTTTCCAGCGCCTTTGCCAAGCGGTCTTGTGCGTCCTTCAGAGCCTTCTCTGCGTTCGATAGCGCGCCATCTTCGATCTTCAACGCCAGATCCCAGAGTTGATCGACAGCGCTGCCGATCGCCTCGCGGGAATTTTCACGTTCGATGCGATGATAGACCGTCCTGAACCCGAGATAGGTGGCCGCGTCGTCAATGAAGCCTTCGGGCTCCATCGTCAGCGCGTCGAGCGCGCGCACGACAGCTGGGCGATGCCGGGAATCTTCAGCGAGCTTGCGCCGCTGTTCGATGACCGCACGCGCGAGCGGCTTTACGAAGCGGCGGGCCGGTAACGCCACCTCAATCGATTCGCTGCGGCCAACTTGTCCGGCGACGTCGGTCGCCTCGAGCCACAACTCGACTTTTTGGCCGGCCCAAGGATGGGCACCAAGGTCCAACAAAGAAGAAGCCTCAAATGCCTTTGCCCCAGAGCGTGGAATCTTTAGGGCAAGTTCCGGCGGGCGTTCGAGGGGAAGCCGTGGGCCCTTCAACGGCGCGGCGCGGGCCCAAGCCTTGGCGGGATCGCCGCCGTCGCTCTTGAGTTGTTTGACCTTAGCGACCGCTGAGGCGACGCCGTAATCATCCTCGCCTTTGTAGCTGAGTTTGAGCGAGCCCTTAGGCGTGCGGCTCCATTGTTTATCCATTGCAATCTTGGGCAATAGATCGGGCGTGACGTCAAAAGTCCAACGCCCGATTTCCTTGCCGCCGGCAAGAGCGCGAACGCGCGAGGATGTTGCGAGTTCAAAGCGTGTTTCGGCGACGTCGAGTTTGTCCTTGGGCGCGTCCGCTACGACGTTGACAGGGTCCTTGGCGCCGTTCGCCAGAATTTCCAGCACCACCGGTGCGCCTTTGAACCCGGTGCCGCGCAGGGTCACAACGCTCTTGGCTGGCACTTCGATGAGTTTTGCCTGATCTTCTTTACTCAGCGCCGCAGCCTGCTGCGATCCATCGGCAAGCATGGTGGGCGGCAAGGCCGTATAGGCAGGCGGCGTGACCCAAGCGTCTACGCGCGTATCAATTCCCGCCTGTGCCTTGCCGAAGCGGAAAGCCGATGACAGGCGATCATAGAGGCTGCCGGTTGCGAGGCCGACGGCGGGCACAAGCAGCAGCACGGCGAGCACACGCACGGCGAAAGGATCAACGCGATCGGCGCGGGGGCTGGGCGAACCAACTTTGAGACGGCCAATGGCGCGCGCAAGACGTTCGCGATGCGCTTGCCAGAGAATTTTCGTGTCTGGGTTATCGGCGTTTGCCGACAGGGTATCTTCGTAGGACGTCGCGGGGCGGTGTGCGACACCGCTGCGCCGCTCGATGCGCCGGATCGCTTCTTCGCGCGTTGGCCAGGGGGCTCGTGCGGCAAAAACCAGCGAGGCAAGAGCGGCCAAAGCAAAGAGGCCGATCACCAGGGCATGCGCGGCGGTTGAAAGATTGAGGAAGGCGCCCGTGAGCGACAGAAGGGCGAGCACGGCACCGAGACCAAGAAACAACCACAGCCGCGGCCACAGACGTTCGAAGAAAAGCGCCCAAGTGCCCAGTCGCACCTTACGGGCGAATGTGCGCGAGAGTTGCGGATCGGGTACGTCGGGAAGCTGTTCTGTCATGGCTAAAGTTTAACACGGCTCCCGGGGGCCGCACCTTAACAAAGTGCAATACTTATGGACTATTCGGCTCTTTTTCTTGGGAATTTCCGGGGTCAGTTCCCGGAAATCCACGGCGGCAGACGGTCCGCGCCGATCAAGTCTTCGTAAGATGGCCGGGGCCGGACGACAGCAAAGACCTCTCCCTTAACGAGAACCTCCGGGATGAGCGGCCGGGTGTTGTAGGCCGACGCCATGACGGCCCCGTAGGCGCCGGCGGTCATGACGGCCAAGAGGTCGCCAGGCTCGAAGGGCGGCAGCGCGCGGTCTTCAGCAAGGAAGTCGCCGGTTTCGCACACCGGACCGACGATGTCCTGGGCGACAGGGGCCATCTCGGATTTCTTTTCCGCGACCGGCCAGATGTCGTGATGCGCGTCATAGAGCGTCGGGCGGATGAGATCGTTCATCGCGGCGTCAACGATGGTGAAGGTTTTGTCGTTGCCTTCCTTCCCGTAGACGACGCGGGTGACGAGCACGCCGGCATTGCCGGCGATCATGCGGCCGGGCTCAAGCACGATTTTGAGGCCGAGATCGCCGAGCTGTTCCTTGACGACGGCCGCATATTCGTCTGGGTGCGGGGGCACGTCGTTCGAACCGCGATAGGGTACGCCAAGGCCGCCGCCGATATCGAGATGTTCGAGACCGATGCCATCCTTTTTCAGATCGAGTGCCAGATCGCGCAGTAAGCGGAAGGCGTCGCGGAAGGGCGCGAGATCGGTGATCTGACTGCCGATGTGCATATGAATGCCGCTGACTTTGATGCCGGGGAGTTTCGCGGCTTCAGCATAAAGGGCCGGCGCATCTTCGTAAGGGACGCCAAATTTATTTTCAGCTTTTCCGGTGGAGATTTTGGCATGTGTTTTGGCGTCAACATCCGGATTGACTCGAATGGCAATCGAGGCGGTTTTACCGAGGCTAGTCGCGACTTCGCTCAAGGCAAAGAGTTCGGGTTCGCTTTCGACGTTGAAGCCATGAATGCCGACTTCGAGCGCATAGGCCATTTCAGCGCGGGTCTTGCCGACGCCCGCGAAGATGATTTTGTTGGCTGGAACGCCAGCGGCGCGGGCACGGCGCAATTCACCTTCCGAGACGACGTCCATACCAGCGCCGAGGCGGGCGAGGGTCGCCAGCACCGCCTGATTGGAATTGGATTTGACGGCAAAGCAAATAAGCGCGTTTTGACCCGAGAAGGCCTTGGCGAGAACCTCGTAGTGCCGTTCGAGCGTGGCACTCGAATAGCAATAGAACGGCGTGCCGACTTCGGCCGCGATCGTCTCAAGGCTGACGCCTTCGGCGTGAAGAATGCCGGATGTGTAGTGGAAGTGGTGCATTTTGCTTGGCGCCTTGCGACTCTCGTTCCTCGAGCCGGCCGCAAGGCGCTCGAGGTTGCATCATGGCGTTTTTAGACGGATGGCAGCCGGGGGCAAGGGGGATTGTGCGAAGCGGCTAGCGGCACTAGCGCAACAGCGGATCGAGGATGAAATCCTCGTGGGGCTTGGGTTTGGCGGCGGAGTTTTCGCCAGCGTCGCCCGCTTCGGACGATTTGGCTTGGCCTACGGCAGTGGCATGGGTTGGGGGATCGAGTGGCCCGCGCACGCCGCACGCGCCGGGCTAGCGAATAGCTGGCTCGCGTTGCAGCGGAAGCTGCAGAAATAAAAGACACACGACGGGTTAGGCAGGGTCCTAGGCGCGGTCATTCTTCTCGCAGTTCAAAGCTTGCCGGTTGCCAGCCATTTGGCGCACGCGTCTCCGAGTTGCGCCACGGCTTCTGCTTCGTACTTCGCGACGTCATTAGGCGTGAGCATACTCGTCCAACGCCCATTCGTACCCTTATGAATGAAGGTTTTGGCGCCGCCTTCCCACAACGCACCGTTCAAAGGAGCAACGGGTGAGGCATTGGTCTTCATGTAATCGAAGGTGCAGTGCTCAACGATAGCTGGCCACTTCGCCTCGTCGATGGGTATATCGAGAAAAGCCGCGATTTTGCGCATCTCGCCGGCTAAGTCGTCTTTGAGATTCTGGAAATGGACGAAGTGCACGTTCGGCAGATCCTTGATTTCCCACCACGTCCTGACGTTTTCCCAGAACGGCCAATACGGGTGGCCATCGCGCGCCAGCCAGGTGCGGAAATACTCCACAACGTCGCCCTGCGGCCGTTCGAACGGCGGACCAACGCGGCCCGGCGTGTCGTTAACCGCCTGATAGTAGATCTCGTTGGCGTTGGTGTGATGGTTGTAAAAGCTCCAGGCAACATCGCGGCCGTCGCGGCCGATGTAAATGTATTTGGCCTTGGGCGAGAAGACGATGGCATCAACAGGCAGATGGGTCTTGAGGAACCGGCGGTGCGTCTGCGCTTCGACGACCGGCAGCTTCACCTCTTTTGGCGGTACGCGCATATCGAGCCAGGGGGACATGTCCGCCGTCGGCAAGCCCTCTTGCCCCTCGAATAGAAGCTGGCTGACGATCTGCTGCATCCACGTCGTTCCCGACTTGGCGTACGTGCTGATGATGATGTCGCCATCACGGAACTTGAAATCGTTCCACATCGTCGAATCGAAGTGATGGTTTTGATACTCGCGCGTCTTCTTTGGCCAATCCGGTTCCGGCGCGTTCATATTGATGTTTCTCCCAACGGCCTAAATGCAGGCATCTCGCATGCATCTCACCAAGTCATTTTTGATGACAGACTCTAGCAGGCTGTTGAACTTCTAGCCTGCTGACAGGCGCCAGAGAATATGATTCCGCCGAAAGTCGTGGTTGGGAAGTCTTGGTAGGAAAGACTGGGTTGGGCTTGGAAGCGGCATCACACTTCGATGCTTGGAACGGGTGCTGGCGCGGGGTTTCGATTATCGCAACAGCGGATCGAGGATGAAGTCCTCGTGGGGCTTTGGCTTGGCGGCGGAATTTTCTCCAGCGTCGCCAGCTTCGGACGATTTGGCTTGGCCTTCGGCTGTGGCCTGGGTTGGGGGATCGAGCGGCCCGCGCACGCCGCATGCGCTCAAGCCCGCCGCAGCGAAAACCAGCGCGGCGATAAAGAGCGGTTTCATGGTGCGCAATGTCAGCATCGGACGCTTTCGTAACCTTTGGTCGCGCCCACCATCGGGCTTGTCGTGGGTCCCGGCCTGCGCCGGGATGACGAGGAGTATTCCCCGCCGGAGTTTGCCCCGGACACAGATCCGGGGCCGGGATGACGGAGCTGGGGCGCGTTCGCGGCCCGCGATCACGCGGACCGTTTTGCGGCCACCCAAATTCCGG
>JANOKZ010000109.1:0-6371 GCA_031419515.1 Hyphomicrobium sp.
GCGGAACAATTCGCCGACGAGCGGCTCGAAGGCCAGGTTCGTCGCCATGTATTGTTCGGCGTAATCGGTTGAGCCCATGATTTCTTCGATGGCCCGGCGCGTGCCCTGCCAGATGGGATCTTCCATCCAGTGTTTCTTGCCGACGCTCGGATCGAGGTTGGCGATGTCGAGCGCAATTTCACCGATGTAGAGCGTGAGGTCTTGAGCAAAGCGCAGCTTGTACGACGAGTTGGTCAGAATCGCGCTGTTGATCATCTGCGTATAGCCGTAGCGCTGCGCCTGCATGGTCGAGGTGCCAAGACCGAATTCGGCGTGCTTGTAAGCGCCGAGATGGTCTTGAAGAACCTTCACCCAAGCTGGATCGAAGCGGGCCACTGCGCCGGAGCGGCGGCCGTTCTCAATAACGCTTTGCACCATGCCGCAGATCGTCGACTGGCGCTGATAATGGGTTTTTTCCCACTCCTGATCGACAGCCCGGAAGGCATGCCAGTTGCTGCTTTTGCACTTGGTCCAATCTTTGGTGTAGGTCCTGTCGCCGTTCGGGAAGTGAATGATCCAATCTTGCAGAAGGTAGCGCTCTGGATCGGGCTGAACGTCAACCGTCATGTCCTCGTAGTGCGTGGCCTTGCGGCCTTTGGGATCGTAATAGTTATATTTTCTGCTGTCCGAACCGGGGAATGTTGCAGAACCGGCGGCGCCGGATTTGGCGGGGGTCGAGGTTTCAGCTGCCATTGTTTCCTCCTGAGTACTTCGTTTTTTGATTGTTACGTTGCAAATGTTCTGGTTCCGGCGTGCCGTCTCACTTAATGGGCTGTGTGAATTTGTCGAAGTAGATGCGCGATGGCTCAACGCCCGCGGCTTGCAGCACGGGCAGCACCGCATCGATCATGGGTGGTGGTCCGCACGAATAAGCGTCCATGTCGCCGTTCAGGCCTTCCGCACGAAGCGTCTTGGCAACGACCTCGTGCACGAAGCCCGTTTCGCCGGTCCAGTTGTCACCGGGCGCCGCGTCCGACAGGGCGGGAATGAATTTGAAATCCTTGAGCTTGGCCCCCACGGCTTCAATTTCCTTCAGGTGAAAAAGATCCGCTCGTGTGCGAGCCCCGTAGAAAAAGCGTATAGGGCGATCTTCGCCGCTTTGTAGATGGTCGTTCAAAATGGACCACAGTGGCGACATACCCGATCCACCGCCGACTAAGATCATCGCGCCCGAGCGCCCTTCGCGCCTGAGGCATCCGCCATATGGCCCTTTCGCCGAGATCGGCGTTCCCGCCGGAAGCCCGCCATCGAGCAGGGCCGAGAATGCCCCATCGGCGTATTTCTTGATGATGAACTGGAACTTGCGCGGCTCACTTGGTGTGTTGGCCATTGAGTAGGCCCGCGTCACACCGTGGCCGGGAATGGTCAGATCGACATACTGCCCTGCCCAGAATTTCATCGGGTTTTCGAGCTCGATATCGAGCAAGCGGATGTCGTGAGTCAGCGGCGACACGTTTGTGACGGTTCCTGCGTACGATTTCACGGGGATGGAACGGCTCAGCAGCTCTTCGTCAAAATTCAGGAGTTCGACCGTGATGTCGCTGTAGGCATGTGTCCGGCATAGCAGGATGTGGCCGGTTTCGCTTTCGTAGTCGGGAAGCGCAAAGGTCGAGTACTTCAAAAGCTCGATGTCGCCATCGACCAGCTTCGACTTGCAGCTCCCGCACTGCCCTTCCTTGCACCCGTGCATCAAAGCAATGCCTTGGCGGAACGCGGCGTCGAGCACCGTCTCTCCTTCTTCCACATCCATCTCGATACCGACGGGTTCAAGACGAACTTTGTGTACTGCGGCCCCTGACATTCACTTGCCTCGAAACTTGAATCGCTATTGCGGATCGCTATTGCGGTAAGAAGAAGGAGGCCGCAGTGCGCGGCCTCCATCATATGTCGAATTAACCGGCGAACGGTTTGATCGAGAAGCCCTTGCGATAGTCTGCAACGGCCTTTTCGCGATCTGCCGGGCTCATCGCGCGGATGAGTGTAAGCGGGCTCTGGATAATGTTGCCTTTGACGTGATCTAGCGTCCACTGATCCTTCGGTTCGAACCTCAGATGCGGCTGCGCCACGATCGTCTTGCCGTCATTGCGCACGAACCCGAGGTCCTTGATGCAATCGGCAAGATCCCAGCCGTGATAGCACTCTTCCCAGATGCGGCGGCCTTTAAAGCGGCCCATGGCAGGCGTCGCGCGGCCTTCGTATTCGGCCTGGAACGCAACCATGTGGGTCCATTTGCACTGCTCGGAGCAGTACGTGTAGACTTCACCGTCGACTTCGCCGATGCAGAAGTCCTCGCGGATTACCGCAGGACACATGCAGCTCCAGCAGCGATGCGGATAAGCATAACCGTTTTCGCCGTCAAACAGCATGTTGGTTTGACCCGGTACGCTCTTCTTCGCATACCACTTCCAGTAATCGCCGAATTCTGCGTACCAGCCCGGATACTTCTTCTCGAACCATTCGAAGTCTTTTTCAGTTTGAGCTTCGATGCGCCAGAAGTTCACCGGCCAGCCGACCGAGAAGAATTGTGCGATCTTGTGCACGTAGTTCTTCTTGACCAGACGATCCCAGGCTGCAGCCACGTCGTCGTGATGGATCTTGATGCCGTACTTTTCGAGCGGCAGCATGTACGTGCGATAGTAGTCCTCGTAAATCCAGCGGTGCCAGAGTTCGACGTAGGATTCCTTGTTCTTGTCGCGGTTGGTCGTGCCGTACTCAATAAAAGTGCCGATTGCGGCGTCGACAATCGCGTGGTTCTGCCAGAACGCGTACTTCAAATCGCGCTCAAGCAGCTGGTGGTTCGACGGATCGTTGATCATCGCCATGAGCAACGAGTGACCGTTGCCGATGTGGCGCGATTCGTCCGACTGCACCGAGAGGAACACGGTCGGCAGAGCGTAGTCGCCGTTGCGGGCGGCTTCCGACGGCATGGCGACGAACAGCGTGTTGGTGAATGCTGTCTCGGCGACAACTGTCAGATAGACGTTGGCGGCAGTGATGGCGTCACCGGTCAAAAAGCCTTCAGCGAACTGGCGGCCGATGGTGGTGGCGTAGCACTTGCCGAAAGCGGCCTCGGTAATGTCGAAACCGGCCGGGTCGATATAGTTTTCCATGTACCACTTCTTCAGGTTCATCTGAATCGTGGAGTGACGGAATTCATCGACCATCTGCATGGTAAAGCCGGTGCGAAGTTCTTCGCCGGGGGCCAACCGGGCAACCATAGCCATCGAACGTGCGGCCGAGATTTCCGGGAACGGGATGATGGCGAGAAAGAGCTTCATCCACTCGACCCAGCGCGGTTCCACGTTGCGGAACATGTCGCCACGAAGTGCGGCGTCAAGTGCGCCATAAACGCGGTTGTCTTTTTCTTCCTGCATCGGGAAGTACGAACGCAGGACTTGCTTCATCGGGTCGCGCGGAACCTTCGAGATTTTGTAGTCTGTCGGGAACGTTTGCGCTTCCTGGACGAAACTTGGCGTCCAGCCGAGATCGGCAATACGGGCTGTGGCATCTGCGATGCTCATGCCTTTCTGCCCGGTTATTTTATTCAATGTCAGGTTTGCTGCCATTTTTCTCTCCTCGTAGTTTAAGTCAATTTCCGTTTTCTTGAGTGGCGTTTGATGAGAGTGCTTGTTGATGTTTGTTGGGTGCCACACGGCACCGGCCGTTTCGTTTTCAGACTCAGATTCAGTTTTTGTGGTGATGATCGTGATCTTGACAGCCGCTTCCACAACTTGTGGCCGCGTCTGCAGGTTTCGCCAATGGTTTGCTTTCAGCGATGAAGCGCGCGGCGAGAACGAGCACTCCCATGGCAAATTCGCGGCCGTGAGCGGCAATCATTGCGTTGCCGAGCGCTGCCACGTCTTCGTAGTATTTTTCTTTGGATCGATCCTCGTCACTCAAATCAGAGGACCCTGATTTTCCCGTAGCAGCTTGTTCTGTTTGTGCGGCCATACGCTCTACGTCCTCTAGTTAGTTAGATTTAGGTTGCTGCGCGTTTGCCGCCATGCGGCCATCGAATTCCGTGAGAGACGTTTCAAGCCAGTCGCGCTCCTGCGCGAGCTTGCGCTTCTTGTCCTCAACCTCGCTTGCGCGACGCTCGACCTCCTCGAGAGCCTTCTTAGCCTCTGGCGTCCCGCCAGACGTTTCTAAGTCGCGACGTGCATTTAGACGTTCGATATCCAGGCCCGCCGACGCGCTGTCGCAGCGCAATTGTTGCGAATTCACCTCAATCATAGCCACCACGATTTTGTGGCGCTCCATCATTTGTGTTCTGTCAGCCGAGTCTGCCATCACGTCGTTCCTCGCCAACTCTGTCCAAATGCTCCACGCTGGTCCAGCGAACGTCTTGCGAATTGCATCGCGGTCCATCTGGACTCCCGGTTTCCCTTGCGTGTTGCAGCCCTCCATCATGGGATCAGCACCGCGCGGCCGTGAATTTTTCCATTATGAAGATCATGCAACGCGTCGTTTGCAGCGCTAAGCTTGTACTCTTTGGTCTTCAAGTTTACCCGCCCCCGATCTGCAAGGGCCATCAATTCGACGAGTTCGGCATAGGTGCCGACCAAATTTCCAACAATTGTTTTCTCCGACGTGATCATATCGATGGTCGGAATATCGATACGCCCGCCATAGCCAACGATGTAGTAGTAGCCATCATTGCACGTCATCGCCAGACCTTTGGCAATAGCGTCTCCTTCACCAACGAAGTCGATCACGGCTTCGGCACCGCGGCCCTTGGTCAATTGAAGCACCGCTTCAACCTCGGAACCGTTCGCTTGGATGAGATGATCGGCGCCGCATTCTTTTGCGAGCGCGAGTGAGCCTTGCGCCCTATCGACAGCGATAACTTCTGCAGCACACAAGGCCTTCAAGACCTGAAGCCCAATATGCCCAAGACCGCCAACGCCGAGTACGACGACGTATTGCCCGGGCAAAAGATGACGAGACGCTTTCTTCGCGGCGCGATAAGCCGTGAGGCCGGCGTCGGTGTAGGGCGCGACTTCTTTCGGCGCCAACGACTTGGGGAGCTTGATGAGCGAGCGTTCGCCCGTCAGCAAATATTGCGCATAGCCGCCGTTTGCATTGATGCCCGGAAACGAACTCTCGATGGCGTGCATGTCGTTACCGCGCCGGCACGCCAAGCAGTGGCCACTTGTGACCAGGGGATGGCAGATGACGGCATCCCCGGCTTTGACGCCGGTGACGGCCTTGCCAGCCTCTTCGACCCAGCCCGCATTCTCGTGCCCCATGATGTAGGGGAGCGCTATGGAGACCTTCTCGCGCCAAATACCTTCCACGATGTGGAGGTCGGTGCGGCACACGCCCGCCCCGCCAATCCGCACGATCACGTCGGTCGGGTTGACGATCTTCGGATCCGCCACGTCTTCGTAGCTGACGAATTCCGCTGACGTCAGCTTCTCGTCGTAGCGATGCAGTACCGCCGCCTTCATGTTTCCAACCCCAGACACACGCCTTCGCGTGCCGTTTTTTCGGCACGTTCTAATGAATACAGTTAGCAAGGCGCGTGCCAGGTCGTTAACTCGTTGTAAATATTGCGCTTTAAATAGTTAACGGCGCTTAGACTTGTTGCTCGTGTCAACAGCAATTGTTGCAAGGGTGTCACGGAACGAAGCATGGTGCATTGCGGTAGTTTTATTGCTGCAGTCGCGAACTCCGAGCCGGACAGATGCAGCATTGGTTGCCGTCATTCAGTACGTTCGAATTGTTCGGGTGGCGCGTGGCAAATGCGCTTTACAAGGTTGACGAGCGACGCCAACATGGAATTTGTTTTCGATCGGAGCCGCACAACTTCGACCGCAGGTTTGTGGTTCACGGATGCTGCCCGCGCGAATGCGGATACAGATGCGATCGAACAAACGCCGCGACTGGCCTTTACGCTCGGTGCGTCTGCGCCGTGGTACTTTTCGACAGGGTAACAGGGTCTGGGCCACATGGGACAAGAAATCGACCAACGTGGCGTTCGCAAAGCCTGGGAGAGGTTTGTCGAACGCGGCGTTGTTGCCGAGGGCCTGAGAACGGACATCGCCGACTCCTGGAAACGATGCAACGAGTTCCAGGTACCTGCCAATAGCAATGCCGCCCCGCTGGTGACCGAACCCGAAGCGTTCAGGTACCGCGCGGCACAAACCCTGCTAGCGCGAAGCGCGCAACCCGTTTTAGACCGGGCAGGAAAGTTCATGAACGAATCAATTTCCATGATGATCTTGACCGACGCGACGGGTCTCATCATGGAAACGCGCGGCGATGATCGCACCATAGAACAGGGTCGCGAAATTCATCTCGAACATGGCGGGCGCTGGAGTGAGGCCGAT
>JANOKZ010000110.1:0-8863 GCA_031419515.1 Hyphomicrobium sp.
AATGGTGCCCAGGGCCGGAATTGAACCAGCGACACAGCGATTTTCAGGATGAAGAAGCAAACCGAACAGAAGCAATATCAATGAGTTGTTGGGACGCCCGTTGCAACGTCTGCCCATCCGTTCAGCACAGTGCGGAACCTACTCCCACAAATTTCACGCAGGGATACTCCCGCTTGTGACGACGACTGGGCCTAGGTGCGCAATGTACGACATCAACACATGCGAGTCAGTAAGAGCGGCTTGAGGAATGGAGGATTTTGGGCTCATCCTAACCACCTGAGGAGTGGACATGAGCCACAAATCCAGTCTGCGCGGACCACCGGCAAACGCGACGCTAGCGAGCCCATCACCATCAGAGCGTCTCGTTCGCTACATCCGCTTGCTCGAAAACTACTACCTGCCCGGCGATTTCGAAGCCCAAAATGGCCGCATCGTCGAAAATGTATCCCTCGCCTTGAGCAGTGCGAATTGGGTCGGGTTCTTCGCCTCCCACAATCGCCTCGCGGAGGCGGCCAATCTGGACGTCGATTGTCCGGTCTTCTATGTTAGAGGTGCGGTTCACCCAGGCAGTAACACCGGGAATTCAGGACGAGATGACTTTCATGCCCGTAAGTTGGCGTCTTGCCGCCGGAGCATTGCTGGTTGCTGGGTTGGCCTTCGCAGGCGGCGTCGAGACAACGGCTGTTCTTGCGACGCTCGTGGCGGCACTCTTGTTGATACTTTGGCTCGATAGCAAGTTTAACGGGGAGGGCACCGGGACGCATCCAAATCCATCGTCATACCATTCCAACGCATCCGATCCCTCTCGCGACGTGATGGCCATAATCGATGCACTGGAAGTTCCATCAATCTTGCTGGATAAAAAGCTCGACGTCCGAGCCAATAATTCCGCGGCGAGAGAGCTGTTTCCGCCGTTAAGAGTTGGCGAATCACTTTCGTCTGCAGTGAGGAATCCCGATTTGTTCCGCACAGCAGAAGAGGTTCTCAAACTCAACAGCAACCGATCAGTCGAGATTCTCAATCGGTTTCCTGACCGCAAACTTCTTGCAACGCTCGTTCCTTTGAAGCTCGAGTACGCCAGATTGAATGGGGTTGGCCCAAATGGCGATCTTTACCTGTTACTCCAGTTCACTGATCTGAGTCAGCAAGCACGGTTGGCGCAAATGCGCTCGGATTTCATTGCCAATGCCAGTCACGAACTCAGAACGCCGTTGGCCTCGCTTCGAGGATTCATCGATACCCTCCTTGGCGCCGCCAGGGACGATACAGAAGCCCAAGAGCGATTCTTAGGAATAATGGACGAGCAGGCGTTGCGAATGACGCGCATTCTCGACGATCTCTTGTCGTTGAGCCGGATCGAGATGCGGACGCATTTGCTGCCTGATGCGTTTGTCGATCTTGAGGCAACGGTCTCTGCAGTCGTTCGCGGGTTGGAGCCCCTCGCCAGAGACGCCAAAATTACGATTAGTTTCGTCGACGAGGCCGCGCCGTCACTCGTCAGAGGCGATCGCCACGAACTCGAACAAGTGTTCAGAAACCTCATTCAAAACGCAATAAAGTATGGCCGGGACGGCGGAACAGTCTCTATTTCGCTTAAGAGAGTTCAAGCCTCGGGCTCGCGGCGGGAACGCATTGCAGCGAGCGTGTCGGACGACGGTCCGGGAATTTCCGAAGAGCACATCCCCCGACTCACTGAAAGATTCTACAGGGTCGATACGTCGGCCAGCCGGCAGCGCGGTGGAACCGGATTGGGCCTTGCGATCGTGAAGCACATCGTCATGCGTCATCGCGGAGAACTCGAAATTGCTTCCCAATTGGGAAAAGGCTCCACATTCACTGTGACCCTTGACGCCGCAGCGGCGACGAACAGTACTTTCGAGTCCAATCGGACCCACTCTCTGACTCAATTATAAACAAGCATATATATCAACTAATTACACCGTCATAAAAGCTTTATGCGCTGACGCTAGAAAGCCCCCGAGCGCAACAAGGACTGGAAGGCGCTCTTCCAGCCAAAATTCGTAACCGGGGAGCTTAAGAGGCCCATGAAGAACATAGTATCGTTAGCTGCCGCTATTGCTGCCGCAGCCTGCGTCTTGCCAACGGTGGCCATAGCGCGCGACCAGATCCGCGTTGTCGGCTCGTCGACGGTTTATCCGTTTACTACGGCAGTGGCCGAACAGTTTGGTAAAGCCAATGGCGGCAAGACACCCGTCGTTGAATCGACGGGAACCGGCGGCGGCATGAAGATTTTCTGCGAGGGTGTTGGTGAAGACAAGCCAGACGCCACGAACGCATCGCGCCGCATGAAGAAAGGCGAGTTCGATCTGTGCCAGAAAAATGGTGTAAAGGACATCGTTGAAGTCAATATCGGTTTCGACGGTTTAACGCTTGCGCAGTCGAAGGGCGGTCCTGAAATCAAACTCACTCTGAAGCAGTTGTTCATGGCCCTCGCCGAGCAAGTGCCCGACAAGGACGGCAAGCTCGTTGCGAACCCTTACAAGAACTGGTCCGATGTCGATCCTTCTCTTCCGAACGTGAAGATCGAGGTGCTCGGCCCCCCGCCAACGTCCGGCACGCGCGATAGCATGCACGAACTCTTCTTGGAGAAGGGCGCAGAAGCCTTCGACTCGCTAAAGGCCATGAAAAAGGCCGATGAAGAAAAGAAGACCAAGGATTTCGAAAAAGTGTGGAAGTCGGTGCGCAAGGATGGCGGGTACGTCGAGGCTGGTGAAAACGACAACGTGATCGTTCAGAAGCTCGAAGCCAATAAGAACGCGTTTGGCGTGTTCGGTTTCTCGTTCCTGGAAGAGAATTCCGCAAAACTGAAAGGCGTTGCGCTCGAAGGCGCTGAGCCGACGTTTGAAAACATCGCGGGCGGTAAGTACAAGGGCGCTCGACGCATGTACGTCTACGTCAAGAAGGCGCACGTCGGCGTGATCCCAGGTTTGGACAAGTTCGTTGCCGAATACGCCTCGACAAAGGCGATGGGCGAAGACGGATATCTGACACAAAAGGGTCTCGTCGCACTGCCGAAGGCTGAGTTGGAAAAGTCCGCTAAGTCGGCTGTGGCAATGGAAGTTATGAAGGGCGATGACTTGAAGTAAGTTGTGTGCCTTTCTGCGATCTGCGGCCGCACTCCGGGTTGTCCGGCGTGCGGCCGCAGTGCAGAATAAGGGACGATCCCGCGAGCCCTTATGGATACGCTGCTCGCGAGGCGGGTTGGAGACGAGGACCATGGCAATTTGGTACATCGTGATGACGCTGCTACTTACGTCGGCAGCGTTCTATTTGAGCCGCAGGCAAGCTATTGCCGTTGCGGGTCCCAAACTATCCGTTCTCCATTCTCTCCCTTCGTATCACGGATTTTATGCCGCCTCGCTCGTACTGCTTTTCATGTTGGCGGTGCTTGCCATTGGCTTACCACTAGCGGACCGGTTCGCCGAACACTCGGCGGCTTCTAAGTTTTCGGACGCAAGCGATCCGCTGCGGCTGAGTGCCCTGATGCGCGATGTGCGGAACGTTATTGCCGGTCAGCATTCGGGCGAAATCGCTGCCGAGACCCAGGCCGCAGCCGATGCTTATTCTTGGTCGATTGCACTTGGCGAGCGTACCGTTCTTGGGGCCGGGCTCTTGGTTGGTGCCGTGGCGGCAATCTTCGGCTTTGGACGCGTATCGACACGGTTCAGGGCACGCAATGCTTTCGAAGGAATCGTGAGCGGCGTTCTTATTGCTTGCGCGGCAGTTGCCGTACTTACCACTCTTGGAATCGTCTTTTCCGTTGCGGGAGAGACCTACCGGTTCTTTTTCGACCCAAACATCACGGGCAAACCAGGCGTATTTGATTTCTTATTTGGAACCGAGTGGAACCCTCAAGCCGCGATGCGGGCCGATCAAGGTGAAATTTCCACGTCCTACGGGTTTGTGCCGCTCCTCGCCGGCACGCTCTTGATCACGTTGATCGCTATTCTGGTTGCCGGGCCGCTTGGTCTCTTTTCTGCAATCTATCTCGCCGAATACGCCAGCTCGGATGTGCGCGGCGCCCTTAAGCCAATTTTGGAGGTTCTCGCTGGTATTCCAACCGTCGTTTTGGGCTTTTTCGCCGCGTTGACGGTCGCGCCGCTTATTCGCGGTTGGGGAGAAGCATTTGGTCTTAACGTTGCCTCGGAGAGCGCGCTGGCCGCAGGTGTCGTGATGGGGATGATGATCATTCCTTTCATTTCCTCTCTGTCCGACGACGTCATCAATGCCGTACCGCAGTCGCTGCGCGACGCTTCGTATGCGCTTGGTGCCACGAAAGCCGAAACGATCCAGAAAGTCATACTGCCGGCAGCTTTGTCAGGAATCGTTGCGGCCTTCATGCTCGCCATCAGTCGCGCAATCGGAGAAACGATGATTGTTGTCATGGCCGCGGGTCTGGCAGCAAATTTGACATTGAACCCGCTTGACGCTGTGACCACGATCACAGTCCAGATCAAGACCATTCTCGTTGGCGACCAAGAATTCGACAGCGCGAAGACCCTGGCAGCCTTCGCTCTCGGTTTTGTTCTCTTCTTCATTACGCTTTTTCTGAACTATATCGCTCTCAAAATTGTCAACAAATACCGGGAACAGTATGACTGAGACAACGCAGCATGCGTCTGAGCAGCTGGGCAGTTCTAAGCGAGAGCAGCTGCGGTCAGAAGTGAAAGCGCGGCTTCAGGCCCGTCATCGGGCCAACGCCCGGTATCGCAGCTATGGGTTGGTAGCACTGGTGATTGCCTCTCTTTTTCTCGTGGTGCTCATTGCCGACATTGTTCTGAAAGGTCTGCCCGCGTTTACCGCGCATAGCTTGATGCTCGATGTGCCGTTGAAGGCCGAAGTCATCGATCCTGAAGGCAAACGAGATCGAAGTTCGCTACTTGCGGCAGATTACATGGCACTCGTGCGCGAGGCCCTTGCCTCTGCAGTGCCGGGTGTGGAAGGACGGACCGCCAAGAAACAACTCAACGATCTCTTGAGCAGCGGCGCGGCTGACGACCTTCGAAGCTTGGTCGTTGGCAACCCCAATCTCATTGGGTCTGTGGCTAAGGTTCCTGTACTTCTCTCCGATACGGCCGATCTGTATTTAAAGGGAGACGGAACGGCTGTCGTCGAGCGGCCGACGGCAAGAGGCATCGCCACACCGAGCGGCACCGCAGGTGAAATCACTATTCTGTCGAGCTCAAATGATTTTTCGGAGCAGCTCGTCGAGGCAAAAAACGCCCTTTTGGTGCGAGCGGTAGCCATCCGGGCTGAAGCTCAACGCATTGGCAAATTGAAGTACGATGGCGCGCAGGAGCGAATTGCAGAACTGGAAAAGTCGGCCCTCGAACTCGAACAGCGCGGAGCGGCGCCTGCGCACGAAGAGGTTCTCGACTCGAACATGCCGAGCATGCTGGTCGCCCTAAATGGCGGTTTAGTGAAAATTACAAAGTTCAGCAATTCCTCTGCGGCTGGCGAAGTTCTTGTACCGTTGTCGTCTTCTGAAGAGGCGAAGCCGGGCTCCTGGCGCCTGCTGACCTACACGACGCCGGAGGCTAATCGAAACGTCTCTGACCGATCCGTTGCCTATCTAGAGAAATTGAGGTCCGCTGGAAAAGTCGATCAAGCGTTCAACTGGCGCTTCTTCACGGCTGGCGACAGCCGGGAGCCCGAATTAGCGGGGATAAGGGGCGCCGTTGTGGGGTCGATCCTCACGCTCTTGGTGACAATGGTGACGTGTCTCCCAATCGGCGTACTCGCTGCCGTCTACCTCGAAAAGTTCGCGCCGAAGAACCGGTTTACGGATCTGATCGAAATCAACATCAACAACTTGGCTGCCGTCCCATCCATTGTATTCGGTCTACTCGGACTCGCAGTATTTTTGAACTTCTTCGGGATGCCAAGGTCTGCGCCGCTCGTTGGCGGTTTGGTCTTGGCACTCCTCGTCGTTCCCACAATCATCATAGCCACGCGGGCCGCACTCAAGGCCGTTCCGCCATCTATAGAAGAGGCAGCGCTCGGTGTCGGCGCTTCGAAGCAGCAAGCGATCTTCCATCACGTTCTTCCGCTCGCCATGCCGGGTATCATGACCGGCACGATCATCGGTATGGCACATGCTCTGGGCGAGACCGCACCCCTACTCATGATCGGGATGGTCGCATTTATTGTGGACGTGCCGAAAAGTCTAACGGAGAGTGCCACCGCCCTGCCCGTGCAAATCTACTTGTGGTCGGATTTGCCCGAGCCTGCATTCCAAGCGAAGACCGCCGCCGCCATCATGGTACTTTTAGCCGTTCTGTTCGTGATGAACGGCACGGCCATCTGGCTCAGAAAAAAATTCGAGAGACGCTGGTAATGCTGAACACAGAGGTAGTCATGGACATGTCACTTGTCCCGGAAATGAAGACGCTCAACGGCAAGTCCGCTATGCAAGCGCCAAAGGTCGTGGCGCGTGGCGTTGACGTATATTACGGCGAAAAGCATGCTCTTAAAAATGTGAGCGTCGACATTCCGGAACGTTCCGTAATGTCCTTTATTGGTCCGTCCGGCTGCGGCAAATCGACGTTTCTCCGCTGCATCAACCGGATGAACGACACGGTCGCATCCTGCCGGGTTACCGGAAAAATCACAATTGACGGAGCGGACATTTACGATCCGGACGTCGATCCTGTAGAGCTGCGATCGCGCGTCGGGATGGTGTTCCAGAAGCCCAATCCCTTTCCTAAATCGATTTACGAGAACGTCGCTTACGGGCCGCGCATTCACGCAAAGGCCGCCAACAAAACCGAATTGGATGAGATCGTAGAGCGTAGCCTGAGAAGGGCGAGCCTTTGGGGAGAGGTCAAAGACCGGCTTTCCGATTCCGGGACGAGTCTCTCGGGTGGACAGCAACAGCGCCTGTGTATCGCGCGAGCCATTGCCGTCGATCCCAACATCATTCTCATGGATGAGCCATGCTCGGCTCTCGATCCGATAGCTACGGCACGCATCGAGGAGCTTATGGAGGAGTTACGCGAAAGCTTTACGATAGTCATCGTCACGCATTCGATGCAGCAGGCTGCGCGTGTATCGCAGCGGACGGCGTTTTTTCATATGGGGTCGCTAGTCGAGCAAGGTGAGACCACTCAGATCTTCACCAACCCCGTAGATCAGAAGACGCAGGATTATATTACAGGCCGCTTTGGATGATTGCACCGAAGCTACATCCGCCAAATTGGAGATCAGCGATGACCCACCAGCATATCGTCAAGTCGTACGAGGCTGAACTTTCGCAACTCGACGCAAAGATCGGGCACATGGGCGGATTGGCGGAGCATCTTCTTAGCGAGGCATTTGCGTCTCTCGAGCAGCGCAATCCCCAGCGTGCGGAACTTGCCGTAGCCAGCGATCACACGATCGACCAGCTGCAGTTGGAGCTTGAAGAGCAAGTCATCACAATGATTGCGCGGCGCCAGCCGATGGCCAACGATCTGCGGCAAATCATGGCGGTTCTAAAGGTCATAGGCGACCTCGAGCGGATAGGCGATTTGGCAAAGAACATCGGCAAACGGGCCCAAGCGACGGCGAGCGAGAATCAACCTCGTGCTCTCGTAACGGGTCTGCGGCACATGGTGGATCTGGCGCTGCGCCAACTCAAGGACGTTCTCGATGCCTTTGCAACGCGCGACGCAGATAAAGCGCTCGAAGTCTGGAATAACGACGAAAGAATCGACGCGCTTTACAATTCGGTCTTCCGAGAGCTTCTCACCTATATGATGGAAGACCCGCGCAACATCGGGCTTTGTACGCATCTCCTGTTCATTGCAAAGAATGTGGAGCGAATTGGCGATCATACCACCAACATAGCCGAAACGGTCACCTACCTCGCGCGGGGCGCGCTTCCCCAAGGCGAACGTCCAAAAAACGATCGAACGAGCACGACGATGGTGACGCCATCGGGCATAACGGACGCAGGATAAGCGGAATGCCAGCAAAAGTCGTCATTGTCGAAGACGAAGATCCGATCATAACTTTGCTTACTTACAATCTTGAAAGAGCTGGCTTTGCGGTCGTTTCGACCAAGTCCGGTAGCGAAGCCGCGCTCCTCATCGAAGAGCAGCAGCCCGATCTTGTGATCCTCGATTGGATGCTTCCCGGTTTGGCAGGGATCGAAGTTTGCCGTCAAATACGTTCGCGCCCGCAGACAAAGTCGGTGCCGATCATCATGCTCACCGCGCGGGGCGAAGAGGGCGACAAGGTTAGGGGACTTTCCGTCGGAGCTGATGACTACGTAGTCAAGCCGTTTTCAGTTACGGAATTGATGGCGCGCGTCAAAAGCCTGCTCAGACGTTCCTCTCCGGAACGAATTGCGGAAACACTCGATGGAAACGGAATTCTTATGGATCGCGCGGCGCACCGCGTGAGCCGTTCCGGCAGGCCGCTCGTTCTTGGGCCGACCGAGTACCGGCTTCTTGAGTTGTTCATGGAGAATGCCGGACGTGTTTTAAGCCGCTCCCAACTTCTCGATGGCGTGTGGGGAAATACGTCGGAAGTCGACGAACGCACCGTTGATGTTCACGTCGGACGATTGCGCAAGGCCGTTGTCCGGGGCAACGAACACGACCCCATTAGAACGGTTCGCGGCGCGGGCTATGTGTTCGATAGAGAGCCCGTCCAAGACTAGAGCAATATCCGATCGGACAGGATCGCTTTAGCGATCAACTGATCGGATGAAATTGCTCTAGAGTCTTTCCGGTTCATATGGAACCGTAGCCGCTGTTGTGCAGATAGTTTGCGCATTCTGTTGGCTTGAAGTGAGCGAGCAAATTTCCGATGCGCCTCCAGACGGCTTCGACGCTTCGTTCGTCAGCTTTGCGAAGCA
>JANOKZ010000111.1:0-2467 GCA_031419515.1 Hyphomicrobium sp.
CATAGGCCGATGGCCGGAGATGAAATCCCTTGTCCATGATTTCCTGCTTCACTGGTTCGGGAAATCGCTTCCACATCAGCTCTTCGGTCATGTCCCAGGCGGGCGCAATAAGAACGAGCCCCTTGATGCGCTGCGCCTCGCCGGGTGACACGCGTATCAGCCGGCGCAGGAGAAGCAAGGCAATGTGCCCGCCCATGCTTGACCCGATGATAACCTGCGGCCCGCGGCTAACGCGCGTGAAGACCGCCTCCGCCTCTTCAAGCCAACGCCCGATCGTGCCATCAACAAACGCGCCGCCCGAACGGCCGTGTCCCGAGTAATCGAAGCGCGTGTATCCAAGCCCCTTGGCGCGCGCGAACTCTGACAGTGCCGCTGCCTTGGTGGAGGCCATGTCCGACATGAAGCCGGAGAGCCAAAAGAGGCCCGTCGCGTCCAATGCCGCCGCCTCTGCTGGCAAATATGCGATGGGCCGGGCAGCCGCCCCATGGCCGACGATCAAAGTTTGCGGTTCAACGTCTTGCACCGTATAGAACCCCAATTGTGCGGTCCGAAAGCAGACTGCTGCGGTTGAAAAAGGACGTATTGTGCCCGAGCCGCCGACCATACTGCAGATCATCCCGGAACTCGATACCGGCGGGGCGGAACAATCGGTCATCGAAGTTGCCGAAGCGATCGTCAAGGGTGGAGGACGAGCCCTTGTCCTTTCGCAAGGCGGCCGGATGATCCCTCAGTTGACGGCGGCCGGGGCTGAATGGATCGATTTTGCGGCCGCAACTAAGAATCCGGCGCGAATTCTGTGGAACGCGCAACGCATCATTGACCTTGTGCGAAAACAGAAAATCGATCTCATCCAGGCCGAGAGCCGCGCACCCGCCTGGAGCGCGTTGATCGCCGCGCGGCGCACACGCGTGCCATTCGTTACCTCTTACCATGGCGCCTATGGCGAAAAGAACGCGCTCAAGAAGCTATACAACAGCGTGATGGCGCGTTCCGACATCGTCATTGCAAACTCCAAGTTCACCGCCGGTCTGATCTCTAGCCGTTATGGCACTCCCGTATCGCGCCTGCGTGTCATCTATCGCGGCGTCGATACCCGCCAGTTCGAACCCGCAGCAATCGGACCCGGCCGCATTGCAGCGCTCAGAGCCGCATGGGGCGTGACGGACGGACAGCGCATCGTGCTGCATGCCGCGCGCCTGACGAGCTGGAAAGGGCAAACATATCTGATTGAAGCAGCCCGCCAAATGCGCCGTGACGGAGACAATTTCGTCGTCATTCTCGCAGGCGACGCACAAGGGCGGACCGCTTACGAAGATCAATTGCGCCGGCAAATTGCCGAGTGCGGTATGCAGGCCGCCATCAGGCTCGTTGGGCACGTTTCCGACATGCCCGCCGCGTACGCTGCAGCTCACGTCACGTTCGTTGCGTCGGTCGAGCCCGAGGCATTCGGCCTCGCAGCCGCCGAAGCGCAATCCGTAGGCTGCCCTGTGATTTCCACCAACATCGGCGCGACGCCGGAGACCGTCAAGGCCCCGCCGCTGGCGCTAGCCAGTGAACGCACCGGCTGGCTGGTCGCGCCAAAGGACATCGCTAGCTACGGAGAGGTTCTTCGTGACGTCCTGAACTTGACGCCGCTAGAGCGCGACGCCATAGGCATGCGCGCGCGCCATCACGTCAGGGCCAACTTCACGACGGCACAAATGCAGAAGGAGACGCTTGACGTTTACGACCACCTGCTTGGAACAAACCTATCGCAGACCTTCGAGCAACAGACATGACCCAGACAATCATCTGCATTAAATGGGGCAAGCGCTATGGCGTTGATTATCTCAATCGCCTGGCCTCCATGATCAAACGGCATGCGAAACGGCCGACACGGCTTGTGTGCTTCACCGAGGATTCCAAAGGCGCCGACCCGTGGGTCGAGATCGCCCCACTGCCGCCAATCAACATTCCGGAACGCGTCGCCTGGACGCCGTGGCGCAAACTATCGCTTTGGCAGCATCCCCTGGCCGATCTCTCGGGCGACATATTGTTTTTCGACCTCGACGTGGTCATCACGGGCTCAATCGACGAGTTCTTCGATTTTGAGCCGGGGCGATTTTGCGTCGCCGAAAATTGGACTCAACCCAACAGCGGCGTCGGCAATACGTCGCTCTATCGCTTCCCGGCCGGCCGGATGCAGCACATCTTCGACGACTTCAACCGCGATCCGGAAAAAATCCTGGCACAGTATGAAATCGAGCAGCAGTTCATCTCCGCCGTGGCCGCCGATATGGTATTCTGGCCGCCAGAGTGGGCGGTCAGCTTCAAACACAATCTGTTGCCGCGCTGGCCCTTGAATTTCTTCCTCGTCCCCAAGCTACCGCCCGGAACAAAGCTCGTGGCTTTCACCGGCAAACCCGACCCAGATGAAGCCGCCATAGGCCAATGGCCCGTCACGGCGGCCTGGAAGCGGCTCTACAAA
>JANOKZ010000112.1:0-7119 GCA_031419515.1 Hyphomicrobium sp.
CGGCAACTGTCACACAAATGTAATTGTCGAGCACGCGAGTCAAGTTTGAATGTGCATATGGAATTGAAACTCCGGCACGCCTGTGGCTGGATTGCTTTGAACGATTCAAAGAAACGTTCCAATGCGGCCGTCTACCGAAACAGAATTGGCACCTATTCCGCCGCTTCCTGCGCCAAAAACCCGCCGGACTGGCGCGCCCACAGGTCCGCGTAAAGCCCGCCGCGCTTCAACAATTCCTGGTGACTGCCCTCTTCGACAATCCGCCCTTCGTCCATGATCACGAGCCGGTCCATCGCGGCAATAGTTGAAAGGCGATGTGCAATGGCAATGACGGTCTTGCCGTCCATCAGTGTCCTCAAGCTCTCTTGGATTGCGGCTTCCACCTCGCTATCGAGTGCGCTTGTCGCCTCGTCAAGAATGAGAATCGGCGCGTTTTTCAGCAGCACGCGGGCGATAGCGATCCGCTGACGCTGGCCCCCCGAAAGCTTGACACCCCTTTCGCCGACGTGCGCGTCATAGCCCTTGCGGCCCTTCATATCCTCAAGGCCCGCGATAAAGCCATCCGCCTGTGCTTGCTGCGCTGACGCCATCATCGTCGCGGAGCTAGCATCGGGGCGGCCGTAGAGAATATTGTCCATGACGGACCGGTGCAGCAGCGAGGTATCCTGCGTTACGACGCCAATCTGCTCGCGAAGGCTGTCTTGCGTGACGCCCGCGATATCTTGTCCGTCGATCAGGATGCGCCCGCCTTCAAGATCGTAGAAACGCAAGAGCAAATTAACGAGCGTCGATTTGCCCGCGCCCGAGCGGCCGACGAGACCGACTTTTTCGCCGGGCTTCACGTTCAGCGATAAATTCTCGATGACGCGCATGGGCCGCCCAACGGCGCCGCTCGAGACTTTTCCATAGTCGAAGCGGATGCCAGAAAAGCGGATCTCGCCGCTTCGAACGGCAAGCGGCGCGGCGGAAGGGGCGTCGAGCACGGTGTTTGCCCGGGAAATCGTCTCCATCCCTTCGTGCACCACGCCAATGTTTTCAAAAATCCCGGATATGGTCCACATCACCCATCCGGACATACTAACGATGCGGATGATGAGGCCAATCGCGGCCGCAATCGCGCCTGTCGAGACGGCCCCCACACTCCAGAGCGAAATTGCTAGCCAACTCGAGGCAACAATAAGCACGCCATTTAGAGCGTAAAGCGACAGCTCCATGCTGGTGATGAGACGCAGCGACGCCTGCCATTTCTGCATCTGCTCGGCAAACGCAACGCGCGCATAGTCTTCCTCGCGTTCGGCGTGTGCAAAGAGTTTAACGGTCAGAATATTGGTGTAGCTATCGACAATGCGCCCAACCAGCATGGAACGCGCTTCAGACGATTCAGTAGAGCGCGCCTTGATGCGCGGCACAAAATACATCAAGGCGAAAACGTAAGCCGCCAGCCACGCGACAAGCGGCAACGTCAGGCGCCAATCCGCGGCCGCGAACAAGATGAGCGTGCCTGCAAACTGCACGGCCGCATACCAGAGCGCATCGACAAGTTGCACGACGCTTTCGCGCAACGCTGGCGCCGTCTGAATGATCTTGTTGGCAACGCGCCCGGCGAAGTCGTTCTGGAAAAATCCGAGCGACTGGCGCATCACGTAGCTATGCGTCTGCCAGCGGATGCGGTTCGTGAACGTCGTTGCGACCATCTGGTTTTTGACGAGATCGTGTACCGTCGAGACAATCGGGCGGGCAATGAGCGCCACGAACGCCATCCACAGCAATATCCCTTGATGATCGGCAACGAAGGTTTCAGGACTTTGCGACGCCTTCATCAGATCGACGAGTTCGCCGATAAATGCAAACAGCATGACTTCGATGGACGAACCGAGGAACCCCATCACGAGGAGGGCTGCGAACACCGGCCACACCGGCTTGATGAAATGCCAGTAGAATGCCCACAGCGTTTCCGGCGGGCGCACGATGCCCGGCCGCGCAAATGGGTCTATGCGCGTTTCAAACCATGTGAATATTCGCCCTAACATGCAGCACTCTTGATATAAAACTGAGAAACGGCCCCCGTCGCGAAACCCTCACTGGTCTCGAGCGGAATGTCGTTGATCTTGGAACGCGCTAAGGGCTAACGATTGTTTCAGCCAAAAACAAGACGAACGGGTCAACGGTACATGAACGCAATCGACACGCAACTAGACCAACAGAAGTCCGCTGCCCGCGCCTGGTTCGAAGGCTTGCGCGACCAAATTTGCGCTTCGTTAGAGAAGCTTGAGGCCGATTTGCCGCAAACCGCGCCAGCCGGCAGCGAAACGCCGGGCCGCTTTGTGCGCACGCCCTGGGACCGCACCGATCACTCGGGTGAAAGTTCTGCCGGAGGCGGACAACCAAAAGACGGCGGCGGCGGCGTCATGAGCATGTTAGCCGGCCGCGTGTTTGAGAAAGTCGGCGTACACACCTCCACGGTCTTTGGAGAATTCGCGCCCGAGTTCCGCAAACAAATCCCGGGCGGGGAGGAAAGCCCGAACTTCTGGGCGTCGGGAATTTCCCTCATCGCGCACCCGAAGAACCCGAACGTGCCCGCCGTGCACATGAACACGCGCATGGTCGTGACGTCCAAGTGGTGGTTTGGCGGCGGCGCGGACTTGACGCCCGTGCTCGACAAGCGCCGCGTCCAGGAGGACGCAGACAGTCTTGCGTTTCATGCCGCCATGTACGGCGCTTGTGCGGCCCACCCGATTGCCGACTACAAACGCTACAAAGAATGGTGCGACGAGTACTTCTATCTGCCGCACCGCAAGGAAATGCGCGGCATCGGCGGCATTTTCTATGATTACCTGACGCCATCGGAAACCGACGGCGGCTTCGACGCAGCCCTCGCGTTCACGAAAGATGTCGGACGTGCCTTCGTGAGCGTCTATCCGATGCTCGTGCGCGGCAATTATTCGGCCACTTATACAGACGCCCAGCGCGAGGAACAATTGATCCGGCGCGGCCGCTACGTCGAATACAATCTTCTGTATGATCGCGGCACCATGTTCGGCCTTAAAACCGGCGGCAACGTGGACAGTATCCTCTCGTCCATGCCGCCTGTCGTGAAGTGGCCGTGAGAAAGGGGTCAGACCCGCAGGGTCAGACCCCACCAGCGTACTCGATGTGAATCACACGCCGTGCGGCGGGCTTTGTGGCGCGCTTCGAGCGGTGCAGCAGCAGCGGTCTCATCGCAACAATGTCGCCACGCGCGGCAAAACAAGAAACGGGCGCGGCCCCGGCAAGCACTTTTACAATTGCATCAGCTTCAAGACGGCCTGAGGTATGCGACCCCAATATGACTTCGAGCGGGCCGTTGTCGTCACCGCAATCATCCAAGTGGATGCGCAGCGCCACCGTGTCTTCTAACACCTCGACCGGCCGTTCGCGGCCGTCTTCCGCGCGGTCCTGGTGCCACGGCACAAACCAATTGGCCTCCGGCGATTTGTCGAAAGCCTGCAAGCGCGACAGCCACACCGGCTTTTGAGCCAATTGGCTCGCGAGAGCGCGAAGCCCCTCGTGACCCGCTATCCACTCGCGCGCCTCGCGCGAAAAATCTTCAGCCCGCGCTCCGGCTGTCCGTGGCGGCAGCACTGGAAAAAACTCTTCCATATGTGCGATGTCGGCTCGCGGAAGCGGCTCAAGTATGAGGACCGTTCCGAGTCTCGCAAAGACGTGTTCAACATTCGTAGCGCGATTACACGTTTCGGCGGCTTTCATCGAAACCTCGCTCGTTAACGTCAAACAGACTAGACAGAGACCGAGCACGTTTTCAACGTCGATCACTACTTAAACCGGCAGCGCAATCGAATACTTGATCTGATCCAGCGCGAAACTCGATTCAATCGAAGAAATCCCAGATAGCCGCGTCAGCTTCTGTTTTAAAAACTGCTCGTACTCCGAAAGATCGGCCACCACCACGCGCAACAGATAATCGCGATGGCCCGTCATGAGATAACACTCCAGCACTTCAGGCCAGCCCGAGATGGCTCGAGCGAAGCGCTGCAGGTCTTCCTCCTTCTGGCGTTCAAGTTTAATCGAAATGAAAACGCTGACGGGAAGCCCGACAGCTTTCTGATCGACAAGCGCGATGTAGCGCTTCACGACGCCTTGTTCTTCCAGTGCCCTGACGCGGCGATGACAAGGAGAGGCAGTTAATCCAACCTCGTCAGCCAACTCCTGCATCGTGATCCGGCAGTCGTTTTGCAGTTGAGCCAGAATCTTGCGGTCCACCGCATCGAGTTCAATTTTTGGCATAAAACACCGTTTAAAAGAATACAATCGGCATCAAACACCCTTTTATGGCCATTTTCAAGGACGCTTTGGCATCCCTCACCACCGCTCCGGGGCTAGATTTTCCAAATCGGCACAACGCTTGGAGAGAGCCATGACGGGCACCCCGCGAAAAATCGAACTCCTCACCGCGCTCGAAAGCAAAGTCCGCTGGCTTTCGTCCTGGATGATCCACAACGCCAACCACATCCGCGCCAGCAGCGACGGCCTCAAAGTCGGCGGCCATCAAGCCTCGTCCGCGTCATCGTCAACCCTCCTCAGCGCGCTCTATTTAGATGTCCTGCGCCCGCAAGATCGCGTCGCCGTCAAGCCGCACGCCAGCCCCGTGTTCCACGCAATCCAATATCTGCTCGGCAACCAAACGCGCGAAAAACTTGAAAATTTTCGCGGCTTCAAGGGGGCACAATCGTATCCTTCCCGCACCAAAGACGCCGACGACGTCGACTTCTCAACGGGTTCCGTCGGCCTCGGCGTAGCGCAGACGCTTTTTGCTTCCCTTGCCCAAGACTACGTCAAAGCGCATGGGCTGATGCAGGACCGTCCCGAAGGCCGCATGATTGCCATCGTTGGGGACGCGGAGCTTGACGAAGGCAACATCCACGAAGCCCTGATCGAAGGCTGGAAGCATAACGTACGCAACACGTGGTGGGTTATCGACTACAACCGGCAGAGTTTAGACGCCGTCGTCCGCGAAGACCTCTGGCAAAAATACCAATCCACCTTTCATAATTTTGGCTGGGATGTGGTCATCATCAAGTATGGCAAACGCTTGCAGGCAGCATTTGCAGAGCCCGGCGGGGCCGCACTCGAGGCCTGGATCGATGACTGCCCAAACCAGCTCTACGCTGCGCTCTGCTTCCAAGGCGGCGCAGCATTTCGCAAGCGTTTGCTCCAGGACTTTGCCGCCAACGCAGACGCCGCCGCGCTCATCAATCGCCGCTCTGACGAAGATCTTCTCGCACTCATGTCCAATCTCGGCGGGCACGACATGGAAAGCGTGCTGGAGGCCTTCCACGCCATCGATCACGATCGCCCCGTCTGCTTCATCGCCTACACGATCAAAGGCATCGGCCTGCCGTTCCAGGGCCACAAAGACAATCACGCCGGTCTCATGTCGCCAACGCAAATCGAAGCTTGGCGCGGGCGCCTTGGCATTCGCGCTGGCCACGAGTGGGACAAATACGAGGGCCTAATCGCACCACACGATGAGATCGACGCGTTTCTCAAGACCGTCCCCTTCAACGCGACTGGACCGCGCCGGCGCACCGCGCCCAAAATTACTGTTCCCGAAACCCTCGAGTGCCCGCATCTTTCCCAGATGTCGACGCAGCAGTCCTTCGGCCTCATCCTCAATGCCTTGGCGCGCTCCACGCACCCAATCGCGAACCGTATCGTCACCACCTCACCCGACGTGACGGTCTCGACAAACCTCGGCTCCTGGGTCAACCGGCGCGGGCTTTATGCACGCGATGCCGCCGCCGACGTCTTCAAACAAGAAAAGATCGCCTCCAGCTACACCTGGGACTTCTCTCCCAAGGGCCAGCACATCGAACTCGGCATTGCGGAAATGAATTTGTTCATTCTGCTCTCCGCGCTCGGCCTCTCGCATGCCATCAACGGCGAACGGCTGATCCCTATTGGCACGGTCTACGATCCCTTCATCTCGCGTGGCCTCGATGCCATGAACTACGCCTGCTATCAGGATGCGCGCTTCATGATCGCGGGCACACCCGCCGGCGTCACGCTCGCACACGAAGGCGGCGCGCATCAATCCATCGGCACGCCCTTGATCGGAATGTCACAACCGGGCCTTGCCACGTTTGAGCCCGCCTATGCCGACGAACTCGCCGCCATCATGGCTTGGAGCTTTGATTACATGCAGCGAGATGGCCAGAGAGACGGCCAGCGTGACGGCACAGGAAGCGCGGCGCAAAACGCCGATGCGGCCGGTGGTTCCGTCTATCTGCGCCTTTCAACGCGCACAATCGACCAACCCAAGCGCGACATGAGCCCAGATTTAGCAGCAGGCATTATCGCCGGCGCCTATTGGCTGCGCCGCCCCACGGCTTCAACCGAGACGGTTATCGTTTACGCGGGTACCGTCGCGCCCGAAGCGCTTGAAGCCATCAAGCAGCTCGACGCGTCGGGCCACGATTGCGCCCTGCTCGCGGTAACCTCGTATGACAGATTGCACGCGGGCTGGAACGCTGCGGCCCGCGAACGCCGCAACGGCAATGCGCGCGCCATCAGCCATATTGAAAACTTGCTCGCGCCCCTCAGCCGCGATTGCGCACTCGTCACGGTTCTCGACGGGCATCCGGCGGCGCTCGCCTGGCTTGGCAGCGTGCAGGGCAATCGCGTCGCGGCACTTGGTGTCGAAGAGTTCGGTCAAACGGGCACCATCGCCGACGTCTACCGCACGCACGGCCTCGACGCGGAGTCGATCAGCCGGACAGCTGTCGCCATGTTTGGCCAGCGCGATAGCCGTTCGTCTCGCATGGCGTCATAATTTGTGCCGGGGTCAGACCTTGTGGGTCTGACCCCCGACTCGCCGATCATGGATCAAACCTTTGCCGCGCCGGATCCATCGCACCATGCAGAATGCGACCGGCGAATATCCCGTTTCCCGTACGGCGGTAATAAATGACGTGCGAACCTCTAGAGTCTTTCCGGTTCATATGGAACCGTAGCCGCTGTTGTGCAGATAGTTTGCGCATTCTGTTGGCTTGAAGTGAGCGCGCAAATTTCCGATGCGCCTCCAGACGGCTTCGACGCTTCGTTCGTCAGCTTTGCGAAGCA
>JANOKZ010000113.1:0-11601 GCA_031419515.1 Hyphomicrobium sp.
CATCGAAGCGATGTTCTCCGACTTCAAGAGCCGCGGCTTCGGACTGGAAGATAGCCAACTCCAGCGCGTCGACCGGATGGACCGCCTGATCCTCGTCATGGCGCTGGCCCTCTATTGGGCCGTCTCGACCGGCATGTGGGCTTCGGAAAACGCGGCCCTTCCGGTCGAAAAAAAACGCAAGGCACGCGTCCGAAAAAGGTGGCTCGCAGCCTGACGTCCTTCTTCAAGCGCGGCCTGCGCCGCATACAGACCTGTCTGCAGTGCATCTGCGGATTGCCGACGCTGTGGTCGGTCTGGAGAAACTGATGGATGGTGAGGTTGGCGCACCATCGCCGCTTGACGCGCGGAAGGCAAGGTGTTCAATTTGCCGTGGATCAGGGGCTGCGAATCGTGCGGGTCAAATCATACACCGAGGCATTGCCTTTTGCGCGCGACGCGGGATTAGACGCCGCAAAACGGCGCATGCGCAAGGCTGGCCGCAAGGTGATGTCGGACGCCGATTACGACCATGCTGTCGATGTCATGGAGAAAATGTTGCTCGACCTTGGCTTTGACACCAGGGGCTGGATCGCGATGGCCGGCGTGCCGCGCAATGAACCGCCCGAGCCAAAATTGGCCAAAAAGTCCAAGCGTCGTTCTAATGCAGCGCCGGTCCAGCTCAGCTTCGCCTTTGCCTAATTTGTGTCGATCGTGGCGAGACGCCGGATTTACCCATCAACGGCCCGTTCGCCTGTGACGGCATGCGCGGTTCAGGGCGCGGTAATCGACGACGTTGCCGCGAGCGCATCCGCGCAAACGCCCGCGATGCCCCGGCGGCGGCTTTCTGCGTCGTAGGTGGCGGAGATTTGGAGAACGATCTCAAGCTGGGTGCGCGGGGCGCCGGCCCTGAGTTCCAGTCCGCTGTTGCAATTCGCCTTGGCCCAGGCGAGGACCGCAGAAGGGTTCGCGGCGGCCATGATCCGCTCGTGATAGCCGCTTGAGCCCCAGCCCGGGGCCGGTTCGCGGAGCGTGGGTAATGGGGGCACGATCGCTGTCAGTGCCACCGCCAAGGCGAGTGCCGACGCCATCCAGGCGGGCCCCGACCTCAGTGTACCAGACCAAGTATGACCTGCTCGAATTAGCCGCAAAATCACACGTCCTTAACCCAAATCCTACAGGGCAAAAAGGCCGCCCGTTGGCCTGAATTCTCTATGGAATTCGCAACAGGCGTATGACAAGCCGAACTGATCGTGGTGGAACACCTTTAATGCCGCGCCGGGAGCGGCTTCCCCTCTGAGAATCTTGGTGATATAGCCCGCACGACATTTGTTCGCCCCTGGGGCTTAGAACGTGTCGCCCCCAGAGAATTTGGAGAAGATGCATGGCCGCGAGCCCATCCCTGCTCGATTCGGGGATCGCCTTGACGTTTGACGACGTGCTTCTGGTGCCAGGACCTTCCGAGGTCATGCCGGGACAGGTCGATGTCACAACAAGGCTCACCAAGGCGATCAAGCTCAATATCCCGCTGATCTCCTCGGCGATGGATACGGTGACGGAAGCCCGCCTCGCCATTGCCATGGCGCAAGAAGGCGGCATCGGCGTTCTGCACCGCAACCTCTCGATTGACGATCAGGCGGCCCACGTTGCGCAGGTGAAGCGTTACGAAAGCGGTATCGTGCTCGATCCCGTTACGATCGATCCGGCAATGACGCTGCGAGGCGCGCTCGATCTGATGGCGAAGAACGGCATCACAGGTGTTCCCGTGGTTGAGAAAGGCGGCAAACTTGCCGGCATTCTAACGAACCGCGACGTGCGCTTTGCCACCAATCTGGATCAGCCCGTTTCCGAACTGATGACGAAGGACAATCTCGTCACCGTCAAACGCGCGATCAGCCAGAACGACGCCAAGAAGCTTCTGCATCAGCATCGCATCGAAAAGCTGATCGTGGTGGACGATGCCTTTCACTGCATCGGCCTTATCACTGTGAAGGATATCGAGAAGGCCGCCAAGCACCCGAGCGCGTGCAAAGATGCCCAAGGTCGATTGCGCGTCGCGGCGGCAACAACGGTTGGCGACGATGGCTTTGAACGCACGGAACGCCTGATTGCAGCCGGATGCGATGTTATTGTGGTCGATACGGCGCATGGCCACTCGATCAAGGTGATCGAGGCCGTGGCCCGCATCAAGAAGATGTCGAATAGCGTGCAGGTGATCGCTGGAAACGTGGCAACTGCCGACGCGACCAAAGCACTGATCGATGCAGGCGCGGACGCAATCAAGGTTGGCATTGGTCCTGGTTCAATTTGCACCACGCGCATCGTGGCGGGCGTTGGCGTGCCGCAGCTGACGGCGGTCATGGATTGCGCCAACGAAGCCGGACGCTCTGGCGTGCCCGTTATTGCTGATGGCGGCATCCGATATTCGGGCGACATCTCGAAGGCGATTGCGGCTGGTGCCTCGTGCGTCATGGTCGGCTCACTGTTGGCTGGCACTGATGAAGCGCCGGGCGAAACGTATCTCTACCAAGGCCGAACCTATAAGTCGTATCGCGGCATGGGTTCTGTTGGCGCCATGGCGCGCGGCTCGGCGGATCGCTACTTCCAAGCGGAAGTTCGCGACACGTTGAAACTCGTGCCCGAAGGCATTGAGGGACAAGTTCCCTATAAGGGCCCGATGGATTCGGTCGTGCATCAGCTGGTTGGCGGATTGAGAGCCGGTATGGGCTATCTCGGCGCCAAAACCATTGGCGATTTTCAAAAGCGCGCGAAATTCGTGCGTATCTCGCCGGCCGGAATTCGCGAGAGCCACGCGCACGGCGTTTTGATCACACGCGAAAGCCCGAATTATCCGGGCGGCGGGGGCTGAGGATTGGTGATGAAGGACTTGAGCATTCTCTATCCCGTGTTCGTGCAGGTACTGCTGACGTTCGTGCTGCAGATGTGGATGGGGCGCGAACGTTTGGCGGCCGTGCGCGCTGGCGCGGTCAAGCGCGGCGAACACGAAGGCGCGAAGCCCGTTTGGCCGGAGCGTGCGGCTGTTGTTTCGAACGCGTTTCACAATCAGCTTGAAATACCGACGCTGTTTTATGCGGTGGTGGCATTCGCGCTGATCGCGGGCAGCGCGGACGGGATCATGTTGGCGCTCGCTTGGGCGTTCGCGATCTCGCGCCTCGTGCACGCGGCGATCCATACGACCTACAACAAGATCGAACACCGCTTTCTGGTTTATCTTTTCGGTTCGATGGTCGTTTGGGTCATGTGGGCGCGGCTTGCATGGCTGGTCGCAGCAGGCGGCGCATAAGGGATGCAAACCGGCGCTAGAATCGCAGCGGCGATTGAAGTTTTGGAAGACGTTTTGAACCGGCACCAGCCCATCGCGCTCGCGCTGGCGGCCTGGGGCAAGGCGCACCGCTTTGCGGGCTCAGGCGATCGCAATGCCATCGGCGGGCTGGTCTATGACGCGCTGCGCCGCCGCGCTTCGATCAGTTGGGCGTTTGAATCTGACGGGGCCCGTGCGCTGGCGCTGGGTGCTGCATCATCGGCGCTTGGCATTATGCCTGAAGCCGTCATTGCCGCGTGCGATGGATCGGGCCATGCCCCCGCAGCGTTGAGCGACATTGAGCAGCGCGGATTGACGCGCTCGCTCGACGACGCGCCGGAACATGCGCAGGCCGATATTCCCGAGTGGCTATGGCCGCGATTCGTTGAGGTCTATGGCGGAAACGCCGTTGCCGAAGGGCAAGCCATGTCGCGGCGGGCGCCCGCCGACCTTCGCGTCAACACGCTGAAGTCGACGCGGGACATCGTTTTGAAAGAGCTCACCGAGTTTGGCGCGGAAACGTGCGCATTATCGCCAATTGGCCTGCGCGTGGCGCCGCCAACGGGCGCGGGCCGGACGCCCAATCTTCAGGCCGAAGCCGCATTTCAAGAAGGGTGGTTTGAAATTCAGGACGAAGGCTCGCAGCTGGCAGCTCTGATGGTGGGTGCGGGACCCGGCATGAATGTTATCGATCTTTGTGCAGGTGCCGGCGGCAAGACTCTCGCAATCGCAGCAGCCATGCAGAACAAGGGGCAGATCTACGCCTACGATGAGGACCGCCTGCGCTTAAAGCCGATCTTTGATCGGGTGCACCGGTCAGGCTTGCGCAATATTCAGATCCTGCGCGGCGGGGATAAACAAGCGCTCGGCGCGCTCGGACCGAAGTTCGATCGCGTGCTGGTCGATGCGCCGTGCACGGGATCGGGCACCTGGCGGCGGCGGCCCGATGCAAAATGGAAATTGAAGCCTGAAGCGGTGCTCAATCGGATTAAAGAGCAGCGCGAAGTGTTGAAAGATGCCGCGCGCCTCGTGAAGCCCGGCGGACGTTTGATCTATGTCACTTGCTCAATCCTGCCGGAAGAAAACGGCGGGCAAGTCGCGGCATTCCTGAGGGACAACGGGGCATTCTCGCTGCTGCCCTACGCGAATGTCTGGCGCGAAGTGCTGCCGGGAGAGCCACCCCTTTCAGCTGACGGGGGCACTGGCGGGTTAATGTTGACGCCAGGGAAACACGGCACGGACGGATTCTTTATCAGTGTTCTGGCACGCGCCGCTTAGGTTCTAGTCCAGTCGCCGCGTTCGTGCGTAGCTATATCGTTCCGAGCTACAAATGGATGAAGGTGCGCGTATGTCTAAGCTGGTCTCGCTTGCCATATTCGCCGCAGTCGTATTCGCGGCCGCCGCATCCGGCGCGCAGTTCATGCCGGGTGAATGGTATGCGGCGCTCAACAAGCCCGCATGGACGCCGCCGAACTGGATGTTCCCCGTCGTTTGGAGTGTGCTCTACGTCATGATTGCGATCGCAGGCTGGCTGGTTTGGCGCCGGGCAGGTTGGAGCCGCGCGCTGGCGATTTGGGGCGTTGGCCTCGCCCTCAATGCGCTCTGGTCGTATCTGATGTTCGGGCGCCATGAGATTGGGCTGGCGCTTGGCGATATCGTGGCCCTTTGGCTGTTGATTGCCGCCTTCATAGGCGTGGCTTGGAACGTGGATCGCCTCGCTGCCTATCTGTTCATTCCCTATCTCGCCTGGGTTACCTTGGCGGCGGCCCTGAATTTTGAGATTTGGCGGCTGAATTGACGGTTTTTTCTGGCAATAGTGCAGAAGCCGTGGATGAAGCGGGGTGTGTGACCGCGAGCAGCGTTGCGGGCAATGGTGCGATCCGGTAACCCGTTCCCATGACGCATCCCGATTGCATCCTCATCATCGACTTCGGCAGCCAGGTGACGCAGCTTATTGCGCGGCGCGTGCGCGAGGCCGGGGTCTATTGCGAAATCCATCCCTTCCAAAACGCGGACGCGGCGTTCGCCAAGCTGAAGCCCAAAGCCGTCATCCTGTCAGGCGGCCCCGCATCGGTCACGGAAACGAATAGCCCGCGTGCGCCAGACGCCGTGTTCAAGGCCGGCATTCCGGTGTTTGGCATTTGCTATGGCCAGCAGACGATGTGCGAGCAGCTCGGCGGCAAGGTCGAAAGCGGGCATCACCGCGAATTCGGCCGCGCCGTGTTGAGCGTGGCAACGCCAAGCCCGTTGTTTGACGGCGTGTGGGCGAAAGGCGAAAATCACCAAGTCTGGATGAGCCATGGCGATCGCGTTACGCGCCTGCCAGATGGGTTCAAGGTTATCGCAACGAGTGAGAACGCGCCCTATGCGGCGGTGGCCGACGAAGCGCGCCGCTTCTACGCCGTACAGTTCCATCCCGAAGTCGTGCACACGCCCGATGGCGCGAAGCTTATCTCGAATTTCGTTCATAATATTTCCGGGCTCAAGTCCGATTGGACCATGGGCGCTTACCGGCGCGAGATGATCGCGAAAATCCGCGCACAGGTTGGCAAGGGACGGGTCATCTGCGGATTGTCGGGCGGCGTCGATAGCACGGTGGCGGCGGTTTTGATTCACGAAGCGATTGGCGAACAACTGACGTGTGTGTTCGTCGATCACGGATTGATGCGCCAGGACGAAGCGGGGCAAGTTGTTGGTCTCTTTCGCGACCACTACAACATTCCTCTGGTCCACGTGGACGCTTCAAAGCAGTTCCTTGGCGCGCTCCAGGGCGTGTCCGATCCGGAAACCAAGCGCAAAGCGATTGGTAAACATTTCATCGACGTGTTCGAGGTCGAAGCCAAGAAGATCGGCGGCGCTGAGTTTTTGGCGCAGGGTACGCTTTATCCCGACGTGATCGAAAGCGTTTCGTTCACAGGCGGACCGTCGGTCACCATCAAATCGCACCACAACGTCGGCGGTTTGCCCGAGCGCATGAACATGAAGCTCGTCGAGCCCTTGCGCGAATTATTCAAGGACGAAGTGCGGGCGCTTGGCCGCGAACTCGGATTGCCCGACGCGTTCGTCGGCCGTCATCCGTTTCCGGGGCCTGGGCTCGCGATCCGCATTCCAGGCGAAATCACGCCTGAGAAACTTGATATTCTGCGCAAGGCGGATGCGATCTATCTAGATGAGATCCGCAAAGCTGGATTGTATGACGCGATCTGGCAGGCCTTTGCGGTGCTGCTTCCGGTGCGCACGGTTGGCGTCATGGGAGACGGGCGCACCTACGATCATGTTCTGGCGTTGCGCGCTGTGACATCTGTTGATGGCATGACGGCCGACTTCTTCCCCTTCGATATGGGCTTCTTGGGCCGCGCCGCAACGCGCATCATCAACGAGGTCAAGGGCATCAACCGCGTCGTCTACGACGTGACGTCGAAACCACCCGGCACGATCGAGTGGGAATAAGTTAAACGCGTACGGCGCCTGGATATTTTGCGACGATCTTATCGGACGTCAGCAGCGTATAGCCTTCAACCTGGGCTTGTGCGAGGATTAGCCGGTCGAACGGATCCTTGTGCAACGGCGGCAGGTTCACCGTTGCGACGGCGTGCTCGCTCGAAATGGCGATTTCGTTCCAGCCGCTCCCCATCAAGCTGCGTCGCAGCTGTTGAGGTTCCACCTGAAAATCGCTGCGGCCGAGCCCGCTTTTGATTGAGATTTCCCAGATGCTTGCGACGCTGAAGTAAAGAACCGATTTCGCGTCGTTCATCAGTTTCTGCGCATTTCGCGATAACCTGGGTGACTCTTCGGCAGCCCAAAGCAACAGATGCGTATCGACCAGATAATTCAATCCTTCAACCCAAACATTCGTTCGATTTCGTCTTGTCCCATGGTGTCGAAGTCGTCGGGTACTTTAATCTGCCCTTTGAGAAAGCCGGTCCGCCGTTGCGTCTTCTTGTCTTTTTGGTCAAGCGGCACGACTTTGACCATGGGTTTGCCGGCCTTGGCGATTATGAATTCTTCGCCCTGTGCGGCTTGTTCCACAAGTTTGGACAGATGCGTTTTAGCCTCATGGATATTGATCGTGCGCATGGCAGCCTCATAGACTTAGTTCACTAGACTTAGTTTAACTCAGTGCGGCTGTCAAGATTGGGCAGAGTGGGCGAAAAGAAAAGCCGGGGCAGACGATGGTCTACCCCGGCGCATGAGTTGCGTAGCGTTTTTCTTATTCAGACTACCAGTGACGGCGGCCGAAGTGCACGCGGCGGTATCCGTGAGATCTATAGCCGTATGACCGGTATCCGCCGCCGTAGGCATAATTCGGTGCGTAGTGATGCCGGCGCCGCGGATAATACGAATAGTTCGAATATCCGTTGTCATAGTAGTTGGAGTAATAGTGGCGGCGGTGATGACGGCGATGGCTTCTGGCGATCGCGATGCCGCCGATGATTGCGGCCGCAGCGATTGCAACTGCGACTCCGTCGCCGCCGTGACGATGGCGGCGGTGGGCACTCGCTGGATCTGCCGATGTGATGAACGTTGTGAACGCCATCATGATCGCCAGAAACGATGTGATGATTTTATTCATGTCTGCTCTGCCTCGTTTGCTTCCCTGGGGGAATTAGCACGCTCAGCCGTGCTCTGCGTGAAACGTGATCCTGCACGCCAGCATTATCAAGTGGGTTTGAGAAGAGACAGTGTTGCGCATTGGTGCGGAAGCAAAATCGGGAAAAATTCCCGGCCTGAGCAGCCAGCCTGTGCAGAATGGGAACAGAAAAGTGGAACAGGCTGCGGGGGCCCGTTCCACTTCTGCGCCGTCTCGAAATTTACGCGATACTAATCGAGACGCTTTGTGGCGCGTGGTGCCTGTCCCAATTGAGGGGAGACAGGCAGTGCCACCGACAAGATGAGAACGGGCCGGCGAGGTATATATTCCGTTAGGCGCGGCGGGCGCCTGTGGATAACGGATATTTGGCTCACGAAGCAGCGCATAATGCGCTGAGATAAAACAAAAAAGCCCCTCGCGACGGGGGGGCGCGAGGGGCGTCGGGCCGGGGCTGAGAGGGAGGGCAGCCGGGGCCGGATCGGGCGAGAGGCGTGTGGGGGAGGCTCTCGCCGGCGATAAGAACTGGACTTTGACACCTCACTTTCCGCCGCGCTGTTCCTCAGGGAACCCGGGGAGACGGGATCGGAGGACTTTTCGGCTTGTCCGCATTCAGTTGGTCATTCTCTGTCGCGCGGGGCCGGTCAAAGGTTCACGCGAATTGTGTTCTCAAAAAAGAAAACAAGAGGAACTCGATAACGTTGCGGCCACGACGCGGCTGCAAGTCTTTTCTGGGACTGAACCCGTGCAAAGCGCGCTTGAGAGCCTGGTGGACATGGAAAAGACGGTTGCCATCAAGGGCAGCTTTCATGGATCCCGCAGCAAGAAGTTCAATGCGCCCATTCTCGTCGATGTGTCAGAAGCGGCGCCGCAATAAGAGCGACGCACGTGAGTTGCAAAAATCCCCCGGGCCGAGGCTCCCGGGGGATCTGGGACTAGCGTAACGGACCGGAGACCGGGCAAGAGTTCAAGGCCGGCACCGGTCGAGGTGTCACCACCAGCCTTTGCACTCATAGTAACGGCGCTTCCACTTAAAGCGGCCGGTCTCTTCCCACATCTCGCGATAGAAGCTGCAATCGCGATAGGTGGGGCCGACATAAAAGCGCAGGCCGTGATGACCGTGAAAGCCGTGATGACGATGGCCGGCGTTGGCGGCGCCGGCTGTTCCGGCAAGCGCCGACAGTGCAACCGCTGAGGCGATGAGAACTTTCTTTACTGACATAATTATAAATCTCCTGTTTGAGCATTCCGTGTTGCGTCGAAGCATGTTGTGACGGGCACGCGGGTCTCGCATGCCCTCCAGTGGCAGCATCAATGGCCACACACTTGCGATCAGAATGTCAGAGGACTTGGCGCGGCGCTGTTCCGGGCGGAACATGGGAATGTGCCATATAAATTTGGCTAGGCGCGCGCACTCACGAGCTTGGTGATATTGGCAGCGGAGGACGTTAGCGGAAGGGCGCGGAAATCAGCCTCGATCTGCAAGGCGCTGTCCAAGCGCGCTTGGAATGCCTTGCGGTTGACTTCGATGGTGCCGAACTGACGTAAGTGTTCTGTCACGAACTGCGTGTCGAGCAGTTTGAAGCCGCCATGAATGAGACGCGCCACGAGATGGACAAGTGCGATTTTTGATGCATCTCGCTCGTAGGAGAACATGCTTTCGCCGAAGAATGCGCCCTTGAGCGCTACTCCGTATAGCCCGCCAACGAGCCGGTCATCGGACCAGACTTCTACGGTATGGCAACTCCCAAGCTCGAAAAGTTCGCGATAGAGCGTGCGGATGCGTTTATTGATCCAGGTCGAGTTCCGTCCGGGGCGCGGGGCCGAGCAGCCGTCGATGACGCCTTCGTAGTTGGTATCGATTTTGACTGTGAAGGGTGTCGAGCGCACCGTACGCAGGAGTCGGCGCGGAAAATCAACGCTGTCGAGCGGCAGAATCCCGCGATGCTCCGGCTCGATCCAATAGAGCGCAGGATCATCCGCGCTTTCGGCCATGGGAAAGATGCCGCAACTGTAGGCTTTGAGAAGCACCCGGGGGGTGATCTCCATCGTTGGGTCGTCGCGCGACGCCATTGGGCCTCGACCTGGTTCAAAGAACTAGAGCAACATCGGACCGGAAGGAATCGCCGATGCAGTTCACCGGTCCGATAAAGATGCTCTAGAATCATAATGCTAGAGCAATTTCATCCGATCGGTTGATCGCCAAAGCGGTCCTGTCCTATCGGATATTGCTCTAGTACGCGCGCAGAAAATTGCGCCTCTCGGGCGTAGCCTATTTCATCCCGAGATGTTTTTCGAGCCAGTGAATGTCATATAGTCCGTCGACGATGTCGGATTGCCGCACTAGATCCTGGAACAGTGGAATTGTCGTCTCAATCCCGTCGATGACAAACTCAGAGAGCGCGCGCCTGAGGCGCATCATGCAATCGTTGCGCGTCTTGCCGTGGACGATGAGCTTGCCGATCAAGCTGTCGTAGTAGGGCGGGATCGTGTAACCCTGATAGGCGCCGCTATCGACGCGCACGCCGAGGCCGCCGGGCGGGTGCCAATAGCTGATCTTGCCGGGCGACGGACGGAAAGTTTTCGGATTTTCCGCGCAAATGCGGCATTCTATAGCGTGGCCCGAGAACACGACGTCGTCTTGCGTGAAGCTGAGCGGCGCGCCTGAGGCGACGCGGATCTGCTCAAGCACGAGATCGATCCCGGTCACCATTTCTGTGACGGGGTGTTCGACCTGAAGCCGCGTGTTCATTTCGATGAAGAAGAATTCGCCGTCTTCAAACAGGAATTCGACTGTACCTGCGCCCCGGTATTTGATTTTGCGCATGGCGTCGGCGACGGTTTCGCCGATTTTTTTGCGCTGCGCGGCGTTGAGGGCAGGAGAGGGTGCTTCTTCCAACACCTTCTGGTGGCGGCGCTGCAACGAGCAATCGCGCTCGCCAAGGTGGACTGCGTTGCCCTTGCCGTCGCCAAAGACTTGGATTTCGATGTGGCGCGGCTTTTGGAGATATTTCTCAATGTAGACCGCGTCGTCGTTGAAGGCGGCCTTGGATTCGGTGCGGGCTGTCGCGAAGGCGAGACCGAGGTCGGCGGCACTGTTGGCCACTTTCATGCCGCGCCCGCCGCCGCCCGCTGCTGCCTTGATGAGCACTGGAAAGCCCATGGCTTTGGCGATTTTCATCGCTTCGGCTTCGTTGGCAACTGCGCCATCCGAGCCCGGTACGCACGGAATACCGAGCTTCTTGGCGGTGACTTTGGCTTCGATCTTGTCGCCCATGATGCGAATGTGTTCGCTGGTTGGGCCAATGAAGGTGATCTTATGCTCTTCAAGAATCTCGGCGAAGCGGGCGTTTTCCGAGAGAAAGCCGTAGCCGGGATGAACGGCATCGGCGCCGGTGATTTCGCATGCGGTCACGAGGGCTGGTATATTGAGATAGCTTTCGCGAGCGGCTGGCGGGCCGATGCACACGCTTTCGTCAGCCAGTCTAACGTGCATTGCGTCAGCATCCGCTGTTGAATGCACAGCGACGGTTGCAATTCCCAATTCCTTGCAGGCACGCTGAATGCGGAGCGCGATTTCTCCACGGTTGGCGATGAGTATCTTGTCGAACATGAAAGCGGCTTCCGTCTGGGTGTGGTTCCGGCGTCGTGCCGATTATTCGATGATGATGAGAACTTCGCCGTACTCGACCGGGTGCGAATTCTCGAAAAAGAT
>JANOKZ010000114.1:0-2642 GCA_031419515.1 Hyphomicrobium sp.
CCGCGCTGGCATAAAATGGCACTGCAGCCAGTGCAGCGGCCGCACCGGCCGGTCCCGCGACCATCACCATAAGCAGGATCGTGGCAGCCATTGATAAGTCGCTGCCTCGTTCCCGGCCCGCAAAGAGAAAGATGGCGACGACGGCGACAATGAACGAGTGCAACGCCAGTGCAATTGGCAACGCATCGTCCGAAGAAAGGCCAACATAAAGAACGGCCGATTCTCCAGCCAGCGCCAAAAGCGCACCAAACACGTCCCGGGACTTTACTGACACTCGATCCGTATTGGCGACCGCACTCTGCGACGCGGGCATCATGTTTTGCCACCAATCACTGAAAAACGATCGGACGGGACTGATTGCGGGCAACGTCCTCGTCGCTCGACGGGGATGGTTCGGCCGGCTCTGGCGACGGCACTTTCTGCCAAGAAAGCTGGCGCCACCCGCTCGTCAACCGGCCAGAATTCGTATCGGCAGCATGAACAGCTCGCTCTGTGTTATCGACCACGATACGCGGCTCGGAAAGACATGGCGCAATGAAGCGCGCAATCATGGCAAGACGCGCATTCAACTCTTGCGACAGTTGGGCCGGGTCACTCGTCTCAAGACTGAGGAGGCCGATGACGCGCCGTGTTTCGGGGTGAAGAATAGGCTGGGCCGCGTGCGCAACGCCGGCAAGTGCCGCTTCATCCTCCGCCCGCAGAACGCTCAACGTCCGCCGCTCGCCAACGACCGCACGATAGAGTGGATGCTGCGCGGGAACCGAACCCGGCAACGGCACAACGCCTTCACCAGCCGACGCTGCGATCACGTCAAGCGCTGCTGGCGACACAGTAAAGACCGTGAGCCGCGACTGCGGAAAGGCGTGCTTGCGCAGTTCATCCAAAGCTTGCGACACGTCAACGGAGGAATCTGTAAAGGCGACCAAGCAATCAATCGCTGCGGCGCCGGACGCTGGCCCCACCGACGTCAACTGCCGCTCTAGCCGATTGCAACGGTCTTCTAATGCCGTTGCATAAGTCGCGAGACTTTCGGCTTCCAAAGTCCGGCTACCAAGCCGCTGCTTCTAAGATTGCTTGACCTCGATCTGGCGCAGCCGGAACTGGCCAAGGACCAACGCCACTCCGATCCACAAGATCGGCAGCGCCCAAATCCTCAAGAGAAACGCGAAGAGATTTTCGCCGATCGCCTGCTCCGGCAAACCATTTATGGTGTAAGCCAGAGTTGCAACGGCAGCCGCCAGCAATCCTGCGACCGTGCCGTATTGCAAGCTCAACAACAAAACCGGTACCCAGAAAGGGCTCGGTTCCAGCGTTGCTAAATCAATGCCAGGTATCAGATAGCTGACGAGATAGATCAGCCCCATAACGAGGACGAGTTCGACAAAGGCCCCAACAGGCGGCAACACAGGCAGCCAAACAGCGCCATGGTTCCCAGCGCCAGGGTTTCCAGCGCCATGGTTCAACCTGAGGGTTTTCCAAAGATCGCGGATCGGGCTCAAACAGATTCTTTCGATTTAACGCTTAATGTTACTCTTATCAGCGGCGGGGGTTGCCCTGCCAGCGCTTCCTAGAAAATACAGTCTTGCTCCGGCCAGGGCAACGCTCCCTATTAGTAGAAGCAAGTCCTGGTGAATATTGGTCGCTTACTGGTGTATTTTCGAGCCGGCTACGGACGAACGGCCGCGGGTTTAGGCGCGGGCGCCGTATTTATTGCGGGGGCCGCGCTACGTGTTGCCTTGGCCTTCTCCCGGGCCGCTTCCCGGGCTAACTTCTGTTTTTGCCGAAGTGATCTCAGGGATTTTGTACGCTGCAACACGCGCGCCGTTTTACGAAGAACCTTCGTGTTCGCATGGGGCCGGGTGTCATGCCGGCCGTCACGAACAATCGGGACGCGCGGGCGCACGACCTTGAGCCCTAGTGCGGCCGCATGGCGATCGGCGTCGTCGGAAACCTTGGCCAACAGCGATTTTCGCCACGGCTCGAGCGGATCGGGCGAACCCGCGCGCGGCAACTCAAAGCGGATTTGACGGCTGCGGCCAGCACCCGGCGTCCCAGTACCCGGCGTCCCAGCACTGGGCATGCCTGCCGCAGAACTTGGTTCGGTTTTCTTTTCGCTGCTACCATTGGTGGAAGGGTCTGTCTCCGGCTCCGCGATTGCCGTGGCTACGTCTAGAACTTGTCGAGCCTCGGCTTTGTAGCCTGCGCTATTGAGCGCCTGGACAAGTCTCAATAATGGTTCAGCCGGCAACGCCTTGAGACCGAATTTTTGGGCGCCTGCCAGTGCTGTTTTGGGATCTTGTGCTTCGATCGCGGCGAAGATGAAGCGGACGGCCGTCCCTTCGTCCTTCAATGATGCGTTGTCGAGCCAGCCCCGCAAGTAGAGCTGTGCCGCTCTGGACTGAGACTGCTCAAGCAGCCGTTCGGCGATTGTTAGAGCAATACTGTCGCCGGCTTCGCCCGACTCCTTAGCCAAGCTGAGTGCCGACGAGGGATACTTGCTGCGGGCAAATGTATCGATGATCCCAACGGTGAATGCATTATCTTTGGTGGCCTTAATCCAGCGCAGCGCCCGCCGTTAGCTTCTTTCGGCTGTTCCTGTTCCAATAGAAATGCCAGTAACTGAAATCTCTCGCCCGGTTCTT
>JANOKZ010000115.1:0-14196 GCA_031419515.1 Hyphomicrobium sp.
CAATAGGCCCTTGAGCCGCATTCTCCGCTTGGGCCTTTTTGGCTGCGCGCACCAGGTTCAAGAACCCTGCAGCGAAACCGAAGAACCCGAATAAAACCATCAACCACGGTTTGGTTCCGAACTGACCGTCCAGCAACCAGCCGATAAACCCGCCAACGCCAACACCCACCACGAGTTCGGCGGCAAATTGAAATGCCCGGCCAAACGCGGCTCCGCGGCGGCGGTCTTCGTCCGAGGCAGTCTTGGGCTTGCGCGCTTCAATCGCGTCGAGCTTGGAACCGATTTCGGAGGAACGCTGCCGGATTGCTTCGCGGTCTTGCGGACTGATTTGGCCACGGCTCTGGTCTTGGCCCCTAGTATCATTGGTGCCGTCACCAGACATGGCTCACAATCCGTCCGAAGCTTGCGGGAATCCCGACGCGCCGGAGTTAACCGACGGGCGGCACCATAGTTTCGGGGGGAGGGGGTGTCAAGGAAACCACCCCCCTTGCTGCACCCTGCGCGGGTACGGCGAAACGAAGCAGGGGCGGGGGTTCTGGATGCGGCGGAGACTAAACCGCTTCGCGGAAGCTCTGCGCCGTTTGCAGATCGACGGAAACGAGCTGAGAGATACCCTTTTCCGCCATTGTGACGCCGAACAGCCGGTCCATGCGCGCCATGGTCAGCGGGTGGTGGGTGATGACCAGGAAGCGCGTCGCGGTTTCGGCTGACATTTGTTCCATGAGGCGGCAGAAGCGCTCGGTATTGGCATCGTCCAAGGGCGCGTCAACATCGTCGAGAACGCAAAACGGCGACGGGTTGGTCAGGAACACGGCGAAGATCAGCGACAAGGCGGTCAGCGTCTGCTCTCCGCCCGAGAGGAGCGAGAGAGTCGCCGGCTTCTTGCCGGGCGGTTTGGCAATGATTTCGAGGCCGCCTTCGAGCGGATCTACCGGGCTCTCGATCATTTCGAGGCGAGCTTCGCCGCCACCGAAGAGATGTGTGAACAGGCGCTCGAAATGGCCGTTGACGGTTTTGAAGGCTTCGTCCAGGCGGACTTTGCCTTCCTTATTCAGCTGGCCGATGGCGCCGCGCAGTTTGCTGATCGCCTGATCGACGTCGGTGCGTTCCTTCGTCATGCTGTCGAGCTGTGTTGTCAGCGCGGTCAGATCTTCGTCGGCTTGCAGGTTGACGCCGCCCAAGCGTTCGCGGTCGCCTTTGAGGCGCGTCAGATTGCGGTCGACATCCGCAAGCGGGGGTACCTCGCTCCCTGCCTCAACGGCTGCCAGTTTCAAGCAATCCTCTGGCGCGACTTCGAGGGTCTCGCGGATTTTACGGGCGTCTTCCTGGCGGCGTGTGCGCGCGCCTTCCAGTTTGGCCTCGATACGGGCTTTCGTTTCTCGTGCGCCTGAGACATCCGATTGCGCGGTTCTGAGAACTTGCGTGGCAGTGCGAACGGCGTTTTCGGCTTCTGCAAGTTTGTCGGCTGCCGTTTGACGTTCGCTGCCGACGCGCGAGAGTTCGGAAAGGAGCGTATCGCGCTGCTTGGCGATTTTGGCTGGGAGTTCGGCGAAGGTTTGTAGTTCGCCGCGTGTTTCGGTGAGCCTCCCGGTTAGCGTTGAGACCTGCTGCTGGGCCGAGTCGCGGCGCGATTGCCAACGGGAAATGTCGGCTGTGACATGTCGCAAGCGTTCGGCGCGAATCTGGCGGTCGCGTTCCAGTGTGGCAACGAGCACACGCGCTTCCGATACGGCTTTGCGCGAGGCTTCGGCTTGAGCTTGCGCATCCTTAAGCTGCGGCTCGAGATCTTCGCCCTCGCTCATGGTGACGATCTGGGCTTCGATTTCGACGTGGCGCGATTGGGCGAATGTCAATTCTTCGTCGGCACGCGAACGCTGGGCGCTGACAGAGGCAAGGCGCGTCTCGCTTTCGCGGGACTGGCGTTCAAGGACCGTCAATTGCTCGCGGGTTTTCGCGAGTTCCGATTGTTTTTCGCGCCAAAGCTGGCGCAAGCGGCGTTCTTCGACCTCAGTGCGCACGGCCGCTTCGCTTGCTGCTTTTTCAGCATCGATGGTGTCTTTGGCTTGCGCTAAAACTTCGGCCGCCCTGCGATCGAGTTCGAGCAAGCGGTTTTTCTGGGCCAAGCGCTGGGCGGCGGGTGTGACGCCATCGGCGGCAGCAACGAATCCGTCCCAACGCCAAAGATCGCCTTCGCGCGACACGAGACGCTGGCCGGGCTTTAAATGCGGTTGCAGGCGCGGCCCTTGCGCGCGGTCAACGACGCCGATCTGACGCAAGCGGCGCGCCAGTTCGCCCGGCGCTTCCACGTGCATGACAAGGGGTTCGGCATCTGCTGGGAGCGCGTGATCCTCGTAGCTGACGTCGAGGTGGCGCCAATGAATACTTGCGTCCGCCGAGACAGGTGCATCGAGGTCGTCGCCAAGCGCCGCGCCAAGCGCCGTTTCATATCCCGGTGCGACGCGGATCTGATCGACAACGGGCGGAAAATCCCCGTCGTTTGCGGGCACAAACAATTTGGCAATGGTCTCACGCTCGGTTGAAAAAGCGTTGGCCGCAAGACGCACGCGTGCTGCTTCGTCGCGCCGGACACGCGCTTCGGCTTGGGCGGTTTTGGAACTCTCTTCGGCGGCGATGGCTTTGGCTTCGATCTCGGTAATCTCGGCCGCAAGGCGCTGACCAGCCTCAGATATGCCAATTAGTTTTTCGGATTCAGGCGCGAGCGATTGGATATCGCGGATTTGCGTATCGAGGCCCAAAAGCTGGCGCGTAATTTTGGCAACGAGGTCTTTGCGCTCGGTCAGCGCGGATTCAAGGCTGCGAAGTTTGGCCCGCGCTTCGGCGGCTTTGTGGGTGATTTCGGCAAAGCGGGCATCCGCATCGGATCGCTGCTTGTCGGCTTGTTCCGAAGAAACACGGGCTTTTTCTTCTTCGGCACCGGCGCCTGATTCGGCCTGCTTTTGAGCTTCGAGATCGGCTTCGAGGCGCAGCAGCGTTTCCTTGGCTTCGGTTATGAATCCGTTTTCGCGCGTGAGGTCCGTTTCAAGCTGCTTGACGCGGGCCTCTAATTCGCGCGCACGGTTTTGCGAACGCTCGGCTTCGCGATCGAGGTTTTCCTGTTCGATTTTGAAGCGCGCAACGATGGCGGCTTTTGTCGCCTCATTTTCGCGCAAGGGCGGCACGGTTTCGGCAAGGCGCACTTCGTCGTTGAAAGCTTTGGCTTCAGATTCCGTTGCGGTAGCTAAGCGCGTCTGTGCATTCTCAAGTGCGGTTTCTTCGGTCGTCACGGCCAACTGCGCTTCGGTCCAGGCAAGATGCAGAAGCAGGGCCTCGCCCTTCTTGATTTCGCCGGAGATTTCTTTGTAACGGCGGGCTTGGCGCGCTTGCCGCTTTAGGGCTTCGGCCTGGCTGTTCATTTGGCCGAGAATATCGTTCAGGCGCTCAAGGTTGCCTTCAGCCGCTTTAAGGCGCAACTCGGCTTCGTGGCGCCGGGTATGCAGGCCGGCGATTCCGGCCGCGTCTTCGAGAATGCGGCGGCGCTGTTCGGGTTTCGCGTTGACGAGTTCTCCGATTTGGCCCTGGCGCACGAGGGCTGGAGAGCGTGCGCCGGTTGCCGCATCTTCAAACAGAACTTTGACGTCGCGCGCGCGGACTTCCTTGCCGTTGATGCGATATGCGGAGCCTGAGTCGCGCTCGATGCGGCGGGTTATTTCCAGCACATCATCGCCATTGAATTCGGCCGGCGCCAAGCGTTCGCTATTGTCGAGGAACATCGTCACTTCGGCCCTATTGCGTTCGGGCCGCGTGGTGGTGCCGGAAAAAATGACGTCGTCCATCGCGGCAGCGCGCATGGACTTGTGGGAAGATTCGCCCATGACCCAGCGAAGCGCTTCCAATAGGTTCGACTTGCCGCAACCGTTCGGGCCAACGACGCCAGTTAAGCCGGGCTCGATGACGAGTTCGGTTGGCTCAACGAATGATTTGAATCCGAGAAGTCTCAGCCGCGTAATTTTCATTGCAACAATCCTAGAGATCCCAACTCAGACAACATCCGAGTACGCGCACACGGCAAAGGGGTGGCAGACGCGGGAGTTGCTGGCCGCTCGTCAGCGCGGCGCCGGATCGGCGACCGCTGTTGCTGCGTGGCCTGAGAGCTGCGGCTCAACGAGCGCGCGGATCTCGGCCATTGTCAGCACGCTTTTGACGAGGCTTTCGCCAACAAAGAAGTTCGGCGTCCCGATGATGCCAAGCTTTCGCCCACGCTCTTTGACCCACTTCAAGTTTTCGATCATGGAGTGATTCTCAGCGCAGGCGTCAAACTGAGGGCGCGTCATCCCCACCTGTTGTGCGACAGTAAAAATGGCGTCGCGCTTCACCTCTTGCGCCACCCAATTGGGTTGTTGCTCCATGAACTTGCCGTAGAGGGCGAGGTATTTGCCGGGGGCAGCGCAGCGGAGCGCGATCGTGGCCATCCCGGAGGCCTTGCCGATTGGAAATTCTCGCAAGATATACCGCACCTTACCCGTGTCTATGTAAGTGCGCTTTAACTCTGGAAATGTCTCTGCGTGAAAGCGGCGGCAATGCGGGCACGTCATCGAGGCGTACTGGATGATGGTGACGGGCGCGGTTGGACTGCCGAATGACATTTCCGGAAGCGGGCCGGGCGCCATGATATCGGCGATTGTAGGCTTTGCGATGATTTCGCGCCCGCCGGGGGGCGTTGCGGCAGCGTCGCCAAACGGCGCGGCGGGCATGCCGTCTTTATTTTCAGCTTTGTTTTCTGTGCTGGCGATGTCGAAGGCACCCCCTGACGCGCCGTCCTTGCTGACGGAGGCTGTTGGCGGCAAGCCATCCGCGCCGCAGCCGGAAAGCGCGAACACAAATCCCAGCACTGCAGCGCGAATGGCGATTTTCACAGCGAAATCCTGCTTATTTCAGCAGCGGTTCGATCATCTTGTCGAACGCGGCAACCGTTGGCGTTTCCTGCAAGCGCTTGCCATTGACGAAGAAGGTCGGCGTGGAACTCACGCCGAATTTATCGGAGGCCGACGTGCGCTGGGCGGTAATCTGTTCGAGCAGCTTCTGATCCGTCAGGCATTTGTCGAAGCTTTCCTGCGTGAAACCGGCTTGTTTGGCGATATCAAATAGTTTCGGCACGGGATTTCCGTTCGTGAAAGCCCAATCGGCCTGCTTTTCATAGAGCGTTTCGACCATCGGGAAGGTTTTGTCGCCGCCAGCGCAGCGCGCCAGCATCGAGGCCGCCGCCGCAAGATTATCGAGCGGGAACTCGCGGAACACGAAGCGCACTTTGTTGGTGTCGATGTATTTCGTCTTAAGTTCGGGGAACACCTTGGTTGCAAAGGTGGCGCAGTGACCGCAGGTCATGGAGCCATATTCAACGACAGTGATCTTGGCGTCGGCCGCACCGATTGACGTTTCCGAGAGATCGCCGGCTTTCATGAGCTCTTCGACGGGAACTTCGGCCGGGCCCTTTTTCGGGTCGGCGAGCGACATACCGGAACTGAACGTCAGAAGCGTGCCAACAGCGGCAACACTCAATGCGGCGCCAAACGCGGCGCGGCGGGTCAAAAGGGTGGCACGGGACAATGGCGTCAAATCCAACACGGGGTAAGCTCCTCTCAGGGTACTTCTCTGGGCATTTCTCGCGCCGTTACTCGCGCATTCACGAGGGCACGGGGGTGGGCACGGGCGGGCTTTTCCGCCATTTGGGTCCGCCTAACATGGAACGGCTGCGTGATTAAGGCAAATCCGCTCTGAATGGCAACTGAATGGGGGCTTTGTTGCTGAGAATTAACGCTTGGGCCGGTCGCGCTGAACGCTGGACCAGAGGCTGGTGAGGGCGGCTTTCAAGCCGTCGCCGAGGATCGATACATCAACGGGGACGTCAACCGGGACGTCAGTGGGTGGCGGCGCGTCTGTTGCGGCTGTGGCGGTCAGGGGCGCGGCTTTCTTCAGCGGCGCTTGGATGATTTTCAGAGTTTCGATGGCGCGATAGCCGAAATAGCGGTTGATGCGGTCCATGATTTCGGCGGCTTTGTATTCGACGTCGAGCGCGCGGGAAGGATCGACGCGCAAGATGAGTGTGCCGCCGGGCCGGGCATCGCGTCCATCCGCCAGAGTTTCGCCAGAGGAATACGTGCGCGGCCATTTGAGCCGTTCGGGCTCGGTGTATTTGGCGATGTCGGCACCGATGATGCGGGCCCAATCGGTCATGATCTCGGCCGAGTGGAAGCCGAATTTCTCAAATGCCTTGGCGGCAATCTTGGGCACGAAGCTGCCGGCCGCACGCACATAGCTATTGGTCTTGCGCCGCTGGTCGGGCGGCAGCTGGCCCGGGGACTGTCCGGGGGGCTTGCTAAATTTTCCTGTCAGCATGTCAGTTTACGCCACAGCTTGTGAGTTGAGGTGTCAGACGAGAAGCCTACCATCGCCCAATCGATTCGACAGTCGCATTCCGGAAAATTCACTCTGGAAAACTGACTGGGCCTGTAAATTCACTGGGGATGAGCGGAGAACAACTGTGGGCGCGCCAGCCGTCAAGGAAGGACGCGAGAGGCTGCGGCAGCGAAGTTTGCCGCTGAGGCCGGCGGGGCCTGACACCGTGTCGGCGCTGCTCGCTTGGTACGATGCTGAAGCGCGCACGCTGCCGTGGCGTTATGGGCGGCGCAAGAAGGCCGATCCCTATCGGGTCTGGCTGTCGGAAATCATGCTGCAGCAGACGACGGTGAAGGCGGTTATTCCGTATTTCGAGAAGTTCACCGCGCGCTGGTCGAGTGTTGTGGCGTTGGCGGCGGCGTCACAAGAAGAGATCCTGCAGATGTGGGCGGGGCTCGGGTATTATTCGCGCGCACGCAATTTGAAGAAGTGCGCGGATGCGGTTGTCGCCGATCACGGCGGGGTTTTTCCTTCGAGCGAAGAGGCGTTGCGCACGCTGCCCGGCATCGGGCCTTATACGGCGGCAGCCATTGCCGCGATCGCGTTTGGGCAAAAGGCGACACCCGTTGATGGCAATATCGAGCGCGTGGTGTCGCGTTTGTTTTCCGTGCGCCAACCGCTGCCCACATCGAAACGCGAGATCAAACGGCTGGCTGAAACTTTGACTCCTTCAAGGCGGGCCGGCGACTTCGCGCAGGCGATGATGGATTTGGGATCGCAGATTTGTTCGCCCAAGCGCCCCTCGTGTTTGATGTGTCCGCTGCAGCAGGATTGCGCCGCGCATGCGCAGGGGTTGGAAGATGTTATTCCCTACAGGCTTGGCAAAGCGGAACGCCCTGTGCGGCATGGCTTTGCGTTTTTGACGTTGCGCGAAGACGGCTGCGTGCTCTTGCGTCAGCGCGCGGACGCGGGATTGTTAGGGGGCATGCTGGAAGTGCCGTCGACGCCGTGGGGCGATGATGTGCCGCCCGGAAAGCAAGCACTACGCGGCGCGCCGGTGACGGCCGACTGGTGGCAAGTGCCGGGAACCGTCGTACATGTGTTCACGCATTTCAGATTGGAGCTTGTCGTCTATCGCGCGCTGGTGCCGGAAGATGTGAGCTTGACATTTTGGGCTGAAGCCGAGCGCTGCCGCTGGGTCAAGCGGCGCGATCTCGGGGGCCAAGCGCTTCCGAGTTTGATGAAGAAGGTCATCGCGCACGGGATGAAGGAGGGGTGAGGGATGTGGCGTTGCGCCAACCCTTGGAAAATAAGGTGTTTGGGGGCATTAACGACTGGTTTAAATGTTAGTAGTACTTATTTAATCACTTAGTCACCTATTTCCTTCGGTGATGATAGACTGAAGGATGAAATGTCCGAACCAACTGACACCGTTACGATTGTAATTCACCCTTCGGGTACCGACGCCGACGACCTAACCGTTGCCGACGCGATGCAACAGGTGTTGGACACTTTTGCTCTGATCTCACGGGCGGAAGTCACGGACCCCTCTACTGACACCTCGGTTGTTTGGAGACTTAAGCGCGCATCGACGAATAGTCCATTCACGGTCGAAGCTACTCCGGTTTCTTCGAACCCCGAAGTACCGGTTAGCCGTCAAGCCATCAATGCTATGCTGAGTTTTCAAGAGGGTATTCACTCTGTGTTGCACGCAACGAGCAAACCAAGGTGGATGGATCGCGAATCTGAGATCACGCTGAAGCGCATTCTTACAAGAAATGTAAATGGAATAGCCCGAACGGACATTTTTTCGGCCTATCAGAATACTCTCACAAGCATTGACCACAGATCCGCGCGGCGGGCTCAAAACTATCTCGACGTCTTGGCAGCGGAAGAAGCACTAAAAATCGAGGATCTTACACGGAAGGAGTACGGCTCTATTGAGGGTCATGTGACGGATGCAACAACTTGGCATGGTCGTCCAGCGTTCAGAATGCGCGCCCGGTTGTCGGGCAAAGAGCTGATCTGCACTCTCACTGAAAGCGCGGCCTCAACAATAGGAGATGAGCATAATTGGTCTGAGGTTTTTAAGCGGCAGAGAGTGCTTGTTTCGGGGGTCTGTCACTACAATTCAACTGGTTTGATCGTGCGCGTCGAAGTAGATGAGATTACGTCGATCAAGCCAAAGGACGTATCAATCTCTGACTTGCGTAATCCGGATTTTACTTTAGGCCGACGGCCATCTGAACATCTCCGCCTCATCTGGGGCGACGAGAATGGCTGAGCTACAAAAGTATTACTGGGACTCGAATATGTGGTTGGGGCTCGTCAACGGAGAGCCAAGAAAAATAGCTGCCATTGAGTATCATTACGAGCTTGCGAGAAAAGGACAGTCTGAGATCTTCACTTCTACGTTGGCTTACGTCGAAGTATTTCGGCTTCAAAGCGAGCAGGTTCTTACAAAGCCTTTACCCCAAACGGGATTAGATGCAATTCAAGACGCCATTGAACAGGATTTCGTGAAGCTAATACCTGTTGATATGGAGATTGGTCGCAACGCTCGTAAATTGCGCCGCCAGCTTGTTGGCTTCGAAGGAGCGGCTGATGCCGTGCATTTGGCATCAGCACTTCGGTGGGGCGTTGATGCCATGTTCACTTATGACAAGGCCCATTTAATCGCTCAGAATGGTCTACTTCAGGATCATTTTGGTCGCCAACTCAGGATTAGCGAGCCTGACGACCCACCGATGCTTCCTTTGTTTTCTGCAACTATCAAATAGGCGGAACAAGTAGCGCGGCTCGATCTTGGCGCGATGAGGCGTAGGTTGCGGTCGAGCGAAGCAATGACCCAACAGTTCATTCCGCAAATATTTGCGACTAACGTCATCCCCGCGCTCGCGCACAAAGTGCGCGAGAAAAGCGGCGGGGACCCGTCCAGGCATCACGGGGGCACGAAAGTTCCAATCAAAATCGCGCGAAGAATTTTCATTTCCAGTTGACGCTTGGATGGGTCCCCGCCCGAGACACGATCTCGCGCAGTCGCGCGGGCTCGTGGCCGGGATGACGAGCTTGGAGAGTTGAGCGCGACACTCACCACTTGCATTCCCGGGCGAGCAAGATGGCGCGAGCCATGTTGCGCAGACCCGGGATCGCGTGGGTTCGGAATAGCGCGCGATGCCGATGGGACGTGATCCCGGCTCTTCGCGATTACCCTGCGGGCAATCGCTCGGCCGGGAACGCAAGCCTTAAATTAGAACATTTAGCGCCGACATTTGCATTCATTCATTGCAGCGTGTTCTTGTAGATTTTGCCGTCCTTCATGATGAGCTTGAAGTTCTTGTCGGGGTCGGTAACCAACTCAAGGTTCGCGACCGGATCGCCATCGACGAGAATCATATCGGCCAGAGCTCCCGCCGCAATCACACCGAGCGCGCCCGGATAAGGATTGCGGGGGCCAGAGAGCGCCAGGAGCTGGGCGTTGTCATGGGTCATCAGTTTCAACACTTCCGGCGCCGTGAATCACTGCTTCAATTTCAAGATGTCGGTACTCATCTTGGTCATCTGCTTTGGATCGAACATCAGGTCGGTGCCGAATGCCAATTTTACCTTATACTTTTTCGCCCAAACGAAGGCATTCGCCGTGCCCTCTACAACCTGCTTCTTCTTGGCGCGAATATTATCAGGTGCCGTTGGCGGCGCTTCGTCGAGGGACTGCAGGCTGATCCACACACCCTTTTCAGCCACAAACTTCATGGTTTCTTCGTCGAGGAGCTGGCCATGCTCGATACATTTGACGCCAGCTTCAATGGCGCGCCGCACAGCCTTCGGCGTATAGGCGTGGACCGTCACATAGGTGTTCCAATCGTCCGCAGCTTCGACCGCCGCTTTCAATTCATCGAGCGTGTACTGCGCCACGTCGAGCGGGTCATAGGCGGTCGCCGCGCCACCACCAGCCATGACCTTGATCTGCGAAGCGCCGGCTCTGAGATTCTCGCGCGTTGCGGTTAGCACTTCGTCCCGGCCATCGGCGATGAAGCCGACACCAAGAAGTTCGCCTTTCGTAAAACTACCACCAAAGCGATGTGCCCGGTCTTCGGGCATACGGAAGTCGCCGTGTCCGGAGGTCTGCGAGATGAGGGCGCCGCTCGGATAGATTCGCGGGCCCATGGTCTTGCCTTGGTCGATCATGCGCTTGACGCCGAAAACCGGGCCACCAACGTCGCGCACCGATGTGTAGCCCCGCATCAGCATCTTCTTGGCTTCTTCGGCAGCCGTTGCCTCAAGCATCTCAAACGTGGTCTTCGGGTCGAGCAATTGCGCTTGGCTGCTGCCGGCCATGAAGATGTGAACGTGGTTGTCGATCAAGCCGGGCATCAGCGTACGTCCGCCGCCGTCGATCACTGTTGCGCCCGTGGGCGCTTGCATTGTTCCAGATTTGATCGCGGAAATCTTGTTGCCCTCAATGAGCACACTGACGTTCTTGCGGACGTCGGCGCTCTGGCCGTCGAAAACGTTCACATTGACAAACAGCGTGGAGGCAGGAGTATCCGCCAAAGCCGCACCGTGGAAGTTGCTGCCGGCAGCAGCAACACCCAATAAAAGCAGGCGTAGCCAAGCGCCGGATTTCTTACTTAACAACTGATATTCGCGGTTGGCACCTGCAAGCTCTGCCATGTTTCACCCTATGAGTGTTCAAATCAATTTCGTGGCTGGGACATGAAATCTCAAAGTGATACAGGGGGGCTTCGGTTTCAATAGCAATTAGTACGGATCAATCGAAGTGATCACCCTGCAGGTGTTTCCGCGAAGCAGAGAGTTTCGCGCACCGCATTATGACCCATTAACGCTGATTTTGTTGGAGCGATGCGCTCCTTTGTGGTAGATTACATACAGTGCCGGAAAGTGGCACAATTTGGCGCTGGTTCGCTACTGCGGGCTGGCGTTTTATGTTTTGAGGGCGTGCGCGCGATCTTCACCCCACCCGCACTCCCGGACAATGGAGTTGAGCTCAAGCGAAACTCCGTAGATCCGGGATCTTTCAAGGTTTAGATTTTGGAGCAATGCAGAAACGGGTGAAGGTCCCGGATAGCCGCGGCATAACTCTCAATTCGATTTCGAAATTCCGGCCGCGGCTTCCGGGAATGCGGGTGTGGCGGGAGTTGTGCGCGGGACAGCGGGTGGTGGGGGGGGGCGATTACTCCGCCGCTTCGATCATCGGCATCTTCACGAGGCCGAGCTGGCGTTTCGCCTGTTCACGCAAAACGTCGATGGGCTTTAGTTTGCCTTCGGCCTCGAAGTGCCAGTAGGTCCAGCCGTTGCACGCGGCCTTGCCTTGGACAATCGCACCAAGGCGGTGGATCGAGGCTTGATTGCCGGCGTGCACGAGTGAGCCGTCGGCTTTGACTTCGGCGCGGAATTTGCGCCGATGGTCGAAGAGTTTGGTGCCCGCTTCGAGAATGCCCAGTTCAATGATGGTGCCAAACGGCACGCGTGGCTCGGTGCGCTTGGAGCGGACGGTTTCGAGTGCGCTCGGCGCCATCGGCTGCACGCGGGCAATGCGTTCGGCGGCGGCTTTCGCATAATCGGGATCGCGCTCGATACCGATGAACATGCGGCCCAAGCGTTTGGCGACTGCGCCAGTTGTGCCCGTGCCAAAGAAAGGATCAAGCACCACGTCGCCCGGGTTGGTGCAGCCGATCAAGATGCGCTGGAGCAGGGCTTCCGGCTTTTGCGTCGGATGCGCCTTGCGGCCGCCGTCGTCTTTCAAGCGCTCGGGGCCAGCGCAAATGGGAAACAGCCAATCGGAGCGCATTTGCAAATCGTCGTTTGAGGCTTTGAGGCTCTCGTAATTAAATGTGACGCGCGATTTCTGATCCCGGCCGGCCCAGATCAGCGTCTCGTGCGCGTTGGTGAAACGCTTTCCCCGAAAATTCGGCATCGGGTTCACTTTGCGCCAGATGACGTCGTTCTGAATCCAGAAACCTAGATCCTGAAGCGAGACGCCGAGGCGGAAGATGTTGTGATACGAGCCGATGACCCAGAGCGCGCCGTCGGGCTTCAAGATGCGGCGGCACTCTTTGAGCCACGCGCGGCTGAAGTCGTCGTAGGCTTTGAAATCCTGGAACTTGTCCCAGTCGTTATCGACGCCGTCGACGCGCGTGTTGTTGGGGCGCATGAGTTCGCCCGCAAGCTGCAGATTGTAAGGCGGATCGGCGAAAACGAGATCGACGCTCATGGCGGGGAGCTTGGCGAGCTCTTTCAAGCAATCGCCGAGCAAAATAGAATTAGCGGAAATTTTGCCTGTACGCAGGGGGGAACCCATGAACGCTACCCTTAACAAACGCTTTACGTTTTTGAGCCCCGCGAACGGCGGCGCCCATGATCAACCGAGTGGCACCTTATAGGACCACGCCGCCCTTTGGGTAGGGCCGGATGGTGGCGAAACAGCTAGCGGCGCGTGATTATTTCGGATTCGATCAGCAACTCGAAGTCCGCGATGCGCGAACATCCCCCAGAGTTTCGAGAGCGTCCCGCGCGGGCCATCAAACGTCGCAACTTGAGACACTTATGCGAGCAATTTTATCGACCGGCATAACAGGGCCTTCAAGTGTTCCAGGTATAACTTGCCGCTGGTACCGGCCATCGGGGGGCTGGATTCTTGTGGCGTAGCATCTTTGTAAAGCGTGGCAGATGGCAACGATTATTCGAGGTTCGGCGAACGATTTGATCAACGGAACGAGCAGTTCCGATTTGATCTATGCAGGCGCTGGAGACGACACGGTCAATGCTGGTGACGGCAACGATACGGTTTATGCCGAAGACGGCAACGATACGGTCGAAGCAGGTAATGGCAACGATTACGTCGATGGCGGCAACGGCAACGACACGCTTTCGGGCGGCGAAGGCAACGATAACGTCTATGGCGGCGCGGGCGACGACGTTTTGGATGGCGGCAAGGGCAACGACTGGCTCTACGGCGGCGACGGCAACGATCGTATGATGCTGGCAGATAACAACGACCGCTTCGACGGCGGCGCCGGCATCGACTGGCTTGACGCCACGAACTCTACCCAAGGCGCTTCGATCGACCTGGTAACCGGCAAGGTCCAGGCCGGAGGCAATAGCGCTGTAAGCGGCGTCGAGAATGTAACAGGCTCAAAATTCGCCGACATCATCACCGGTGACGCGGGCGCTAACGTTCTGTATGGCAACGGCGGCAACGATACGCTCAATGGCGGCGGCGGGGCCGATACGCTGATCGCGGCCAACGGCAACGGCACATACAATGGCGGAACCGGTGACGATAAGCTTGTATTCACGGTTGGAACGGCGGGCGCACAGACATTTAATGGCGGCTCCGGAACCGACAACGTTCAGTTTGTCATGACGTCGGCCCAGCTGACACCCGCGGTTCTGGCCGAGTTCCAGTCGTATCAAACGTTCATCTCAAACCCGCTAAATGCCAACGCCACATATCAATTTTCCGCGCCTGGAAATCTCAAAATTACTGGCGCCGAAACGATGACGCTGGTTGTCGATGGCGTCGTGACGCCGCTCAATAGCCTGGTCAATCACGCTCCCGTCATAAACACATCCGCGTCAACGTCATCGTTCAGTCTCGCCCATAACGGTGTTGCAAGCGGCGCTGTCGTCGCGACCGACGCCGAGGGCGACACGATCGGATACTCGGTGCAAACCGGCCCGGCGCATGGCGGGCTTACGCTCAATGCGGCGACGGGCGCTTATACCTTTACGGCTGGCGATTTCGTTGGCTCGGATAGCTTTGTGCTTCGCGTCAGCGAC
>JANOKZ010000116.1:0-2010 GCA_031419515.1 Hyphomicrobium sp.
GGCCGTGGCTTCCCTACCGATTTCCCCGTGGTAGGCTAGATTTTGAGTAACGTCCTGCTCTGGCTCTGAGTTTAACGGTCTTGCCGCCGCGAAACTCATAGCAAGACAAGCTGTTGGACCGCTGCACGTTCACTTTTTCCAGCTTCTCCAAGCATTAGCTTCATACGATCATATTGTTTGTCCGTCACTTGAAGGGCGCGAACGCTGCCGCGTGCTGGCAAGTTTTTCTTGACGCGTTCCAAGTGCTTGTGCGCCCCTTCGTCCGCTCGACAAATTCGAGCATACACGGAAAACTGAAGCATGATGAAACCATCGTCCTTCAGAAAATTTCTGAAGCGATTGGCGGCCGTGCGCTGGGGCTTTGTTCCGACCGGCAAATCAAAAAACACGAAAACCCACACGAAGCGCGTCTCCTCAGATTTCATGCGGCGCATTCATCGCGTGACGGGACAATCAAGCGCGGCAACGCAAGCACCTTGGGATCGTTGCCTTCAAGTGCACGAACAAGTGACGCGGCTACTCTTTCTGTGGCTGACAATAGTGTCATGACCTCGCCGTCAAACCGCGCCTCCCGCAGGAGAATACCGGCCATGGTTCTGCGATCAGCGATGGTTAGATCGCTTTCGATTGGCCTTTTTGCACCGATTGCTTGAAAAACCTCAGCGTCAACAAAAGGCCGAAACGGCTCGATAAGATCATCGGCTAAATTGAAGCCATTTGTGTCGTTGGCATGGTGCAGGCCAACGCAAGGCATGAAGCCCGAGCCAACCAATGCGCGAGCAACTCCCGCGCGAACCACTGCATAGCCATAGTTCAACATCTTGTTACGGCGGTCGCCTTCATCCCCGCGCGCGAAGTCATCGAACAATTCTGCCCAATAGGCACGGGCGGCTCTGGCTTCTGTATTGTCGGGGTCGCCTGATCCTACGTGCTGCGCCATTGCGGCGACTTTTTCTGAGCCCTGCCGATGTAGGGCTGCAAGACAAGTAGATTGATTGACTATTTTCGAGCGAACGATTGCCTGCCAAAGCCGCTTCTTAAGCGGCGTGGATGCCGCAAGCTGTGTTGACGCTACAGCGGCTTGACGATGATGGGTGTGAAATGGGAGCGTCATGCCAGATGGGGTGTGACGCTCGTCAGTTGTGATAAGCGCTATTCCGGACGCCATGCAGGCAGAAAGCAGTTTCGCCGTTAGCGTAATCCGGTGGTCGTCAACAATTATCCAGCCGATATCTTCAAGTGCAATTCGTGTTTCGACGTCCTGTTCAACAACGAGCTGGCCGTCGGCGAGGTACAACCTCGCAGGTTTCGTTAGGTGCACGCCTTTCCACGCCATGTTCTTACCTCAGGTGCGACTTCAAACTCTTCTCCGAGGCGGTCAATTACAAACTTTTTGAAGTCTAAGAGCGTGCGAACGCCGATGCTTCGAATGAGCTTGGAAGAGTTGTTTACGGTCGAAAGATTGACGGCCCCCGTACTGATGTCGAGGCCACGAAAGTATCCCATGATGATTTCACCGTTTGGTTTCGTCAATTGAAGCAATGACATTGGGTAAACGGACCAGAGAAAACTGAAAGTTTCGTCAATAGTCGGCCACTGATTTATGCCGCCTGCCTGCACAGCCTTATTTGGGGGAGCACTGCGCTCCGCCACTTCATGCCGGTAGACGGGCACTACAAAATAGCGCCACTCGCCCTTGGAATTGGCTTGGCGGAATACATCGATCCGAACCATGTCGCCTCGGTCAGCAGTGCCACCGCTCACCTCAATTGCGATCTTAGCAGTGCTTTGAACTCGTACTTTTCGGATTACGTCGCCCTTTGGAGATCGAGGTTGTGGCAATTTTTTATCTTTGATCCAAGCGCGGAGCGCCTCAACGGTTTCGGCGTGCAGTTTCTTTGGATCTACTATTTTTCCATAGGGCTCGGGCACCGGGATTTTTTCAAGGTCGGACTCGGTCAACTTGTCGATTGGCTTTCGCTCGAAAACGACGCGCGCACCGTTTACGTC
>JANOKZ010000117.1:0-3751 GCA_031419515.1 Hyphomicrobium sp.
GTGAAAGGCGCCCTGGTTGACCGCGCCCTCACCAATGTAGGCAACGGCGATGCCAGGCTTCTTCTGCATTTGTCGCGACAGGGCCGCACCAACGGCGGGTCCCATGCCTTGTGCGATAATGCCCGAACAGGCAAAGTTCACAGCCGGATCAAAAATGTGCATGTGGCCGCCGCGGCCGCCGCTGAGACCGGTTTTCTTACCGAAAATCTCGGCCGTCATTCTCTTCAGATCGACACCTTTGGCAATGGCGATGTGATGCGGACGGTGCGTGCCTGTAACGGTATCCTCAGGGGTCAGATGCGCGCAAACGCCGACCGCGCACGGTTCTTGTCCGTTGGACAAATGCATTTCACCCGGAATGGGCCCGTTCGCCATGTTGAACACCGGCTTCTTGCCCTCGAGATAGATCTGCTCGATCGTTTCCTCGAAGAACCGGCTGACCACCATATTCTCATACATCCAGACCTTTTGGTCCCTCGTTGGCTGCACGATCAACCTCCCTATCGTTTTTTGACGTCTGCATTTTTTAAGCAGATCGGCATAGCATTATGTTGCCTGTGAGCTAAGCATTGAGCGTGCCAAAATGCGAGGCACAACCCTGCCAATTTTTCCACATTAGATTCAGGCATTTGCGCACAATCTTGAGACCCTAAATCGATACGTGTGTCGCGATAGTGTTGCACCTGTAGCGACGTGCCTTTGCCACATGCGCATCAATAGGGCGACGGGCGTTGTACCTCGTTCCTATACGGCATCCGGTTAGATATCCGTTGTGAAGCATGGGCCGGACAGATTCGTTCCAATTCGCAATCGGTTAAGCGGCGACGGCTTCCGTGATGCTGAGCAATGCTGGCGCTTGAATAACCCGCGTAAGCTTCAGTCCAGCGCGCTGGAATAAGGCGGCAAACTCTTTCTCCGTGCGCTCGAAGCCCGGCAGCGCCGACATCATCAGCACGTCCAGCAACTTGCCGCCGTGAGGGTCGTTGCCGGGCGGGATGACGCAATCGAAAACCAAAATGCGGGCGCCAGGGTTCATTGCCTTGCGGATATTAGATAGAATAGTCACGCAGTCGTCGTCCTTCCAGTCGTGGATGATGCGCTTCAGCAGGTAAGCGTCGCCACCTGCCGGTACGCTTTTGAAAAAGTCGCCCTCGACGCAAGTCCAACGGCCCTTTTCCTCGTTGACGCGTGCATCCTTCAGCACGATAGCCTCGTCAAAGAGGATTCCCTTGGCCCCCGGGGCTAGCTTCAAGGCTTCGATCAAAAGGCCGCCGTGGCCGCCTGCCACGTCGATAATCGTGTTGATGCCCGACCAGTCATATGCGCCGGCCAGCGGCGCGTTTTCCATGTCCGAAAGGCTCGACATGCCACGATGGAAGGTTTCACCAGCTTCCTTGTTTTTCTTGAAATATTCGAAGAATGGCGCCCCAAAAATAGGCACCATGCCGTTCTCGCCCGTGCGAACCACGTCCTGAAGTTCACCCGTCGGCTTCCAGAAGATGTCCTGGGAGCACATCAGCACCGCGTGATGCAAAGTGTGGGGCAGGCTGGTCCGCATAAGATCGGCGGCGGGCGTGAGGTGCCAAAGCCCTTTTTCGTCCTCACGAAAGACGCCGCAACTCGCAAGCATGCGAAGCACGCGATAAAGCGACTGGGTGTGAACTCCCGCTTCTTTGGCGAGTAGCTCGATGGATTTCGGACCTGCTTCGAGTTTATCTGCAATTTTGAGCTTCGCCGCGCAGGCAAGCGCACCCGTCTGGATGTAGCCGAACATCAGATTAATCAAGGTCATCCCTGGATCTTGAGACATAAGAATTTCCTCCGAATTCTATTTTTTTGACGGGACTTATTGGATCGTTTCGCCGCGGCTAACCGATCAAGACGAATCTTTGGCCGAGGTGGCGGTAAAGCACACAGGTTCTGCCAATCAATTTTCTAACGTGTCTTTTGTATCGGTCGCCAGGGCTGCCGAGAAGATGAACCCGAACGCGAGATGGGCAATAGTCTGTACCGGGGGGATTCGACGACTACCATACCTCCTCAAGGCAATGGATTGCCTTGTCTAGCCCCCCTGAAGCCACGCGACTGCAGTCACGCGGGGCCGTCACCGGCGCAGAGAAAATTCAGGCACACCGTGGTTTCGCTTACTTGAAATGTGGCCTGTGCTTTGCCGCATTGGACCCAGCCAAAGCTGCAAACGGCATCACTACGGTTTCGTCGGCGGCCAACAGGCCGTACCTAACGCGCTGAGATAGCAGTGCTGCTTCAGTGCGGTTCCGGCACTTTGCCAGCTTGAAAATCGCCGACACATGCGCCTTGACGGTGGACTCGGCAACATTGAGTTCATGCGCGATGGCTTTATTGGACAAGGCTTTGCCGACAAGCAGGAAAACCCGCCACTGCTGAGGCGTGAGATTCCACATTGGCGCTGCGGCCGCCGTGTGGGCAGGCCGGGTTATTGCATCGAGTGCCGAGCCCGATGCCGGCAACTCCTTGGCTTCACTAAGTGGCCGGGTGGCCGGACGAGTTGCATAGAGCCGGGCGTCTGTCATGATCCAAATCCATCTTGGTTTCGTTGTTTCGGATGTTGTGCGTATTTGTCGTTCTCATGCTCACATGATCTTATCGGCGCTCGTGTTTCTCTAGAAACTGCGAACCTGTCCGTTACAATCGGCCACGAGCAAAGAACTTTAGTCGCATTCCGACTGGCAAGTGCCGTGCCAGAACCCACCGATATGATGTTGCGCACTTTATTGAACCTGCAACGTCGCGTCTGTGCGACAGCCGTCGCATGCAACGCAGTTGTGCAACGCCGCAGCGACAGTTTTTGGAGAGGCCAAGTCTCACCACTGCGCGCTTTCAGAGTGGCGGGTGAGAGATGCCCGAATATGCGCATTTTCGATTCGTCTCAGGCTGGAAGGGCATCGGCCAACTCGCGGGGTCACGCCCTGCACTACCCGCCAACGCTTGCAACACCAGCAACGCTTGCAACAAGTGTGTCAGGCGGTTCTTGAAGTTGTCGCAGCGGCGCAACGTTTGCCCTGTGCTGCAGATGCTCAGTGATTGCCTTTATGTGGCGCAATGGAAACAATTCTCTGCGTAGCGGGGCAAATCATTGCCGCTCTGCGATGGTGACGGCAAGCATCATCACCGCATCTCGCATGGCTTCAACAATCTGATGTCGCTTTCGATTTCAAGTTTTTGCAGTGCATTAGGCCAGATCAAATCTCGTCTTTCATCGGGCCGGGCCTGGTACCTGCGCTGAAATACTGGCACGCGCCTTGCTCCTTGTTATTGTAAGGGGCCGATTGTTTGTGTTTGTCGGCCCTGGACAATACCCAAAAATAACAGGGAGGAACACGGCGCCATGCTTCACGATCTCTCCATGATTGCCGCAAGGCCGTCAGCTTTTACTGCCCCAACACGCCGTCAGCTGCTCGCCTCGACCGCAATGGTCGCGCTGACAGCCGGTATGTTGACGACACCGTTCAGCCGCCATGCGGTTGCAGCGGCGTCATTCAGCGCCGAGCAAAAGCTCGCAATGCTGCGCATCGCGCGAGATATCTACCCGCACGAAACGCTGCTCGATAACGGTCCCTATCAAGCTGTGGTCGATGCCATTCTCGGCGAAGCCGACAAGGACGAAAAGGTCGCGAAGCTCGTGACGGACGGCCTTGCCGACGTCGATAAGCGGGCGCAAGCGACTTACAAAACAAACTACGTCAGCGTCAAAGAACCTGAGCGCCGCGAA
>JANOKZ010000118.1:0-15260 GCA_031419515.1 Hyphomicrobium sp.
GGTTCTCTGCCATCGGACACCCCCTCGAATCATCGAGATCAGTGTGCCATAGTCCGGCAGTTAGTCAGAGGTTCCCTAGATACCAGCCGCCACGCTGCGCTATCGTGATTGCCACAGGGCGAGGACTGCCGAATTCACGGATTATGCGTCGCTCACACCATGCCGTAACGCGCTCAAGCAGAAGCTTCAAAACAAAGTTAGGATATTTGGTTTTCTGCCGTATCTGCGTATCAAATTCCGTTCCGTCGTCACCGAAGTTCATGCGCGGATTATATCGCATCTCGCAACGAACATTGCGGTGGCCGATCATGTTGGCCTTATGCGAAATGAGCACAAAACAGCGCACGGGCATTTTTCCGAGAAATCGGGTGGAGCGCAGCTTCATTCGCTCGCTTAGCCCAGCGAAGTATAGCTCTGGCCCGCCTTGAGTCTGCGGTTCCTTGATCTTCGCCACCCAACGCGGCAGATCTGGCTCGCGTTGGGTGGCCACAACTACGGCCGAAACAATAAAGAATTCTGATGCTGTTTTTTTCAAACCTTGATCACCGAACTCGTCACAAAAAATATGGTAAGCTGGGGCATGGATAGGAGACGACATGGCAAAAGCACCTGTAGAAAAAGCGCAGAGCCAACGGGAGCGCTTCATTGAAGCCGCTCGCACTGCTGGCGCGGATGAGGATGAGGAAGCGTTCGGGCAACGACTGAAAGTCATTGCCGGTGCTAACTCGTCCACAGGTGCAAAGACGCCGAAGCCTGTGAAGGCTAAGAGGAAAAAGAAATAGGGCCGTCATCTGTGCGACCTTTCGCACTTTGTGGCCCGGCGTGAATTGCCTTCCGCATACGAATATGCAAATAGCTTTATGTCTAAGAGTTCCCACACCGGGCCACGGTTGTCGGGAATGGGGCCGGAGACGTTGGCGCGTCTACCGGCCCTCACTTTATGAAGCGCAAGCGTCTAGCAGGGCGCCGCTGATTCGTCGAGTCTTCGCATACTGAGCATCATTGCACCTACGCAGTTTTCGCTGCGCGGCATTATGCATTTCTGTTGGGTACGGGAAATATAACATCGCCGCAACTTGGGTGGTATCATTATACCATAATTAGGTATTATAATACCGTAAATCATAAAGCACTGTATTTGCTTATGATTTATGCAATTCGCGTTTTCTGATTGACGCTCACGGCACATCAACGTATGCACAGCCAGTCTGGTGCGGCCAACTTCGTCCGACCGGCGTTTTTTTTTGAAACTTCCGGCAAGCCGGCAGGAGCCTGCGCACCTATGTCAACCTATATCGCCAAACCGGCCACGGTGGAGAAGAAGTGGATCCTGATCGACGCCCAAGGGCTCGTCGTCGGCCGCCTCGCCACTATCGTTGCCACACGCCTCAAGGGCAAACACAAAGCGACCTACACACCGCACGTTGATTGCGGCGACAACGTCGTGATCATCAATGCCGAGAAGGTGGTCTTCACCGGCTCCAAGCGCGAAGACAAGGTTTACTACAGGCACACCGGCTATCCCGGCGGTATCAAAGAACGCACGCCCCGACAGATGCTGGAAGGCAAACACCCCGAGCGCGTCGTAGAAAAGGCAGTCGAGCGCATGCTGGCTCGCGGGCCGCTGCAGCGTCAGCTGATGCGCAACCTGCGCATTTATAAGGGTACCGACCACCCGCATGTGGCTCAGAACCCTGTGACACTCGACGTTGCCAAGATGAACCGCAAGAATGTGAGGGCCTAAGTTCCATGATTACCGAAACGAAGGCTATCGAAACAAAATCACTTGGCGACCTCGCCGGTATCAAGATTGCAACGCCTGAAGCCGCACCGGTTCGCGCGCAAAAGCTCGACAAGCTCGGCCGCGCTTACGCCACGGGAAAGCGTAAGAACGCCATCGCTCGCGTTTGGCTTAAGCCTGGCAAAGGCATGATCACGGTCAACACAAAGGATTTCAAATCCTATTTCGCCCGGCCTGTTCTCCAGATGATGTTGCAGCAGCCCCTCAACCTCGCAAACCGCGCATCGCAGTACGATATTCGCGTCACGGTTCTGGGCGGCGGCCTTTCAGGTCAGGCGGGCGCGGTGCGCCACGGCATATCCAAGGCGCTGACGTATTACGAACCGGATCTGCGCGGCGTTCTCAAGAAGGAGGGCTTCCTCACGCGCGACAGCCGCGTCGTTGAACGTAAGAAGTACGGCCGGGTTAAGGCCCGCAAGTCCTTCCAGTTCTCGAAGCGCTAAGCGGTACAGACAGACAGATTTTGCAACAGCCCGCCTGGTTTTGGCGGGCTGTTGTGTTTCTTAGCGTCGAAGGCTTGCCGTCTTGGCCAAGCAATGTCACATAGCCGCTTGCAAACTGCCTCGCCGCCGGACCGGCACGTGGCGCGAAAACCGGAGAGTTCACGATGTACATATTGGCCGCAGACGCCAGCTCGATGATCGCCGGATTTTTGGCTGAAGCCAGCCAGATGCTCTCCGCCGATTGGTGGCGCACGCACGCCGTGGCCCTTTTCAACATCCTCATGATCGACCTGACGCTGGCCGGCGACAACGCCATTGTCGTTGGCATGGCCGCTTCCCGCGTGCCGAAGGATATGCGCGCCAAGGTGATCTTCTGGGGCATCACGGGTGCCGTCGTTCTGCGCATACTGTTTTCAAGCGTCGCGCAGCAGATGCTGCAAATCATTGGCTTGACGCTTGCTGGCGGCTTGTTGCTGCTGTTCGTGTGCTGGAAAATGTACCGGCAGATTGTCGATGGCGACCAACAGCCGATCGACGAGATTGAAGCAAATCTTGCCTCAAACAAAGTCACCGGCAGCGAAGCGACATTCTGGTCGGCTTTGTGGACCATTATCCTCGCCGACGTTTCGATGTCGCTCGACAACGTGCTTGCGGTTGCGGGCGCTGCGGGCGACTCGACGCTCGTCCTCGTCATCGGTCTCGCGTTTGCAATTATCCTGATGGCTGTGGCCTCGAGCTACATCGCCAAGCTGCTGCACTCTTATCCTTGGATCGCCTGGGTCGGCCTGATCATCATCCTTTTTGTTGCCGTCGACATGATCTATCGCGACAGCCACCATATCGCCTGCGCGGCCTATGGAGTTGGCTGCTCGGAGACGATTTTGGAGGGCATCAAACACCGCTGGAGTATGGGATGGGGCGGCGGCTGAGATGGCAGCCAAAAAGGACGCAACCGTATTCATCGACGGCGAAGCTGGCACCACCGGGTTGCAGATTGCCGGCCGGCTTGCGGGCTTGAAGGGTGTTTCCGTCAAGAGCATCGACGCGAAATTGCGCAAAGATGCTGGCGCCCGCAAGCAGCTCATGAGCGAGGTCGATCTCGTTGTCCTCTGCCTGCCGGACGATGCTGCCAAGGAAGCCGTGGCATTGGCCGATGAACTGGGCCGCAAAGCGCCGAAAATCGTCGATGCTTCGACAGCGCATCGCGTCGCGCCGGGTTGGGTTTATGGTTTTGCGGAACTGGATCACGAGCAGGCCGATAAAATCCGCAAAGCGCCGCGCGTTGCCAATCCCGGCTGCTATCCAACGGGTGCGATTGCGCTGCTCCGGCCGCTGGTCGATGCCGGCATTGTTCCGAAGGATCACCCGATCACCGTCAGTGCCGTCTCCGGTTACTCGGGCGGCGGCAAGAGCATGATCGAATCCTACGAGGTGACGAAGACGGCACCATCTTTCGAACTCTATGGGCTCGGCCTCGAACACAAGCACGTTCCCGAACTTATGGCCTACGCGCGGCTTGATCGGCGCCCGATTTTCGTACCGAGCGTTGGCAACTTCAAGCAAGGCATGCTTGTATCTATTGCGCTGCATCTCGACATGCTTCCGGGCAAGCCAACGATCAAAGACATAGAGGCCGCCTTCCTGGCGCACTATTCGGGTTTAAACCGCGTCAGTGTCGTCACCACTGCCGCTGGACTGCCGAAACTGGAACCGGAAGCCCTGAACGGCACGGACACGCTTGAACTCTTCGTCTTCGGCAAGGACACGCTCAATCACGCCCTCCTCGTTGCCCGCCTCGATAACCTCGGCAAAGGCGCGGCGGGCGCTGCCGTGCAAAACCTACAGCTGATGCTGGGTCTCGCCTAAGAGCATCATCGGACCTCTGCTACGGCGTGGCACGCTGCGTAGCGTGCAAATGCCAAACAGCGAGCGCCATGACGATGGCCGCGCCGCCCTGATGCAGCAGGCCAAGATGCAGCGGCACGTGCGCCAGCAGCGTGGCGATTCCGAGCACCATCTGCGCCAACACGGCAAGCCCGAGCACAATGGCCGAACGGCGAACGCGGCCTCCTGCCGGGTGACGCATCGCAAGCCACACCTGCGCCAGCGCAGCGATGCCCAACAGGTACGCCGTTAGTCTGTGATTGAACTGCGTCGCCGCGTGGCTCTCAAACAGGCTGCGAAGTCCGCGATCCCCGCTCCAATAGTCCGGCGGAATGAATTGACCATTCATCGAAGGCCACGTGTTGTAGACGAGGCCGGCCTTCAAGCCCGCAACAAAGGCGCCGAGGGCTACTTGGGCGAATACGAGTGCGACGAGAACTGTAGCGAGGCGGCGGACACGCGGCGCCACGACTTCGCGCAGAATACTCAAACGGCTGGCACGCTCTTCGAGTGCGAGCCACACAAGCAGCGACAATATCGCGAACGCCACGCAGAGATGCAACGCTAAGCGGTACTGGCTGACATCGACGCGCTCGGAAAGACCAGAACTGACCATGTACCAGCCGATGGCCCCTTGCAGTCCGCCAAGACCCAAGAGGCCAAGAAGTTTTGGTGCGAGACCTGCCCTGATACGTCCCGTCCACCAGAAGACGGCAAGCGGCAAGGCGAACAAAAGACCTATCATCCGGCCAAGAAAGCGGTGACCCCACTCCCACCAGAAGATGAATTTGAAATCGGCGAGAGCCATGCCCTTGTTGACGATGGCGTACTCTGGGATCTGTTTGTACTTCTCAAAAACAGCCTGCCAGTCGGCGTCACTCAAGGGGGGAATTGCCCCAAGGATCGGCTTCCATTCGGTGATGGAGAGCCCGCTATCGGTTAGTCGGGTCGCGCCGCCGACAACAATCATGACAAACACGAGCGCCGCTGAAAACCACAGCCACGCTTCAACGCTGCGGTTTCCGTTTGCACTCTGGGTGTCCATGACGCCGATCTTCCAACTACTGCTGCCTTGCAAGGACAAGCGCTGTTCCACTGCGCCGCATTGCGCTGCCCCTGATACTGAGCCAGAGATACTGGGCCAGAGATACTGGGCCAGAAGGGACGAGGCAATGCGCCGATCAGGCGCGGAGGGCAATTGCCCTCGTCAAGATCACGCCCCTTGTCAGGACACTAATGACCCAGCGCACACGCAAGCTCGTCGGCACCGTCGCCCTGATCGCCATGATCACGGTCTACGCGTTCATTGCGCTTGGCGTTGCCGTGGTCCTGCAGGTGAGCAACACCAGCAAGATCGGCGAACTGGCTTTTTATGTGATCGCGGGATTGCTCTGGGTTCTGCCCGCGGGCGTTCTCGTCAAATGGATGCAGAAACCAGGCCCTTAAATCTGCCGGTCAGTTGCCTGTGACGGTCTGCTTAGCAGCAGAGGGCTTCAGCCGCCGGGCAGCGTTCCAAAGGGCGAATGGCGCACCCGACAAAAGCACTTTGATATAGCGCGCATCTTGGAAATCGCCGTTCAAGGAAAGCCGCGGCAGGGCCGCCATGCTGTCCTTGTGGCTGGCATGCAGCAAACCTTTTCGCGTCGTGACCGCCGTTGCTAGCCCCAGCTCGCGCACGATCTCGAATTCCCGCTCGCCTGCGCTTTGCTCGCATCCATAGGGGTAACTGAAGTGCCGGCACGGCTTGCCGAACGCCGCCGTTATCCGCTCCACGCTTTCAGAGATCTCGCGCCGTGCCATGTCGTCCGGCAGTTTGGATAAGGCAAAATGCGCGTTGGTGTGCGCGCCGATCGATACCAAGGGATCACGGGCTAAGGCCCGGAGCTCATCCCAGTTCATCACAAGTCTGGAGCAGAGTTCCGTGTGATCGAAGCCAGCGTCGCGCGCTAAGCGGTGCGTGACGGCGCGGGCCCGGTCTTCGGGCATCTGGCGCATCCACCAATAGATATCGTGGAAGGCCGCGTCTTTTTCAGCGGCGGTCGCCAGATTGAAGGTGCGCCGCGTGCCGTTCATTTCAAGCGTCCCCGACGGCATAGAACGTAGCGCTTCTTCCAGCGTCAGCCACCACAAGTCGCCGCGTCCCTCGGCGAAATCGGTCGGAACATAGATCGTGAAGGGGACCCCGAATTTCTTGAATACGGGGTAGGCGTAGTCGCGGTTGTCCTTGTACCCGTCATCGAGCGTGAATGCAGCAAACGGCTTTTGCCCTGCGCCACCCTTGATGCGATCGGGTACATCGTCCATGGCTATGCAGTCAAAACCAGAATCCAGAACTTGGCGGATAACCGTCTCTAGGAATTCGGGCGTGATCTTGAGGATACCGTTGGGTTCGAAGTCACGGGGCCCGTCCGGCACAACGTGGTGCAACATGAAGATGACGCCGTTGCCGCTGAAAAAGGGCGCAGCAAGCCCGTCCGCGCCCGAATAGTGAAGCGCAGACAATGCAGCTTTTAAAAATTTGGTCGTCCGGCGGCTCATTTCATCAAACTTCGCAACATCATTACTGGCCGGATACTCACTCGATGCTACGGGTCCGGCCCATCAAGAACCCGGCTTTGCAAGATGCGTGCTCACCCCGCTTTTGGCTTCGGGTCGAGGGTGAATATCACCATTATGACAAGTTGTGTGCGCCAGCCAAATGTTAATTCCTAGCGCAACCGCTATCAACCGGTGCGGACTTCAGAACCGCCCTTTTTTGTAGCCCGGATGAGCCGTTGGCTCGAAACCGGGTCGGGTCCTTTTCGCTCGACGCGGATTACGTCGATGTCGGTCACCTCGAACCCGAGGAATGTACCGGGTGGATCCTGCAGGACAGACGTACGCTTCTTCGAATCAGTGACGAGGACTCCGGCATCAAAGCGCCCTTGAATTGCCTCGAAGAGGACTCTGGCTTCTTCGTTCTGGCCCGAAACAACAATGTAGTCATAGGCCTCGTCAAGCGCGTCGAGCACGAGATTCAATTGATCCGGATCGACATCGACGCCATCGAGCGGTGCGCCGCATGCGATGAAATGCACCGGGCTCTGGGGCAGCTTTTTCACGACGTCATCAAAGCCAACTGCTCCCGTTAACAATTCGGTCAAACCTTGGGCCGCAGTAACGCCAGCCGTCGCCGCCATGCCTTGGCCTGACGGGCTCCAATCAACGAGGATGACGTGGCTGCCGCCATCCGCCAAACCTTTTGCAATATCGATTGCCTCTTGGCTTGCATCAATGACCATCGTTTCCCCCGCGACCATGGCGCGGTGCCCGCCTTCTTTTGGCGCGGCGCGTTTGATGCGTTCGACGACACTGGCGATAGAAGTCTCGAATCCTGTTGCACTTTCGGTTTCCGCCGCAACATCGGCCTTAGCGGAATCGGCCTTCGCTGACTTCGCAGCCAGTACAGGAGCAGATTTCTTGTTGGCAGGCCGGGTATTCAGGCTTGGCTCAACGAGAGAACGGCCGCCGCTGCGGGCGCCCGTAAAGAGCGCGCGCGTGATGGTCCAGAACGTTCCAAACAAGAGCGATGCGAAAGAGATCAGCGCTGCGTTCTGGCTCTTCTTGGGAGAGATGGGCAAGCTTGCGGCCTGCGCCTTGGAAATGATCTTGGCTTCTACGGGTTGAGCGCGGGCGTCCTGCCGCTTGCGATTGGCTTCAACTTGCGCCTGGAGATTTTCAAGCTCCGTTTTTTTCGCTTTGACGCTGGCTTCGAGTTCTTGAAGTTTGGCTTCTTCCGGAGCGTTCTTGACCACCTTGGTCTTCAACTCGTCGAGGCTTTTTTTGATCGATTCTTCCCGGCCTTGGGCTATTTTCGCTTCCTTGTCGAGACTATCGACAATCTTCGAGATTTCACCGGTGAGCTGGCGCTTCAGACCGGCGAGGTCGCCATTGAGCTGGCGCATGCGCGGGTGTCCCGGCAGCAGCGACGCGGAGAGTTCCGAGATTTGCCGCTCGAGCCGCACGCGCTGTTGAACCAAATTCTGGATCAGCGGCGATTTTTGGACGTCGGGAAGCGCATCTGCCGAACCGAGCTTCATCATTTCCCTGGCAGACTTGGCACGGGCGTCAGATTCCCCGCGCGCCGCCTTGGCCTTGGTCAATTCGCCATTGAGTTCGGACATCTGCTGTTCGTTCATGCCGATGTTCTGGTTGCCGCCCTTGAAGCTGTCGATTTGTCCGCGATAGCGCTGAACTTCTGTCTCGGCGGCCGCTACTTCAGGCGTCAATTTCTCGATCTTGCCTTTGAGCACTTTTTGTTGGTCATCGATTTCGGTAACCACAGCCGAGGCAAGAGAGTTGCGATAGGTTTCGGAGATCTTGTTCGCAATATCTGCGGCAAGAGCCGGGTCGATAGAGGTCACACGCACGCCGATGAAGCGGCTTTCTTTAGCTGAGTAGACTTCTGTCTGTTTGAAAAGCGCGCCGAGCACGCGATCGCGTTCGGATTCACCGGAGCGCGGCCCGCCAACTCCGATTAAGCGAAGAACCGTATCGGCAAAGTCAACCGGACCCTTGGCGCTATTGAACTCGCGCTTCTCAGTGAGTTTCATCTCATCGGCTATTTTGGCCATCAGGTCCGGCGATTGAAGAGCGCGAACATGTGTGTTGATGGCTTCCTTGTCCATCTTCGTCGTCACGATATCGGTGCTTGAGCCGCTGGATTTCGGGTCCGAGAAGGCGCTGGACGACCCTTTGGCCTCGATCTGAATTTCAGCCTGACTCTGATATTTCGGCGCCAGCATCAACATCGCGCCATAGGTCAAGCCGCCGAGCAACGCGCTCCACAGCAATAGTTTTGGCAGGCTCTTCTTGAGAGCTGAGAATACCGAACTCATCTCAATATCGTCGGGAGAGGCAGCGTGTCGTCCGGTCATGGCTCAACTCGGCTAAGGGATTAAGCGTTGATTCGGAAGTAAACGGCGTTGGCGGTTAGCAACTCATTAATCGTATCAGAAAAAAACACGTGATCAGATTTTCTTAACCCAACCCCCCTAAGATGCCTTGAGTTGGTCTTTCCAGTTGGGATGTCAGTTGTCATGTCCGTGCGCTTAAAGTTCGTTGCCGTTGGCTCCGCGGTTTTTCTCAGCGGGTGCGCGCATCTTACAGGTGACGTTTTCCCGGGCGATATGATGGCCGGCGCTGACGCCGTAACCGTCGCCGATGCCGAGGGCTCGTTCAAGGATGGCCGCCCGGTTGCCACAACTGACGGTTACCCCGTTCCTGCCACATCCGCCGAAGCTTTGCCTCCTGTCGAACAGGTTGCCTGGGGCGAACCCGCCAATCCGCCCCACGACCTTCGCGGACCACAGGCCGTCGCCGACACGGACGGGCCGTATCTGCTCGATAGCGGCGATCGATTGCGCATTTTTGTCTATGGCCAGCCGAACCTTTCGCGCCTCTATATCGTCGATCACGATGGCAGAATCGCGGTGCCTTTGATCGGCGAGATTTCTGCCCGCGGTAAGACTACACGCGAACTCCAGGGCACGATCCGCGCGCGTCTTGGCGCCGAATTCGTCAAGGACCCGCAAGTCACCGTCGACGTTCAGCAAAACCGTCCCTTCTTTATCTTGGGCGAAGTAAGAAACGCTGGTCAATTCCCCTATGTCTCGGGAATGACGATCGAAACCGCCATCGCCATTGCCGGCGGGTACACCGAACGCGCCAGCATGCGCAAATACCGCATTACACGCCGTATTAACGGTCTCGTCGAACAAATTGAAGCCCCTGGCGACTATGTCGTCAAGGCAGGCGACACCGTTCACGTGTTTGAAAGGTTCTTCTGAGAGCGAAGGGGTACTTCGCTTCCACATTAGCCGGGGCCCCTTTCATGCGCATCCTCCACTGCTTGCGAGCACCCGTCGGCGGCTTGTTCCGCCACGTCCTCGATCTCGCGTCCGAGCAGGCTGCACGCGGTCACGACGTCGGCATCCTGGCGGACAGCAACGCCGCGGACCGGTTGACGGGGCCAAAGTTCGCCGCGATCGAACCCGCAATGAAGCTCGGGGTCGCGCGCATTCCGATGGGCCGCCAGCCCGGCCTTCGTGACTGGCAAGCCGCTCGCAGTGTTTTGCAGCACGCGCGCCGATTGAACCTCGACGTGTTGCATGGGCACGGCGCGAAAGGCGGCGCCTACGCACGTCTCGCCGCCCGGTCACTCAAGAAGCAAGATCAACTCGTCCGGGCATTCTACACCCCGCATGGCGGGTCGCTGAATTTTAAGCCGGGTACGCTTGAAGGCCGGGCCTTCCTGCGGATTGAAGGACTTCTTGAGCGCCATACGGATGGTCTGATTTTCGAAAGCGCTTATGCGGCGCGGGTCTATCGCGAACGCGTCAACGCGGGAGGTGCTCCTGAACGCGTGATCCCGAACGGTTTGCAGCCAGAAGATTTCGCCGGCTTTCCCGCCAACCCGGACGCGACCGATTTCCTGTTCATCGGCGAGCTGCGGCCCATCAAGGGCATTGAATTTCTGCTTAAGGCTCTGGCCACTCTCAACGCCCAAAGGCGCGTGACCGCAACGATTGTCGGATCTGGACCCAATGAAGAAGAATTGCAGCAGAAGTCGGTCGCACTTGGCCTTGCGCCTGTCGTGACATTCACAGGGGCATTACCCGCGCGAGAGGCGCTAAAGCTTGGCCGCATAATGGTCGTACCATCCCTGGCCGAAAGCTTCCCTTACGTTGTATTGGAGGCGGCCGCTGCCGGATTGCCTCTAATTTCAACGTCCGTCGGCGGAATACCGGAAATTGTCGCCGGAACAGGTACAGGGCTCATTCCGCCTGGCGATGCCAACGCACTTGGCGCCGCCATGCTTGATGCCCTCACCAACCCTCACGCCGCCGCCGCACGAGCCACGCGGCTCAGAGAGAATGTTTCTTCCAAGTACACGGTTGCGGGCATGACCACAGCCGTCTTAGACTTCTATGCGTTAACCATTGGTTAACCCTTTAGGGCCATCGCGCAGCCTTTCGAGCGGCAGTTAACCGCTCTTGGCACGGACAGTGCTTGCTGTACCCTATCTTCGCTATGTAGAAGCATCTGCGAGTTGGTACAATATGTCCGCGTCCATGAAAGCCGCCAGTTCCCCCAAAGTCATCCAGCAGGGCGCCCCCGAGCCGATCGCGTTTCGAGCGGTAACGCCACGGCTTGCCGATAGCGGTCTCGCCGGCAGAACGAGCAGTATTTCCCCCATCGTGGTACGTGGCTGCGTGCGGCTCGCCGATTTCGCGGTTGTCACGCTGCTCGGTCTTGCCATTGCCGCGCTGTACATCGACGACACTTATGTCACCTCTAATCCGCGCTATCTCGCGGCCATCTTCATGACTGGTATTGTGACAGTCGGCGTTTTCGAACTTCTGCGGCTCTATGAATTGCGAACGTTCTCGTCCTTCGTGAAGAAAACGCCGCGCGTGATCTTTGGCTGGAGCATAGCATTTGCCGTGCTCGTCGTTGCTCTTTTCCTCCTCAAGATTGGCGCCGAAGTATCCCGTTTCTGGCTATCGACGTGGTACCTCGCCGGCGCCGCCGTCTTTGCCGGTGAACGCATGGTTCTCGCCTGGCTGTTGCGCAGTTGGGCCAAAAGCGGACGCCTCTATCAACGCGCCGTGATCTATGGGGCAAGTACCGTGACTGAAGAGCTGATCGCTCAATTGGAAGCCGACAGCGACCAAATCGTAAGAATTGCTGGTATTTTCGATGACCGCGATGATGACCGCGCGCCGCGCGCAATCTCGGGCTACCCGCGTCTTGGCGGTCTCGACAATCTGATTGCCATGAGCCGCACAACGCGCCTTGACCTCGTAATGGTGGCTTTGCCGCTTGCTGCCGAGAGCCGCCTGACCGCCGTCGTGAAGCGGCTCTCTGTGCTGCCCGCCGACATCAAAATGCCTGCACGCGCCACAACGCTGCGCTTTTCGCCCCGCACCTATTCGCATGTCGGCTCAGTCGCCATGATCGATCTCTACGACCGGCCGCTCGCCGATTGGGGTACAATTTCCAAGTGGCTGTTCGACAAAGTCATCGGCGCCATTGCTCTTGTGCTCTTGGCCCCTGTGATGGCCGCCGTCGCGCTGGCCGTTAAATTCGACAGCCGCGGTCCGGTGCTGTTCCGCCAGAAGCGCTACGGCTTCAACAACGAGCTCATCGAAGTTTTCAAATTCCGCTCGATGTATACCAACCGCTGCGACGTGGCGGCTGTCAAACTCGTGACCAAGGACGATCCTCGAGTCACCCGCGTTGGACGCATCATCCGCAAGACCAGTCTCGACGAGTTGCCACAGCTCTTTAACGTCTTGCTTGGCGATCTGTCGCTCGTTGGGCCGCGCCCGCACGCTGTCCAGGCCAAAGCCGGAACCCAGCTCTATGACGAAGTCGTCGATGGTTACTTTGCCCGTCACAAAGTTAAACCCGGCATCACCGGCTGGGCACAGATTAACGGCTGGCGCGGGGAAACCGACACCGAGGAAAAGATCCAAAAGCGCGTTGAGCACGATCTCTACTACATCGAGAACTGGAGCGTGTTCTTCGACTGCTACATTCTCCTCAAAACGCCGGGCTCTTTGCTTAAAACCGAGAACGCGTACTAAGGCCCGGTCCTTGCAATTGCTCTAGGGTAAACCCGAGCAGCAGGATCAAGGCCGTCATGTTGGGACAATTCGTAAACTCGCTTGCCCGTAACGGGGCAGCATTCGGCGGACGGAACTTCGTCCACAATGTTGCCCTCGGTCTCGTGTGGCTTGCCATGGCGACAAGTGGTTTTGTATTCACGGAGCCCGCACCAACCGATATCCTAGCCCTCGGCCTAATTGTCATCCTCCCTGTCGTTGGTCTCTTCCGCCCGTCGCCGCTGCTCGCAATTTTGATGTTGCTGTTCGCCGGGATTGCAGCATCGGGTCTCGTTTCGGCGACACTTGCCAACGATACAGGCAAGGCTGTCTCGCATACCCTCGTTTCACTTTTTCTCGCGGGCGCCGCGTTCACGTACGCGGGCTTCATCGCGGTTAAGCCTGTTGCTCACCTCCGGATAATCTTCAATGGCTTGACAGTGGCGGCCGTGATGGTCGCAACAACGGGAATCGCTGGTTATTTCGATGCATTCGCAGGTTCTGAGATCTTCACGAAATTCGGCCGCGCCGCCGGTACGTTCAAAGATCCAAATGTGTTCGGGCCGTTTCTTGTTCCCGCATTTCTCTATGCCATCCACGCGGCACTCGAACGCTCAATGAAACACGTGGCGTTGCCGCTCGCCCTTGCCGGATTTCTCGCTTTCGCGACGTTTCTCAGTTTCTCGCGCGGAGCATGGATGAACATCATTCTGGCACTCGCGACTTATATCGCGCTCTCCTTTCTGACGGCCGAAAGCAACGGCCGCCGGCAAAAAATTGCAGTGCTTGCCGTCCTCGGCGCTGCCATGATCGCGGCGGTTGTTGCAAGCGCGCTGCAGGTGGAAAAGATTGCGGGCCTTGTCAGCGAGCGGGCGAGCGTCGCACAAAGCTACGACGTCGGACCCGAAGGCCGGTTTGGCGGTCAAGAAAAAGCAACCGGACTGATCCTCGAATATCCGCTCGGTATTGGCGCGGGGTCGTTCGCGCTCGACCATCACCATGAAGAGCCCCACAACGTCTACCTCAGCATGCCGCTGAACGCGGGATGGGCGGGCGCTGGCCTCTACCTCGCCACCATCGCGCTGACGCTGCTGCTCGGCCTTAAACAAGCGTTCAAGCGCACGCCATGGCAGCCACTTGTGCTGATCGCTTTTTCGGCTTTCTTGGCCAACGTAGCGGAAGGTCTGATAATTGACACCGATCACTGGCGCCACTTCTATCTGCTAATGGGCATCATTTGGGGCGCGGCATCTGTGCCAAGTCCTTTTGCAAGTCTGCTTACAAGTCCGGCCCTTTCAAATAGCGGCCCGCGCCGGTTGGGTGGCCGCTTACAGGTTGGGTCAAACACTTAAAAATAACATGACCACATCCCTCACCCATCCTGGTTCGCCCGCGATCCATATGCGGGCCAAGGAGCGCAAGAAAAGCGACATTCACAAACTCTCGCTTGCGCTGGTGTGGTTCAGCGTTGCCTCCAGTTCAATCGTTTTCTCGGAACCTGCGCCCGTCGATATTTTGACCGCCGGCCTCTTCGTTCTCCTGCCCCTCATAGGCTTGATCGATGCAAGGCCAATGCTCGTCGCTGGGCTCGCGATTTGGCTGCCCATCGCCGCTTTCAGCTTTTTTGCCACCACACTGGCATTCGATACACCTGCTGCCATCACACACGCGGCCGTCACGCTCTACCTCTGCGGCGCTTCGTTCCTCATTGCTTGTTTCATAGCTAAGAAACCCTTGGCACATACGCGACTGATCTTGAACGGCTACCTCTTTGCCGCGACGATCGCCGCTATACTTGGCATTGCCGGCTATCTCGATTTATTTCCCGGAGCATATGACGCCCTGACACGATACGATCGCGCCGCGGGACTGTTCAAAGACCCCAATGTTTATGGGCCATTCTTGATCCCGGGGCTGCTCACGGCATTGCATCTGTGGCTCTCGCGCCCGTTTGCTCGCGGACTGTTGCCGCTGCTGGGTGCGGGATTATTTGCCACCGGAATTCTGTTTAGCTTCTCGCGCGGAGCTTGGGCCGGCGCCGCCATCGCGCTGGCACTTTATTGTTACCTCTATTTGCTTTCATCAACCCGCAATATCCAACGCATGAAACTCGCGTGCCTCGTTTTATTCGGAGCAGCAGCTGTAGGGCTTGTCGTCGCCGCTTCGATGCAATCGGAAGGCGTCGCGCGGTTGCTCGAAGAGCGCGCCAGCCTCACGCAACCCTATGACGAAGGTCCAACCGGGCGCTTTGGCGGTCAGTTGATTGCGGTTGACGTTATTCTTGACAATCCCCTTGGCATTGGCTCCCACCAATTTGCGCCCTATTTCCATCATGAGGAAGCGCACAACGTGTACCTCAGCATGATGTTGAACGCCGGTTGGCCTGGTGGATTGTTGTATCTGGTGCTGTGCAATTTGACCCTGATCATGGGTTTCAAGCACGCGCTGAAAACGACTCGGACACGGCCCCTATTTCTCATCGTC
>JANOKZ010000119.1:0-11599 GCA_031419515.1 Hyphomicrobium sp.
CCTTCGCCAACTGCCGTGGCGCCTGCGCCTGTCGCTTGGCTGAATTCGCCAAGTGCGGTTGAGTTATCGCCGCTCGCAACGCTGTCTTTGCCGTAGGCTGCGGAATTCAGTCCCGTGGCTTGAGCATTTGTACCGACAGCAGTGGAGCCGGTTGCTTTTGCGCCAGCGCCTATCGCTACCGCGCCCTCAGATGCGGCCTCGGCGCCTGTGCCAATGGCCGTTGCATTGATTTGCGTGGCCTGCGCGCCTTGTCCAAGTGCCGTGGCACCCTTGGCTGAGGCGACAGAGCCGCTGCCAAATGCTGAGGCATTATCTGCGCTCGCGGCCGCATTGGTGCCGGTTGCCGTGCTGTTTTCGCCCGACGCCTTTGAGCCGTCGCCTAATGCCGTTGCGGCCAAGCCGCTCGCGCTGGAATTCTGGCCATACGCCGCGGTTCGATCCGCCGTTGCTTCGGCACTGGCGCCGGTCGCGGTTGCGCCTGATCCGCGCGACAGTGCATTGACGCCGACGGCCGTTCCATAATCGCCGAACGTTTTGGCGACGACGCCGACGGCGGTTGAGCTCTGTCCTTCAGAGTACGCGCCGCGTCCAACCGAGGTGGCATTGTCGCCGATGGACCGCGCCGATCCACCAATGGCCGTGGAATTCAATCCTGACGCGCTGGCTGACTTGCCAACTGCGGTCGCATCGACGGCGGAAGCGATGGCGTTGTTGCCGACCGATGTTGAGTTGTCTTTGGTCGCGATGGCTGCGCCGCCGACCGCGGTTGCGTTAACCCCAGTGGCCTGGCTGTAGCCGCCGATGGCCGCGGCGTCTGATCCCGACGCTGTCGCATAGGCGCCAAGTGCGCTCGCGTTGACGCCGCTTGCCTTGGCGACGTTGCCAACAGCCATGGCATAGCCGCCGCTGGCAGCCGTGAGATTGCCGAACGCGGTTGCGCCCGTCGCAGGCGCGCTAGCATTCGTTCCGCAGGCGATCGAAAGAGCCCCAGCCGTTGCTCCGCCGAAACTGCCGCCATATTGCTGGCAAATAAACTGGGCGTTGGCGATACTGGCGCTGCCGGTCATGTAGAGCGCGAGTGTCGCTCCACTGACCGAGGCTTTGAGCAGCCAGCTGAGACGCTTCTCAGTCTCTGCAAGTTGGAGGTGGGGAGACGCCTCGTTGCCTCCTTCCGGGTCGCCTTCCGGATTTTCTGGACCATTGGAATTGGAGGCGCAAGAATTCGTCCGCCCGGAGGGCGGCATGGACAGGGAACGCATGAACTAAACTCCTGTTGCGCAACCCGGTCCGAGCGGACGATGATTTGTGTAATTCGGCCTGAGAACGGTTGCGGGACACATCCGCAAACCTAATACACGCCTAAATTGTTAAATTAACATTAATACAATTACAAGTAGCAACAAAGACACATCTTTAATGAATTTTACTAGGGCGCTACGAGGCGCGCGTAGCCTTGCTCAACGGTGTCATCGAGAAGGGCCTTGAAGCGGGCGTAGGCGGGATTTTGCGGCCCGAGCTCGCCGAGCTGCGCTGCAGGAAACTCCTCCTGGCGCACGTATACAATGGGCGTAGCGACCGGCACATAGGTCGCGCGCTGCTTATTCAAAGTTGTGATGATGCCGCGCATCTCGCCGCCGCGATCCAACTGAGAAACGATGATCATGCGCATCGCGCCTTTGGTCAGCGACACGAGATGAATAAACATCGAGGACGCTGGAATGTAGAGACGTCCGCGATGAGAGTACGGCGCGTCGGGCCGGTCGCGCTCTTGGAACAACAGGCTCGGCCATTCGGCGTCCCACACGATATCGGTGCGATAGGCGACGATGGAATCGGGCAGCGAAAACGCGCGCCGCACCGTCAAATAGCTGCCGATGTAGTGATCGACCGCCGCGCGGGTGTAAGCGCCCATGTAGGTTGGCGACACGACACCGCCATCGCCTTTGAGTTCTTGTGGTCCGTGCGAGGGCTGCTCGACTTCTCCGTGCCACGCGTCGCGAAGTCCGGGAAAATCAAGTCCGAGAACCATGCACACGTCAAACAGCGTTTGATCGCGCACCGAGCGCCCGCCGAGCAAATTTTGGATGGTCTTTTCGTGGCAGTCGGACGCGTCGGCAAGTTCCGCCTGCGTCAGCTTTTTCTCAACCATCGCTGTCTTGATGGCGTCCAGCGCATCGTCGCGGATGAGCATTGGAGCTTCGTTGTTCGACGTCGTTTTTTTCATAGGCGCACGCCGGAGTTCCCCCAACTATTTTGCTGGAAAGTACTGGAATTTATCGCTGCAACGCAATCGAAATCGGCGGATGGGAAAGGTTAAGGCGCAGGCGGTGTGGCGCTGGTGCTTTCCGGGTCCGGAAGCCCCGTGAAATGCCGGTAGGCGAGGGAGAGAAAGGCGACGAGGACCATTCCAGTAAACATGGCCAATAGCTCTTCGAGCACGCTCCACAGAGTGAAAGTTATGCGGCGTGCCAATTCGTCTGCTTCTGCAATCGTGGCCGGTGCTGCGCTCGCCGAAACGTCGTGTGGCGTTACGAAAATATAGAAAATCATCAAGGGCAAAATAATAATGACGCTTGCCCAAAAGAGCCGCCACGTATTGCCACGCGTGATGGCCCAAGCTTCGCGCCAATCGACGCCGCTATGGCCAACTGCGGTAGCGGGCAGAATAAGCGCCAGTCGTGTGGTAAACAAAGACATCGCGACAAAAATCAGAATGCCGGAAATCAATGCCATGATTGCGTTCATCTCGGAGACGGTCATGAGTTCTGTTTCGGAACTTGCTGGCCCCCAAGGAAAAAGGGACGCCAAGGCCAGAAGCGGCACCATCGGTAGAACACCCAGCAGCAATGCCCACAACAAATAAGGCCGGTGCTTCGTGCCGATTTTCATTCCTGTTGCTAGATCTTGTTTTTCGCCAAGGAGTAGTAAGCGATGCCATGGAACGGCGATAAATGCGCCAATCGATGTCGATACTATTAGCGTCAAAAGCATGAGGACGTTCGAGCCACCGCTTGTCTTGAGCGCCTCCTGCTCGGTTTCCCAAAAGCCCCAATAGAGTGCGCCGCTGACGGCAATAAGCAACAGCAGCCACGGCCAAGAAAAGCGCAGCAAATCGCCGAGGTTGCGGAACGTCAGCCGGTAGCACTCGAGCGTTGTCTTCCAGACAGGAATTTTGGCGGGCGTCCCGGCCGGTGTCTCAATCGTCATGGCAGCCCCCAGCCGTCACTGCAAAGCCAACGGAAGAATATGCTTACAGTGCTTTGCTTGGCCATCAAGCTCAAAGCAAAGGCCCAAGTACGTAGGCCGGTGCTGAGCCCGTCGCGCTGGAGGCGCGCAAGCGCGGGGCGAAGCCCGACAACTTCAGCGGCACATGCCGGGGTTCGCGAGAAAGTGCTCACCCGCGACCTACTCTATTGCCCGAGAACTTCCAACTTGACAGGAGTGACGCCCTTGCCGGTCATGCCGAGATCTTCGGCGGCTTTCTCCGAGAGATCGATGATCCGTCCCGGCTTAAACGGCCCGCGATCGTTGATACGCACGACGACGCTTTTTCCCGTGTCGGCGCGTGTCACGCGCACGCGCGTACCAAAAGGCAACGTCTTGTGGGCCGCTGTCATGGCGCGCTTGTTGAAGCGTTCGCCCGTGGCCGTCATCTGATCTTGCCAATAATAAGAGGCTGATCCGGCCAACGCGTGCTGCACACCTGTGAGACGCGGCCCAGCAGCAGGGCGATAATCGCCATCGCGCGAAATCGAGCCCGTGGTCATAGGCTCAGCGCGTGCCGCAACCACAGTCGTGGTCCAGGCAAGATCGCCCGCATCAATCTCGTCAGCGGCGCGAATGACCGAAGTTTGCCATCCGCTTCCGGCAACCGCGGGCGTTGCCGTCAAGATCAATATGAGCAGTGTGAAGTGCTGACGCACGCGCTTTGGTCCCTGCCGGTCTATGAGGTGACCATTGGCTAAGCGATTCGCGGGGGCAAAAATAGGACGGGCGGCGAAAGAGCCCCTCTCGCCGCCCGTCACGATTTCGAAGTGTGGATAATCAGCCCTTGCCGAGAACCGCGACTTTGACGGGCTCGACGCCCGAGCCCTGCATCGAGATCGAGTGCGCTGCCGCTTTGGAGAGATCGATGATGCGGCCGGCGATGTAAGGTCCGCGGTCGTTGATCGTCACGACGACCGATTTACCGTTGTTCTGATTGGTGACGCGCACCTTCGTGCCGAAGGGCAGTGTCTTGTGAGCTGCCGTCATCGCATTCGGGTTAAACCGGCCGCCGGACGCAAGAGCCTGCGGCTGCCAGTAGTAGGAAGCCTTGCCAGTCAGCGTATAACCGCCGCTCGAACCGCTGTCGCTATAGCTGTAAGACGGCTTCGACTTCTTGCTGGTTGTCTTCTTGTATGCCTTGCCGCTTGAACCGCCTTCGCATGCGAAGGCTGGGCCAGTGCATTCCCAGGACGCACTGGCGGGCGCTGCAACAGTCATCAACGCTGCAATCGCGACGGCAGCAAACGCGAAACTCGTACGCATGTTCTAACTCCTCTTGTGCTTCGTGTGCGGTTGAAATGCCGGGCCGAAAACGCGCTCGCCCCGAAATTTGTTTCGTGTGACTTGGTTCATGTGACATGGGCCGCCGCATTCTCGCGGCCGGAAGACAATTCAATTCAATCGCGGGGAAAGGAGCACCATGGGTTGCAAGCGTCAACCCAATGCTGTCTTTCTATCTTAACGCGATCTCACATTTCATTGAAATGGTTGGTTTTATACTGACATATTTGCATCCGCGCGACGGCAGGCCGCACGCTTAAACCTGTTCAATTGACGGCGTGCGCTCCTGCATTGGCGCGCCGGAAAGAAGACGGCGACAGCCGTTTTGTGACCGCCGCCGCATAAACTCTAAACAGTAGAGAGCCTCAACCCTTGCCGAGGATCGCGACTTTGACTGGCGCAATGCCGCTCATGCCGATGTCGTTGGCGGCTGCTTTCGAGAGATCGATGATGCGGCCGGCAATGAACGGTCCGCGATCGTTGATGCGCACGATGACGCTGTCGCCGTTGCGCGTGTTCGTGACTTTCACGCGCGTGCCGAATGGCAGTGTCTTATGCGCGGCGGTCATGGCCCATTGATCGTATTTCTCGCCGTTCGCCGTGGTGCGGCCGTGGAAATATCCGCCGTACCAGGAGGCAACGCCCGACTGGTATGATTTGCCGCCGGTATCGCCATCTGAATTTTTCTTGGCTGCGACCTTGGCTTTCTTCTTTGGCTTCGCCACGGGCGCGTCGTCGTCGTCCTGCGCCTTGGCAATCTTTTTGGACTTCTTGACCTTTACAGGCGCCGCATCCTCATTCTGGACTTTCGCGATTTTCTTAGCCTTCACTTTGGTGGCAGTCTTTTGCTTTACTGGTGCCGTTGCAGCCTTCTTGGCAGCAGGCTGCGCAACAGGCGACGAACAAGCGACCTCGGGTCCAACGCAATTGTGCCGCCAGTTTTCCGTTGCTGCCTGTGCCGAGCCCCCGGCCAAAATCAGGGCCGGAATAAATGCGAAAACGGTCTTGGTAAATAACCGCATGAGTCAAACTCCTCTTTACTACGGCTGGGAACTGCGGATTGGTGGGGACCAGTCATGCGGGGAGGTGTCTCGTGACAGTGCCCCGGTGGTGCCGTTTTAGCGGCCGCCAACGATGGTTCGGAGAACGGGGTTCCCCCTGGTCAGTTCAATCCGCAGCAAGACGCCAGAACTCCCTGTGCCGCCAATTGAATTCGAGCGTTAACCCGATCTGGCTAGGGACCCGTGCCTTGGTTAATGAAGGGGGTCAACCCGGCAATAGCACAACACTTTAGATCGCGATGAGCATATGACTGCGATCACACGCGAATTTTGTGCGTCAACGGTCGATCCGCGACGGCAGGCCGCAAGTCAGCGGGCCGGAAGCAAGGACTTCTGGTAAGCCGCAACGGGAAACTTGGGATAGTGGGACGGGGCTAATGACATCAGAAGCAAAAGGCTCGGCACCAAGCTTCAACGAAGCTTTGCGCACATGGGCAAAAATCGGTCTGACGTCTTTCGGTGGACCGGCCGGCCAGATTGCAATGATGCACAAGATTCTGGTCGACGAGAAAAAGTGGCTTGAAGAGCGCACGTATCTTCTCGCCCTGAATTTCTGCACGCTGCTTCCGGGCCCGGAGGCCATGCAGCTGGCGACCTACGCGGGCTGGCGCTTGCACGGGCTGAAGGGTGGGCTTGCTGCCGGATTGCTATTTGTGATGCCGGGGGCACTCCTGATCCTGGCGCTGTCTGCCCTCTATGCCGCGTATGGCAGCGTGCCGTTCGTCTCGGCACTCTTTTTAGGCGTGAAGGCTGCTGTGCTGGCGATTGTCGTTGAAGCTCTTTTGCGCATTTCGCGCCGCTCGCTCAAAGATCAGGCCGAGTGGGCCGTCGCCGCACTCGCGTTCATCGCCATCTTCTTTTTCAAAGTGCCGTTTCCGGTTATCGTTCTGGCTGCGGCCCTGTTTGGCTTTTGGCGCGGACAGAACGGTGCGCGGTCATCATCAGATGCGATGCAGGCGAGCCCGGCGCATCCCGCTATTCCAATCGGCGATACGCTGCGCACCATTGCCATATGGCTCGCGATCTGGGCTTTACCGCTGCTTGCGATCGCCTACGCGTTCGGTTTCGATCACGTGCTCGCCAAACTCGCCTGGTTTTTCTCCAAGCTTGCGGTCGTGACGTTCGGCGGCGCCTATGCCGTGCTCGCCTACGTCGCGCAAGATGCGGTCGATGTTTATGGCTGGCTGAAGCCCGGGGAAATGCTTGATGGGCTTGGCCTCGCTGAAACGACGCCCGGACCGCTCATTCTTGTCAACGAATTTGTCGGGTACCTCGCCGCCTATCGCCAAGGAGGGGGGGTGCCGGTGCTCATGGGCATCCTCGGCGCGCTGGTGGTGCTGTGGGCGACGTTCGCGCCGTGTTTCTTGTGGATCTTTGCGGGCGCGCCCTACATCGAGCGCATCGCCTCCATGCCGCGCCTCAAGTCCGCGCTCTCGACGATTACGGCGGCTGTTGTTGGCGTCGTACTCAATTTGTCTGTGTGGTTTGCGCTCCACGTGCTGTTCCGAAGCGTCGCCGATGTCGATTTTGGCCTGGTGCATACGAGCGTGCCGGATCTGACCAGCCTCGATTGGCGCGCGGCACTTTTAGCGCTTCTCGCGGCGGTTCTGCTATTCCGCTTTCACACAAGCATGCTGGTTGTGCTGAGTGTGTGCGGCGCTCTCGCACTGTCAATGTCGTGGCTCGCCTGACGTCTACAGCCACCCCTTGCGCCGGAAATAAATGAACGGGATGAGGGCTGAAACAAACATCATTCCCAGTGCCATCGGATAACCCCACGGCCAATCAAGCTCGGGCATGTGGCGGAAGTTCATGCCATAGACCGAGGCCACCAGCGTCGGCGGCATGAGCATGACGGCCATGACCGAGAAGAGTTTGATGATTTGGTTTTGCTCGGTTGAGATCATGCCGAGCGTCGCGTCGAGCAGGAAGGCGGTCCGCCCTGACAGCGATTTCAAATGATCGACGAGCGAGCCGACGTCGCGATTGGCGCTTTCGACGCGCTCCACCAGGCGCTTGTCTTCGCCGCGTTCGCGCGCCGCATCGGCGAAATAGTGCAAAGTGCGATGGAAGGAAACCACGCTCTCCTGGGCGCGTGAGGTTAGGTCCCCTGCCTTGCCGATGCTGCGCAGCATGACGTCGAGGCGCCGCCCCTTGTTCTGGCCCAAATGCTTTTGTCCAAAAATTTGGGGTGCCAGAGTTTCCACGTCGTCTTGCACTTTTTCGATGTGATCGGCTTGGCGCTGAATCAGAGTTTCGATGAGTCCAATCAGAATTTGCGTACCCGAAGTGCAGGACGTGTCGTTGCGGCAGGCCTTGTCGGTGAAAATCTGGAAGGCCTTGGGTTCTGCGTAGCGCACGGTGACGAGGCGGTGGCCGCTTAGGATGAAAGTCAGGTTTGAGGTCGCCGGCGCCTCGTTCTCGACGGCATGAAGCACAAGTGCCGTCATAAAGTGAGCGCCGTTCTCTGAATAGAACCGGTTTGACACCTCGATCTCGCGCATTTCGGCGCGCGTTGGCACATCAAGGCCGAGGGCCATTTCGACCGCTTGCTCCTCCTCCGCAGTTGGATTGAGGAGGTCGATCCAAAGCGTCGTCGCTTTGACATCGAGCGCTCCATCGCGGCGGATAAGGCACGTCGCGCCAGCGTCATACTGCGTAATCATTGCCAGGCTCCAAGCTTTCCGGCGGGCACCAACTCATCGCGCTTCTCTTATCAGACTGTGGCAATGAGCCAATCCCATAAAATCCGCGCCCCAACCCCGGGTAATTCTGATATGAACCAAAGCATGTGAAACTTGGCTGCCGCGTGCGCCGTACCAGCAGTGTTACCAACGCCGCCGCGCTAAGCGGATCGGACACGGAGGTCCTGTCATGATTCATAAATTTCTCATTTCAGTTGCTGCAACGGCATTGTCCTTTGCAGTCCTCGCACCCGGCACCCAAGCCGGGTCTCGCGGCATAAAGTGTCAGGGCGGCGCACAGCTCGTAGCCGGCAGCTACATCACGACGCCGTTTTGCCAAGATGAGCTCCTCGCTAACGTGGCCCGTGGCTACGGCATGAGAGCATCAGCTGACAGAATACGTTACAATCCCAACTATAAGCGGGAAGTGTGCCGTCTTGTCGGCCATGATATTCGCGTGTCCGAACACTGCCTCAACGAAGCTCCGAGCTTCCGCGGACGGAGGTTCTGATTGTTCCTTGGGGGAAGACGTGGGCGGGGATTATGAGTCCTAGCCTCGACGCGCTGGAGGCGCGCTGGGGCAGGACAGGAGCCGTGACTTTTGCCGAGCGGTACGGCGGGCCTGTCGCATTGCTTCAAGCGGGCGGGGCAACAGCTGTCGTCGCGTTGCAGGGTGCGCAGGTCCTCTCATACTTACCGCCAAATCAGAGAGAAGTGCTGTGGTTGTCGCCGGTGGCGAAACTCGGGACCGGCAAGGCCGTGCGCGGCGGTGTTCCGGTGTGCTGGCCGTGGTTTGGACCCCATCCCATTGATCAAACCATGGATCAAACAAAACCTGCGCACGGGTTTGTGCGGGCAAGACCTTGGAGCGTCACAGGATCGGCGGCCAAGTTAGGCCGGGCGCGTCTCGTTCTGGCATATGACGCCTCACCCAAATCGCAACCCGATTGGCCTCACCGGGCCTTGGCCGAAATCGAAATCACGCTCGCTGAAACGCTGACGATTGCGCTGTCGACCGAAAACCGGGGCGAGAATGATTTGCTGCTGACGCAAGCCCTGCACACGTATCTTGCTGTTGGCGAAATCGGCGCGGTGACGGTCAACGGTCTTGTGGACCGGCCAGTTATCGATCAATTATCACCTGCCCCTATGCGGCGGGAACATGAACCAATCAGCGTCAAAGCCGAGATTGATCGCATCTACCAGGACAGCGAAGGCCCGGTCATCGTCACGGATCGAAAGGGCGGGCGCCATATCCGCGTTTCAAAAACGGGAAGCCGCTCGACCGTATTATGGAATCCGTGGGTTGAGAAATCAGCGCGCCTCGGCGATATGGGAGGCGATGGCTATCGCCACATGCTTTGCGTCGAAGCCGCAAACGCTGGAAACGATACGGTGACGCTCGCTCCTGGCGAACGTCACCGGCTGACAACAGAATTATCTGTCACAAAGATCTGTGTATCCGGCTGAAGGACTTAACCGAGATCGGGTGTCACTTCGCTGACGTCGCGGGCGCGGCGCACGCTGCCGTCAAACTGCGCGCCTTCAGCAATGGCCAAAGTCTGTTTGACGATATCGCCATCGACGCGCGAGGTGGCGTGGAGGAACACGGCGGAACCTTTGAGAGCGCCGCGAACTTCACCCTGAACGGCGATTGTGCGCGCCGTAATGGTTCCGGTGACGTTGCCGCTTTCGCCGACCGTGACGCTCTCGCCGTGCACGTCGCCCTGGATATGTCCGGCGATGAGCAGCGAACCCTTGGTCTTCAAAACGAGTTGCTGGCCGATAATGGTGATGTCGGGACCAAGAACTGAGGTCGGAGCGTCGGGTGCGCGCATCGCCACCTGACCATTCGATGTTGCCTGAGCGAACGACGGGCCAGATGTCTGTTGCGCAAACGGCGGCAACGGGCCCGACTTCAAAGTTTGAATGGATGGCGGCTGTCCGTTGGGACGAGCGGTTTCAGACATACGCGGATCAGGCGTTGCGACGCGGTTGAACATTAGATACCCCCAGGTACTCAATTATTTAGTTTTGTCCCGCAACCAAGTAGAACACTAAGAGCACATTATGTCGAATTGGCGAAGCGGCAATGTGATTTGGACTGCAAACATTCCACAATTTGCTGATTTCTGGCGAAACAACGAGCGTCCGGTTAGGTGTTCTGTCAACCGGCCGCCACTTTCGGCCTGAGCAAACGGCGCATCGACATGGCGTCCGTGGTGACCACGGTGGCGGCGGGGACCACGTGGGCATAGGTCGTCCCAGTTGCCCCGTCCACGGTCACGTTCATGCTCTCCGATATGGCTGCTGCAGACTTTGCAGCCTGAGGTAGAGAGAATGACGGTCATGCAAACACGGCTATTGCGATCAGAGATCACAAACTCCGGGATCTCAAAACAATGTTCCGCAAAACTTTTCGCGAAGCCCTTGCGCCCGCACTGTAGTCGAGGAAACATGGTAAAGAATTGAATTCGGGAACCATTTTGCCGGGGGAAGATTATGTCGAGTCTCATCAGGTCTTTGGGCGTTGGGCTTATTATTGCGTTGCCTGCCGTTGCTCCACCGGCGGCAGCCGCACCGACGCGGTGCCCAAACGAAAACGCCATTGGCGTCGCGCGCACCGTCGAGATCGACACGACCGGCGGCCCTGGTTTCGGCTTCGAACATTACAAAGCTCACGATTTCCTGCAGCAGAAAGAAGTCGTGCTGACGTTCGACGACGGTCCGCAAAAGTTCGCGACCGAAGGCGTTTTGGCGGCCCTCGCCGAGCACTGTACAAAGGCGACGTTCTTTGCCATCGGCAAGATGGCACTCGGCTATCCTGAAATCATTCGCGAGGTGGCCAAAGCTGGCCACACCATTGGCACCCATACCTGGAGTCATCAGGCGGTGCGCAAACTCAAAACCATCGAGGAAGCGAAATCGGAAATCGAGCGCGGCATCTCAGCGGTGAAGCGCGCGGTTGGCGGCCCCATAGCGCCCTTCTTCCGTTTTCCGACACTGGTAGATTCGCCTGAAACTATTGCCCATCTGGGGTCGCGCAACATTGCCATGTTTTCGACCGACATCGACAGCTTTGATTTCAAGCTGCAACCGGCGGAGCACCTCGTCAAAGGCGTGATGCAGAAGCTGGAGAGGTCCGGCAAGGGCATCCTTTTGATGCACGACATCCATAAGAACACGGCGAAGGCGCTGCCGCTGCTGCTCTCGGAACTCAAGGCCAAGGGTTTCAAGATCGTCCACATCAGACCTAAAGCCGAAGTGCAAACTCTGGCCGAATATGATGCGGCGATTGAAAAAGAT
>JANOKZ010000120.1:0-14348 GCA_031419515.1 Hyphomicrobium sp.
TATGAGGGCACCGCAACCGGAGAACACGGAATCGGCCAGGGCAAACGCCGGCACATGCTAAAGGAACATGGGGCTGGGCTGGACGTGATGCGCGCCATCAAGCACGCGCTCGACCCGCTGAACATTCTCAATCCATCCAAAATACTTTAGTAAAATCAGAAGTATAGGCGTTTCATTTCGCGCATTTCAAGAAAGCACATGTGCCTTAATAGGGCACGCCGTTGGAAGGCCTTCTTAACCCAATCGTGACACAACACATGCAGTGCGTGCCAGGAGTTTCCGGGCGCGCCGGTAATGCGTTTGTGGGTTCACTAGGCTATGGCGGTTAAGATCAAGCGGGAGCGGCCAGATCAGCGGCGGCACCACCGGGTCACAGCCCCACTCTTCGTCAGAGTGGACGGTCACAATTTGCGCGCGACCGACTGGTCGCTGGGCGGGCTGCGTGTTGACGATTTTCCCGGCGAATTGCCGGCGGCAGGCAGCGAGCATTCGTTCCATCTGACGCTGCCCTTCCAAGGCTTCGACGTATCATTCGAAATCAAGGCTGAAGTGGTCCGGACGGACCCAGCCGCAAAAATGTTCGCTGTGCGCTACACTGAAATTGGTGAGCGCGAACGCGAGCTGATGCAACACTTCATCGAAGAGCTGGTGCGCGGCTCGATGTCCGAGGTCGAGGACACGATTCAGCGTATCGACGTGCCGGTAACGCCCGCCAAACTCGAGCCCGATTCCAAGAAAATTCCGGACAATATGCCGGTCCGCCGCTGGCCGGTGAAGACGGTCGTGATGACCAGCATCTACGGAGTCGCAGGGTTGGTGATCTTCGGATACGCGGGGTTGCTCGGCTACTCGAATTTCTATCGCATGGAAATTCAGACGGCAGTTATTTCTGCACCAGTCGAGACCGTGAAGGCCCAAGCCGATGGCCAAGTTCTCCTGACGGGCCTGAAGCCCGGAGATGAAGTCAAAGCCGGCGATATCGTTGTCAATCTCATGGACAATCAGCTTGAGCGTGAAATCGAGCTTGCCGACATCGCTGTTAAGGAGCGCATGGCGCAGCTCCATTACCTCAAGCAGCGTCATTCGGATGAACTGGAGAAACTGCGCGGATTCGCGACCGTCGAGATGAAGAACGTACGCCAGAGCAAGGTTGATCTCGAAGGTTTGGAGCAGCAACTGCGTTTCGCCGAACTGCAGTTGGGCCGCGTCAAATCCTTGTTCGAAAAAGGCTATGCGACTGAAACCAAGCTCGACGAAGCGCAAAAGCAAGTGATTTCGCTTAAGGGCCAGCTGGAGCACCGGCGCATCGAGCTCGAATCGCGTGTCGATCTAGCCCAGCAGAACATGGGAAAACGGCTCTATACGGGTGAAAATATTGTGGGCCAATCGGCCGATGTCGAAGCCCAGGTGCGCCTTGCCGAGCATGAAATCAGCCTCGCCGAGGAGCGCAAGAAATCCTACGTCAGTCAACGCGAACGCCTAGCCGTAATTGCGCCTTTCGATGGCACTGTTCTTGAGATGCCGCGCTACGACAGGGCAAGCGTGCGCAAAGGGGACACCATTGCGATTATCGAGCAGCGCCGCGATCGCACTGTGACGGCGTTCCTTAATCAGGACGAAGTTCTGAAGGTGGGTCTTGGCGACGAGGCGCTCATCTACATTCCAGCCGTTGGCGAAACCGTCAAAGGCAGGGTGCGCAAGATTGATCGCACCAGCGGGTTCTTGAAGGAACAGGATGAGCGTCATGGCCCCGGTTACGGCTGGCGTGGCCCAATCGACCGTTCTGCCAAGATCGAAATCGAGTTTTCCGATCCCAAACAGGTCGCGGACTACGATCTGTATCGCTCCGGCCTGCCCGTTGTTGTGGTGTTCGAACAGCGGTCGACAAACTCGCTGCTGACAACGATCAAGAAAAAATTCGCAGTGGCCTTGTAGGCGGAGCCCCTGGTGCAACCACTCAACGACATCGACCTCATCGACCCCTCGGTGCCGCTGCCGCGTTCGGTCAAGTGGTCGCCAGTGGTCCAGTTGAAGATCGTGGCCTATTTCGCAGTGTGCTTCATCGCCCTTTCGGTTGTTCCGAACCAGATCTGGGACAGTCAGAACAACGAGATTATCTACGTTGTCGGCATTCTCGGGATCTGGCGCTATCTATGGTGGGCCAACCATTTTGCGCGTGCGCAGATTTTCGAGAGAATCACTTATCCGCGGATGCGCGACAGGGCGGCGGCGCTGTGGGACTCAGGCTGGCGTCCGCGTCACATCCACGTACAGATGACCACCTTTCGCGAACACCGCGAAATCAGCGAAGCTGTCATCCGCGCACTCGTTACGGAAATCCGGGACGCCGGCGTTCCAGCCACTATTTGGCTCGGTTCCAGCGAATTGAGCGACGAACTTAAGATTGCTCGCCATCTCGAACTGGTCGGCAATGACTGCGATATTACACTGCGCATTATCCGTCAAAACCAGCCGGGTAAGAGGGTTGCTATCGCACTCATTTTGCGTGCCATGTCGCGCGCTGGGTTGGGCAAAGACGATCTCGTGTTCTTCATGGACGGTGATTTCGTTCTACACCCGGGCGTTGTCCGCAAGTGCACGCCGCTTTTCGCACTCGATGATGAACTTCACGCCCTGACGACCGACGAGCACGTTATGGTGCGCGGTCCGTGGTGGATGCAATCGTGGCTCAATATGCGTTTCGCCCAGCGGCGCATGGCCATGCAGAGCCACGCCCTATCGAACCGGGTTATCACGCTCACGGGCCGCTGCTCGCTATTTCGCGCGACCCACATTGTCTCAGAAGAATTCATTAGACTTCAAGAAGCCGATTTCCTCAATCATTGGCTGTGGGGCACTTTCCGGTTCCTTTCAGGCGACGACAAGAGCACTTGGTACACGCTGCTGAAGCGCGGTGTGAAAATGACATATGTCCCGGACGCCGTCGGCACGACAATCGAAGTCGTCGAAGGCTCCGGCTACGTGCGTATGATCGAAAACTTGCGGCGCTGGTCGGGCAATATGCTGCGTAACGGTTACCGGGCCATCATGCTCGGGCCGCGCAAGATGCCGTTCTTCATCTGGTGGTGTTGCGTCGATCAGCGGCTTGCCATGTGGACCATGCTGTTTAGCCCGTTCATGGCTATCGCGGGCATGATGAAGTTCGGCGGTTCGTTCTTTCTGGCGTATGTCGTATACATTGCTGTCACGCGTATGATGTTGTCGATGGTGCTCTTTACCTATGCGCGCCAGGTCGATCTGAATTTCGTGTGGACCCTTTACGCCAATCAACTATTGAATGCGTTAGTGAAAGTTTACATGCAGTGGCGCCTCGCCAAGCAGAAGTGGACCAACCGCGGTAACCAGAAGGCGGGTTTCGCCGAATCCAGCTGGCTCTCGACGTTCAGAGAGGGGATGGCCGCATATCTCACCGCTCTCTCCTTCGCGGCATTGTTTCTTATCGTTATGATTTACACAAAGTTACTCGCGCTTCCGACGTCGGGATTCGTCTCAGCCGTGTTTTTTGGTTGAGATAGATAAAATTGTAATCGGCCGCTTCAGCGGAAAACGACCTTTCTCGCGCATTCTCGATGACACAAGCGATATGGGCGTCTGTCTCATGGCAGAGAGATAGACCGTAGCGGTGTTTGGTGAGCTCAAAACCGGGCTGCCGTCACTTATGCTGATGTCCATAACCGCGGGTGAGTTTAGAGCGGAAAAAATACCGCGTGTGGGAGCGTCAAAGAATGAATTTCGAATCATCCGTGGTTGAGCGGAAGGTGGATCGTGCGGCCTCAAGGGCAACGGCAGCCGCGGAACAATCCAAACCGGCCATCAGCGTTATTGGTCTTGGTTACGTTGGCGCCGTCTCCATGGCGTGCCTGTCGCACCTTGGCTTCCGTATGGTTGGTGTTGATATCAGCCGCGAGAAAGTCGATGCCATCAAGGAAGGCCGCTCGCCCATCGTCGAAGAACGCCTCGGCGAACTCCTTGATGAGGGCGTTAAATCCGGTCTAATCGACGCGACACAGAACCTTGTGGCCGCTGTCCTCGACACCGACGTTACGTTCCTTTCGGTTGGCACGCCGACATCCAAAGACGGCGGATGCGACTTCACGTTCGTGCGTCAGGCCAGCCGGGCGATCGGCCAGGCTATCGGCATGAAATCCAGCTACCATGTCGTTGTATTGCGCTGTTCGGTCCCACCGGGCACGACGCTCGATGTCGTCGTTCCGGAAGTCGAGATGGCGTCTGGCAAGAAGCTCGGCAAGGACTTCGGCGTCTGCTTTAATCCGGAATTCCTGCGTGAGGGCGTTGCGGTTGCAGACTTTTTTGATCCCCCGAAAACCGTTGTCGGCGCTTCCGATAAGCGCGCCGAACAGACCGTCACGGCCATTTACGGCGCGATCGACAAGAACGTCATCTTCACGTCGATCGAATCGGCTGAAATGGTCAAGTACGTCGATAACGTCTGGCACGCGACGAAAGTTGCCTTTGGCAACGAAGTCGGCCGTCTGTGCAAGAAGCTCGGCATCGACAGCCACGACGTCATGAACATTTTCGTCAAGGACTTGAAGCTCAACTTGTCTCCTTACTATTTGAAGCCGGGCTTCGCTTTCGGCGGCTCTTGCTTGCCCAAGGAAGTTCGTGCTGTCAGCCACATCGCGCACGCGATGGGCGTTGAAGTTCCATTGATCGATAGCTTGACGGTCTCGAACCAGCGCCATATCACGCAAGCGATCAACTTGCTGAAGCCCTACTCCGGCAAGCGCATCGGGTTCTTGGGCGTTACCTTTAAGCCCGGCACCGATGATATGCGCGAAAGCCCAACTCTTGATGTGATGGCCCAGTTGCTCGCCGATGGGGAAGCAATCAAGGCCTACGATCAGAACCTCAATTTTGGGCCTTTGCTGCAAGACCAGATCGACTACGTGCGACACGCCGTTCCCGCTCAAGCCAAATTGATGGACGAGCTTGAAGTGTTGACGACATCAAGTGCGGACGAATTGGTTGCTCAGTCCGACGTGGTCGTTGTGTCGCACGCGACGGAAGAATTCCGTGCCGCGATCAAAGCCCGCGATCCTAAGATCCATGTTGTGGACTTGGCTCGTCTCTTCAAAGTGATCCCAGCGGATGCAAATTACCAGGGAATTGCTTGGTAAAACGCAGAAGTATCGAGGTTTGGCTTTTAGCTGGATTGGAAATCGTGGAACGCCGGAAGGAGAAAATCTCCGTCTGGCGTTTTTTCTTTTTTGTGCGTCAATTGGTGCGCGAACTAGGCGAATAAAATTCGAATTAAATTTGAAATAATTTTGGACCGCACACTGCACTTAATATTTGAAACTCATCGATATGGTCGTTTGTTGAAATCGTATGTCCAGGATGAGAGACGCCTGATCGTGCGTGTCGGTTGGGCCTGCGTGGGGCGCAGTCTGCAAAATTTGGAATTGAGACGGGTTCCGTCTCTGCTTGTGGGAGTTGAGTTATGAGCGACGGCAAAAAGAAGTCGGGTAAAAGCGACGCTAAAAAGAGCGACGATGATGTGAAGAGCGTCAAGGCTCAATCGAACGACCAAAAGCATGATGGCGATCACAACGACGACGGCCATTCGGACAACGGCAAGAGCGACGTGAAGGCCAAAGAAAAGGCCGACAAGGACGCTAAAGAAGCCAAGGAAAATGCTGAGAAGGAGGCCAAGAAGGCCGCCGAGAAGGCTGAGAAGGACGCAAAGGAAGCGTCTGAGAAATCTCAGAAAGCCGCTGCCGAGAAGGCTGCTGCTGAGAAGGCCGCCGCTGAGAAGGCTGCTGCTGAAAAGGCTGCCGCAGAGAAAGCCGCTGCCGACAAAGCTGCAGCTGAAGAAGCCAGCAAGCACAGCGATCTCCACCTTGGCGACAATTCCAACAACGAACTCGTTGGCGACGAGCATGTCAGCATCATGTTTGGTGAGGGTGGCAAGGACGTCTTGATTGGCGGCGGCGGCGACGATCGCATGCATGGCGGCGGCGGCGGCGACACCATGTCGGGCGATGCTGGCAACGACACCATGTTCGGCTCGTCGACCATTGGCGGCAAAGTCGATATGACCAATTTCAAAGTCACGGAAGCGACAACCGCGAAAGTGACGTTCAACTACGAAAGCGCTGGCTATAAGAACGCACTCGGCGTCTACAAGATTGCAGCCGACGGTTCAATCAACGGCGTGCAGATCCTGTTCGCGAACGCATCCCTTAAGGGCTCGGGTGGCGATCTCATTTCGGGCGTCAGCTCGGTTGATGTCGGCGTTGCAGCCGGAGAACGTTTGGGCTTCTTTGTAGTGCCGAACGGCTTCAGCCAGTATGGCATGTCGCAACTCCTCTCCGATAAGTCGGCATCGTTCAAGTTTGTCGGCGCTGACGGAAAAACTGGAAATGTTGGTGGCGGCGCGGAACTGAAACTCGTGCACGTTGGCGCTAACGGCGCAGAAACGGTCGTCAAGTCGGCTTATGGAACGTCAATCTTCCACAGCGTTGATAACGGCAAGTCGGGCTTGAATGGCGACGGCATCAATCATGTCACCGCTACGGTCGACAATTTGAACGGCACCGTCAAAGTCGGCTTCGAAGACTTGAAGGGCGGCGGCGACAAAGACTACGACGACAGCATCTTCACCGTGACGCTCGGCACGACCAACACGGCGCTTCTCGCCAAAGAAGCGGCCAAACCGGTGCGCGCCAGCGACAAGGACGTCATGACCGGCGGCACCGGCGACGACAAAATGTTCGGCATGTCCGACGCCGACAAGATGAATGGCGGCGCTGGTAACGACCGGATGTGGGGCAACTCTGGCAACGACACCATAGACGGCGGCGAGGGTAACGACCTCCTCTCCGGCGGCAAAGGCGACGACGTCATCATGGACAGCGCCGGCAACGACACGGTTCTCGGCAACTCCGGCAATGACACCTTCGTTGCGGGCGAAGGCGACGACAGCTACGACGGCGGTTCGGGCTTCGACACCATCGACTACTCGGGTGCGAAGAACGGCCTGTCCATCAATCTCAACGCTCACGCTGTATCGGGGCTTGGCTCGGATACCACAAAAGGCATCGAAAAAGTCATTGGCTCGGCCTTCAACGATACGATCGAGGGCAGCAAGGATGCCAACGTTCTCTTCGGCGGCCTCGGCAACGACAACCTGCGCGGCCGCGGTGGTGCCGACACGCTCACCGGCGGTAAGGGCAACGACGTCTTTGCCTGGACGAAGAAAGATGTCCTCTCGGGCGTCGATCATATTACGGACTTCGCCAAGGGCGATCGCCTGAACCTACATGACCTCCTCAAGGGTCAGAAGTATTCGAACATCGCCGACGTGGTGAAGGTCACCGACACCGGCGCCGGTACGAAAGTTGCTGTCAAGGTTGGTGCCAGCTTCGTGGATGTCGTCGTTCTCGATGGCGTTCATGGAACGAGCGCGATTGAGCTGCAGAAGGCGGGAATGATCCTCGTCTAAAATCAGCGAAGAAATACCGATCGAAAGGAGCGGCCCCAATTCTGGGGCCGTTCTTTTTTGTAAATAGCGGAAATCGTGACGCTGCGATTTATAGTCAAAATAGAAAAACGGAATATCGGTGAATTGAAAATAAGAAAACAGAGTGAATTGCTCCTGATTGAAGTGGACGTCACCGGAAAACGCGGAAAGTGGCATAGAAGCCTGTTATTTTGAATAAAATTGACATGCACGGCGGCACTGTATCTTCAGCGGCGATTGATAACATCATAATACGAATTGTATGACTGAAGCCAAATCATACGGATATTGGAAGCAGATTATGCAGAGATACGAAGCGCAAAACAAAAGAGGCTCGGGGAAATATGGCGTTGATTACTGGAACGGCGGGCGTCGATGCCCTTGTTGGGACCACTCTGCAAGACGTTATCCTGGGCCTTGAGGGCGATGATATTGTCTCAGGTGACGCGGGGGATGACGAAATCCGGGGCGGTGCCGGAAGCGATCGCTTGAACGGCGATGACGGTAATGACGCACTATTTGGCGGTTTCGATGCCGACACGCTGGATGGCGGCGCAGGTGACGATACCCTGCAAGGTTCGGAGGGCAATGACCAGCTGAATGGCGGCGACGGCAATGACAACCTCTCTGGCGGGTCTGACAATGACGTCTTGAACGGCGGCGCGGGCGATGACGTCATCAACGGAGACTCAGGTGACGACGTCATCCAGTGGAGCCTCGGCAGCGACGCGATCACGGGCGGATCAGGCTTTGATACACTCGATTACTCAATGGCGGCACAGGGCATCAGCGCGAACTTCAGCACGCATGCGATCACGATGGGCGCCGTAACGGCTCTGGCCGACGGCATCGAGAAACTGGTCGGAACGAAATTCGCCGACAACTTCTTGGGTGACTCAGGCGACAACGTATTCTCGGGCGGCGCCGGCAACGACGTTTTCCGCAGCAAAGGCGGCGCAGATGTTTTGACGGGCGGATCGGGTCAAGACAAGTTCATCTATTTCAAGAAAGATGCCGTCGTCTCCGGGGTACAACAGGGCGTCGACTTCATCACCGACTTCGGATCAAACGACCAGATCGACATCAGCGACTTCTTTAAGTCGAACCCGAATGCCGACCTCGACCAGGCCATTCAGTTGACGTTCGATGGCGTAAATACAACTCTGTCGATTGATGTTGCCGGAACATTCGTGAACGTTGTCGCCTTTGCTGGCCAGTGGGGTGCAACTCCGTCTCAGCTCGCCGATGATTACATCCTCGCTGTTTGATTGCTGGGTGGTCATCAGCTTGGCACACCAATTGGAACGGACAGAAGTCGTACAAGGCGGTGGCCACAGGGCCGCCGCTTCACCTTTTGTAAACGATATCTTTAGACCGGCTCATTATCGTCTCCGCTCATCCGGACGTTGCGTCTGGTTGGAGCCCGTCTGACTTACGAAGCGCATCGCAGGATCGAATCGTATTGCGTTGTTTTGCGCTGCAGGCAGAAGGGGCTGCATAGATCTTCCGGGTTCCTGAAAGGCAGTCGGGATGCGAACATCAAGGCGAATGTTGAAGGACGTGCGCCGCGCGGCGTTCGTGGCATTTCTATTCAGTGCCTTTATCAACGTTTTGATGTTGTCGACGCCGCTCTACACGCTACAAATTTTCGACACGGTCGTGCCACTCGGCAGTATCGAAACGCTCGTTATCATTACGCTGATTGCGGCGGCCGCCATTTTGGCGCTCGCACTTCTGGAAATTGCGCGCGATCTCATTCTCCTGCGCGCCAGTGTTTGGCTGGATCACGAGCTTGGCCGCCATATCCTGCAAAACCGCTTGAAGCTTGGGGCACAGGCCCAAGACATTCGCGACGACGCGCGCGCGCTCGAGCAATTTCACGCTTTTCTCGCCAGTCCCGCTGCTGGCATCGTGCTGGACGCACCGTTTGTGCCCCTGTTTCTGCTCTCTCTATTTGCGCTCAATCCTGTGATCGGCTCGGTCGCGCTCGCCGCTGCCGGGTTTCTGGTTGTGGCGGCCGTGATGCAGACGCTGCTCACGAGCCGGTTGCAGCAGGAAAGCGCCCGCGCCCACGAACGGTCGGAAAAGTGGTGGCGCACGGTCGCCAGTAACGGCCAGCTTGCCGGCGCCTTCGGATTGGTCAATGGCGTATCGGCCCAATGGGAACACTACAATAGGTCGCACATTGGGGCCGCCTATTCGCAAGGCAAGCGCAGTAGCATCATCAAGTCATTTGCACGCACCGTGCGCATAGGCTCGCAAATAGCCCTCTATGGCTTCGGCGCGTGGCTCGTGGTCGATAACGCTATGGCGCCTGGTGCGCTCGTTGCTTCAGCGATCTTGCTTGGCCGTGCCTTGGCGCCGCTCGAAGGTTTGGTTGGCGCTGTTAAGTCGATCAAAAACGTGATTGCAGCTTACGGCCGGCTAAAATCGCTTCCTGAAGATGCTGATGTGCCGGCACTCTCTGACGGCGGTCTCGCTGTGAGAGGTGACATCTCACTACAAGACGTGACGTATTACTACCCAACCCGGAAAACTCCGGCGTTGCGTATAGCGGCGCTTCATCTTCAGCCCGGTCAGTCTCTCGGCATCGTCGGACCAAACGGCTCGGGCAAGTCAACGCTGGCCGCCCTCCTCGCCGGCGCCATGAGCCCAACGACAGGAAGTGCTGCTCTCGACAGTCTGCCCATCACCAAATGGCAGCGCGGAGACTGCGAAGCGCCTGTTGGATATTTCGCCGACGAGCCTCTGCTGCTCGACGGCACCGTTCACGAGAACATCGCCCGTTTTGGCGAACTGAGTCTGATGTCGGTCGCGCGCGCGGCAATGCGGGCTGGCGTGCATGAGACGTTGCAGGCGCTGCAGGCGGGTTACGACACACCTGTTGGTCACGCAGGTTCGCTGTTGTCGTTGCGGGAGCGGCGCGCGGTGGCGTTTGCCCGTGCCGTTTCCGGGAATCCGAGAATCGTTGTTCTCGACGAACCGGAAATCGGTCTCGATGGTGCCAGCATGAAGCGTTTGATGCGCGTCCTTGAAAATCTCAAATCTGAGGGTGTTGGTCTGGTTATTGCCACACAGGATCCTAAGCTCCTAAGCCTGGTAGACAAAATTGTTGTTCTGGCTGGCGGTAACGTTCAGTCAATGAGTGATGCGGCGGACTTTGTTCGCGGTGCGGCTCCGTTAAAGCCTGTTGAAGCTCCTGTAGGGGCGTCCACCGAAGCACATGTAGGCAACTATGCAGGCAGTTGAGAAGCACACAATGCGCCGTGGACATCCAAACGGCCGAAGGACGTATCCCCGTCTTGATGTCAGAACGCCCGTTGGGCTCGGGCTGACCGTGATCGTCATGTTCTTCGGTTTTGGTCTCGGCGCTGCCGCACTTGCTCCGATCGATAAGGGCGTCAGCCTGCCTGGAACGATCATCGTTGAATCCAAGGTCAAGCCGGTTGCACATCCCCGCGGCGGCGTCGTTGAAAAGATCCATGTCATCGAAGGTCAAGAGGTCAAAGAGGGCCAGCTTCTCGTCAGCTTGGAAACGGCGACGCTCGACGAGCAAATCACCTCGCTCAAGGCCCAGTCGGACGCGTCGCATAAGCAGCTCCTGCTTGCGCGGCAGGAAGCAGCGACGATTACCGATCTGCAGATGCGCAGCCTTGCCTCCAAATCCAAGGTTCTGTCCTTGGACCGGCTTGTTGCTGAAATCGAAAAGGATGCTGCAAATTTCAAGGCCAGAATTGCGGCTGCGGAGTCCGAGCGTACCAAAACGGATATCCGTGCGCCGGTGTCCGGACGGGTGCTTTCGTTGCAGGCACACGCCGCAGGCGCTGTCTTGCAGCCGGGGGCCACGGTTGTGGAGATCGTTCCCGAGGCAGATAAGCTGGTTGTCGAGGGCCGCCTGCAGCCGCATCAACTTGAAAATGTCAAAGCCGGTATGACAGCCAAGATTTGGTTGACGGCGCTGAGCTGGCGCGAACAGCGCCCCCTTGTTGCTAAACTGTCTTGGATATCGGCCGACAGTCTTGAGGATAAGCGAAACGGGAGCTCTTACTTCGTAGCCCGGCTCGAACTCGACGAAACGCGCGACGAGATCACCAAGCGCATGGCGCTGCAGCCGGGTATGCGCGCAGAAATTCTGCTGATGACAGGCCAGCGGACGCTACTCGACCAGCTTATCGATCCATTAATGCGAAACGTGCAAAAAGCCTTTCATGGCTAAGGGTTCAAGAATATGAAATTTCCCAGTGTTCAATCCGTTCTCTTCAACGGTGCCGGCGTCGCGATCCTCGTGACCGTTGCCGGCTACATGGCGAACTCGTTCTTCACCAGGGAACAGATCCCGCGATGTTCGCAGCGCTATCCGGCGGGACAACAATTTTCGATGCAGAACTCTTCAGGCGGCGTGATGAGCCCTATAGAGTTGCAGGCCAGTCTGCCATCGCGCGAGTGGGGGTTGTTGCGCAACGCGCGGGTCGTTGCTGCAAAGGACGACCAGTCTCACTTTCTGCAGGTCGTACTCGCAGCTACAGATGATGAGGAAGGGACCCGCACGAATGGCGTGGGCTTCGTCTGGAAACCTGAGAAGTTGGAAGGTGCCACCTCGGCGTGCCTTTCATATAAAGTATTCCTGTCCAAGGATTTCAAGTTTGAGGGTGACGGATACTTGCCTGGCCTCTTCGCAGCACCGGACTTGGCGGCGCTTGATGTCCCGCAACCCGCCGGTGGATTTGTAGCGCGGCTGGGCTGGCAAAAGGATGGATCGGTCAATGTTGCTTTAAACGCGGCGCCAGCCACCTCGGGACGCTGGATTGGAGCCAATTCGCGCGCGGTGTGGCCACTCGGGACGTGGGTGAATGTCGAGCAGGAAGTTCGTCTCAACGAAAAAGGCAAGGCAAACGGACTGGTACGCCTATGGTTTAACGGGGAGCTGCAACTCGACAGCGGCAAGCTGGATTTAGGGGCCAATGATCAGGTTTCGCTGTCGGGCATCGTCTCAGATATCCATTACCTGCGCGGACCGGTGGCCACCTCGAGATTGACGGTTTCTCCCTTTGTCGTGCAGTGGCAATAGGTTAACGGATCCACCTGGAATTGCCGTATTGGGGTTGACTTTCGGGGACAGATGATTTTTCCGGGCAACACTTGATTCGAAAAATGACTTTCCCACCGGCGAATTGTTGCCAAGGGTCAGCCCATACTATCTAGATGGTGGCAGAATTGTGCGCCGTCCCGCTTACCCCAAGTGGCGCCAGTTCTGTTGGCCCGCGGTCTCCCCCGACCGCGGGCATTTTTATTTGTAGATCCAACGGAGTATGGCTCAGGACCGCGATAAAGCCCGGAAACCTGCAGCACGCGCTTCATCTTCACTGCAGAACCAGCGCTCACCCTTCACCGTCTTGATGTTGCGCTGATCGTAGTCTTCGGACCACGGCATCGCATAAATGCGGCTTTGGGACCGGACAAAGCCCTTGATCGGGCAGCCGTCAGGTGCGCTTCGTTTGGCCTCATCCCACACGCGTGCCCGCCAAATGCTGGGGCGTTCGTTTTGGCCTTGCCAAAGTCCGAGTTTTGCGGCGCGCGCGGCTTCTTCTTCGGACCCGTAAGTGCGGAAATAGCCCTCACTCGCGAAGACATGGCCCTCTTTGACAAGTTCCGCCGCGATGTCGATATCGCCGGCCCGGCAATGCGCCAGTGAAATTAGGCCCTTGTCAGGGTTTGAGAGTTCGCAGGCGATCTTGCGGCCGCGCACGAGGCGGCTCAAGGCCTGCGTCGCTGCATCTGCGCATGACCAGCGTTTGCCGTTGGCCTTGAAGCACGGCTGGGCGGGGTCGGGCGCTTCGATGCCAGCCAGCCGGACCGCGTTCGACTTAACGCGCAGGACGCTGCCCGAAACCGCACTGGCGCGTCCGCGCAGTTCGCTGTTGGTGTCGGGGCTAGCCTCGGTGGACGCTACCGTTCTGGTGCTTCCGGTTGTGATATTGGCGGTTTGTACGGAACGAGATTCTGGCGTCAGTGCATTGCCAAATACCCAGACGGCGCCGGCCGCAGCCGCTGTTGCAGGCAGGTATTTCTTTGCGATGCGCCAGCGGCGGGGCACGTCCGCCAGGTACATGGCGGCAATGGCGCCGCTTGATTTGAGGCGCGGTGGTACGCTGATTTTGGCAACCGGTACTTTTTTTGCGGCATCGCGGACTGCGGCACCAAGATCCTTGGCGAGGCCTGCGGCTGCATAAGCGCCACCTATGGCGGCGTTGCCTGCAGCACGCCCTGCATTGCGCATGAAGTCTGCCGCACCTTGCCGGACGGCTTGGACTTGCTCCTTGCCGGCTTCAATGCCGCGGTCGGCGGTGTCTTTGACTGCAGCAAGTGCGGCGAGCCTAGCATCGTCGAGACGTTTTTGGCGATCGGCGCGCCTGACGAGGATGGTTGTGCGGACGTACTCCTGCCACTCGAAGCCTTCGCTCTTTTTGCGCCATCCGAACATATGCTTTTTCCGCGCCCCGTGTATTGACCGCTTAGTTTTTCGTGATGCCCGCTTCGCATGTGACGATTTTCAGGAGAAATGATGGCGGCGCCAGGGTCAGGGCAGCACATCCCCAACGATATCTCTACTTATGCTCGGATCAATGATAGCCTTCGCCGACGCGGACCTTACCGCGGAAGGTCCAGTATACAAAGGCCGTGTAGCCGAGAATGATGGGCAACATCAGTAGGGTGCCGACCAGCATGAACATCTGAGAACTCGGCGCAGCAGCGGCCTGCCATACAGTAATGGTATTCGGCACAAGATACGGCACGTTCGAAATCACGAGACCGATAAAACCAAGCAGGAAGAGTGCAATGG
>JANOKZ010000121.1:0-10964 GCA_031419515.1 Hyphomicrobium sp.
GTTGCGAGCCATGTAGAGGATACCAAACCCAGCCAAACCTGAAAGAATCGAACCGGTCAAAACCCCGAGCCTAATATGGGAAGAAAAAGCCGGATCTGTGAACGCCAGTATCCCAATAAAGAGGCTCATTGTGAAGCCAATTCCGGCGAGAGCGCTTGCGCCAAATAGTTGCAGTTGGGTTGTGCTTTGAGGCATGGACGCAAGCCCGCTCGATATTGCCATGCGCGCAAAGGAATATATACCCACAGGCTTGCCGATGAACAGTCCCAGAGCGATTCCGAGCGGCACTGGAGCGGCCAAGTCTGCAAGAGTGAGCCCTTCCATGGAGACGCCCGCGTTGGCAAAGGCAAAGAGCGGCAGGATGCCAAACGACACCCAAGGTCCAAGCGCGTGCTCAAGTTTTTCAAGCGGTCCCTCGTCTCCTGCTTTTCCTGCAGCAAGGGGAATAGCGAGTGCGGTAACGACGCCGGCAAGCGTTGCATGAACGCCGGATTTCAAGACGCAAACCCAAACGAACAAGCCAACAAGAAGGTAGGCCCAAATATGCGTCACGTGCCGGCGATTGAGAACATAGAGTAATAGTGTTCCGGCTGCCGCGAGAGCAATCGCATTCACGCTGAGATCCGTAGCGTAGAAAACTGCGATCACAATTATAGCGCCGAGGTCGTCGATGATGGCCAGGGCGAGCACGAAGACCTTCAAGGCGGATGGGACACTCTTTCCAAGAAGCGCGAGGACACCAACGGCAAACGCGATGTCGGTTGCAGCCGGAATGGCCCAGCCGCGTAATGTCACCGGGTTATCCCAGTTGATGGCTGCATAAATCGCCGCTGGCACGAGCATGCCGCCGATTGCCGCAATCGCCGGGAGAGCCGCCGATTTCGCAGATGAGAGGGCACCGGCCAAAAACTCGCGCTTAATCTCGAGGCCTATGAGAAAAAAGAACACCGCCATCAGACCATCGTTGATCCAGTGCAGGACCGTTTTGGTCAGCACGAGCGGCGCAGAACCTGCAGTCACGTGCGTCTCAAGCAGACCGTTGTACAGCGTTGCAGCCGGCGAATTTGCCGCCACCATGGCCATGACCGCCGCAAAGACAAGAACAATGCCGCCTGCTGCCTCATGCTGGAGAAACCTGAATTCAGGCAATGTGATCTTGGCCAAGTATGAACTCCCCGAAGTGTGGCGCTGAGGATAACCGCCAATCCAGGGCACAGTTCGCTCGCTGGGTCCAGATCTTGTCGCGGCGAATAACCTCAATGATTGGTCCAAAGCACCGCTGGTCCAGACGGGATTTTACATTATATTGCACCGCAATAATTTAACTTTCCGAGGTTCCCGATGGCTATTCGACCGCGCCGCAGTGTTTTGTATCTGCCAGGTGACAACGAGCGGGCAATCCAGAAGTCAAAAGGATTGGCAGCCGATTCCCTGATACTCGATCTTGAAGACTCTGTTGCCCCCGACAATAAGCTGAGGGCACGCGACCAGGCGTGTGAAGCGGTTCGCAGCGGCGGCTTTGGTCCCCGCGAGGTCATCCTAAGGGTCAACGCGCTCGAGACCCCGTGGGGCATGTCCGATCTGCAGGCGGCAATTGCGGCCGAACCCGACGCGATACTCGTACCCAAGGTGTCACAGCCGGGCGATATCATCAGCACTTCCAAAGTTCTTCGCGCGGCCGGTGCCGCCGATAAAATCCGGCTTTGGGCCATGATCGAAACGCCGATGGGCATCATCAACGCGCGCGAGATTGCAGCTTGCGGAGCGGATCCGGAAAGCCGGCTGTCGTGCCTCGTGCTCGGCACAAACGACCTACTCAAAGAAAGCCGGGCACGATCGACCAACAATCGCTTTGCCGTAGTGCCGTGGCTGGCGATGACGCTTGTGGCGGCGCGCGCCTATGGCCTCGACGTCATTGACGGCGTTTACAACGACTTCAAGGATGAGACGGGCTTCAGAGCCGAGTGCGAACATGGCCGCACGCTTGGCATGGACGGTAAGACCCTGATCCATCCATCGCAGGTGGCACCCTGCAATCACGTTTTCTCGCCGACGGAAGAAGAAGTCGCTTGGTCGAAGAAGATCATCAAAGCCTTCGAAGACCCGGTGAACGCCAAGAAGGGCGTCATCACGGTCGAAGGCAAGATGGTGGAACGGTTGCATCTCGTTATGGCCCGGCGGGTGGTCACGATAGCGGACGCCATAGCGACCAAGTCTCGGGTCGAAGAACCTTGGTTCTAATGGGTTAAAGTCTAGACTCCAATTACCTAACCGGCATAGACGCATCTCTCTCCTGCGGCCGTTAATTGCGACCCCTTTGCGCCAGAAAGGGGTTGCAGTTCAATCCCAACACACGGCAAGAAGCCACAAAGACTCTAAAGGGGCCAAAACGAATGACGACGACGAAAACGAATTCTGGAAACTTCTTTGAGGATTTCCGGTTCGGTCAAATCATTACACATGCAACGCCGCGTACTGTGAGTGAGGGCGATGTGGCGCTCTACACGTCGCTTTATGGATCGCGGTTCGCGGTGCAATCTTCCGGCAAGTTCGCCAAGGATCTTGGCTACCCGCGCGCGCCCCTGGATGACATGCTGACGTTTCATATCGTTTTCGGAAAAACCACTCCCGATATCTCGCTCAACGCCATTGCCAACCTTGGCTATGCTGAGTGCCGGTTTGTCCGCCCCGTCTATCCGGGCGATACGCTGTGCTCGGTCTCGGAAGTGATCGGTCTCAAGGAGAATTCAATCAAAGAGACGGGGACCGTCTATGTTCGCTCGACTGGCCGCAATCAAGATGGCGATGTGGTGCTCGAGTATTGCCGCTGGGTGATGGTGCGCAAGAGAGACAAGAACTCTCCAGCTCCTGAAGCCGTCGTTCCCAAACTCTCCGATCGCGTGGATCCAAAGACGATCGCGACTGCCGTGCCGCAACTTGACGTATCGAAATATGATCTCGCGCTGGCAGGTTCACCGCACCTCTGGAGTGACTATGACGCTGGCGAAAAGATCGATCACGTCGATGGCATGACGCTTGAAGAGGCCGAGCATCAAATCGCGACGCGGCTCTATCAGAACACCGCCAAAGTGCACTTCAATCAGCACACTGAATCGAAAGGCCGTTTCGGTAGGAGAATCGTTTACGGCGGGGTCGTCATTTCGCTGGTGCGTGCACTCTCCTACAATGGGTTGGGCAATGCGTTTCACCTGGCGGCAATCAATGGCGGGCGCCACGTGGCCCCGACTTTTGCCGGAGATACGATTTACGCGTGGTCGGAAGTGATTGAAAAATCTGAAATTTCTGGTCGTTCCGATGTCGGGGCCCTGCGCGTCCGGATGGTCGGGGTAAAGAACGCGGATTGCGCGGCGTTCCCGTTTAAGGGTGCGGACGGTGACTACAACGAGAGTGTTGTCCTTGATCTTGACGCCTGGATCGTGTTGCCTCGCTGAAATAAAAGGGACCAGTGCCTTGCATTGGCTGGGGTATAGTCGGACGGGCGCCGGGGGAGTTTGCGTATGACTTTTCAACGTTTGGTGATGGTGGTCGTTATATCGGCTGCATCCATTTGGCCGTGCCTTCCAGTTATGGCAGTTGGAGAAACAGCCACCGCTAAAATCAAGCTGGCCAACGGAAGCGATGCCGGCACAATAACAATGATGGAAGCCACCGCTGGCGTCATAATCAAGTTCGATCTCAGCGGCTTGCCGCCCGGCCCCCATGCCATCCATGTGCACGAGGCGAGCGCGTGTGAAGGTGACTTCGCAAGCGCCGGAAATATCTACAATCCTCTTGGTGCAAAGCACGGATTTTTACATGACGAAGGGCCAATGTCCGGCGACCTGCCAAATATCCACGTTTCCGCTGACGGAAAGGCTGTTGCCGAATTCCTCAGTCCCTTCTTGACTCTAAGCAAAGAGGCCGAAGAAACGTTGTTCGATTCGGATGGTTCATCATTCGTAATCTTTGAAAATGCTGATGATTACGAAAGTGAACCCGAGGGAGGAGTCGGCGGCAGAATCGCATGCGGCTCGATTTCCGCAAATTAATTCCGCTTATAATTGTTTCGATAGGGCTATTGCCGATTGAGTTTGCCGGTGTGACTCGATACCGTGATGCAACACTGAAGCAATTTTGCACAGATGCGAAACTGCGAACTCAAATATATGTTCTGCATACGTCTGCGTTTGGTGTGAGCAATCGCTCAAATTCACTTGATTCGGAAACGCAATGACAAAGCGGGCTGCTGTCATCGGTGCCGGACTTGCTGGTCTGTCGTGCGCGCGCACGATGCGGCAGGCTGGTTTTTTCGTCGAAGTTTTTGAGCAGGACCGGATTATTGGCGGCCGTATCGCTACCACCCGTGTGGGACTCGACACCTTCGACCACGGCGCCCAATACGTAACGGCCCGGGGGCAGGGTTTTAAGGGCTATATTGAAGAACTCGTGGGGCTGGGCTATGCCGCGCGTTGGATTCCGCGTGCAGCCCTCCACGGCGAAGAAGGTGCCGGGCAAATGGCGCCGTGGCACGTTGGAACGCCCGGAATGGCTTCACTGGTCCGGCCGCTTGCCGAAAGCGTTCGCATTCACACCGGGCGGCCCGTTCACACAATTCAACGCGCGGACAAAGGTTGGCATGTATGGTTTGAGGATGAGACATCAGCCGGGCCGTTTCAAGCGGTTGCCGTGGCCATTCCTGCGCCTCAAGCGCGCTTATTGCTTGGCCAGATTGAAGAGTTTGGCCCCTCGCTCGCGCGGGTTCGCATGGCACCGTGTTGGGCGCTGATGATCAGGCTCGAAGATGTGACCCTTCCGGAGCAAGATGTCTATTCGGACATGTCGGAAGTCATCCGCTGGATATCGCGAAACAACACCAAGCCAGGGCGCATCAGCCGCGGCGAATCGATCGTTATTCATGCGTCGCCGACTTGGAGCCGGCAGACCGAAGACGTAGAACCTGAGGTCGTGGCCGAGGAGCTCTGGAGCGAAATAAGCCACGTCTTAGGTCTTCCGCCCATCCGGCCCTCGCGCATGGTTGCTCATTTGTGGCGCCATGGTCTTGTCGATCAATCGCTCGGTGAAACGTATCTCTATTCGAGCGACCATAAGGTGGGAGTTTGCGGGGATTGGTGCTTGGGCCGGCTGGCAGAGCATGCTTTCGATAGTGGAGACCGGCTGGCCAAAGCTATTATCAACTCGCTGATCTAGCTCGATCTTCAGAGTCTCCCTAGTTTTGCATGTGGCAAAAACGCGATTTGAAAAGCGCGTGCCTAACCGCTACAAACCGGCCGAGATACCAATTGCGAGGAATGCCCAAATGGCCGAGTTAAGCCCCGGGCGGCGGGCGCGGCCTCAAAGGCCGCTCTCCCCGCACCTTCAGATTTATACGCCGCTCATCAACATGGTGATGTCGATCCTGCACCGGATTACAGGCGCGGCGCTCTATGTGGGCACGCTGCTTTTGGCATGGTGGCTCATCGCGGCGGCAACGGGACCTGGCGATTTCGATTATGTCTCGGCGATATTTGGTTCATGGCCAGTACGACTCATCCTCGTGGGATATACCTGGGCCCTGCTGCACCACATGCTGGGTGGATTGCGGCACTTCATTTGGGATTTCGGTTTCGGCTACGATCTGAAGACGATCGATCAACTGTCTTGGGGCTCGATTTTCTTGTCGCTCGTGTTGACGGCGGTAATCTGGGGCTGCGTTAGCATGAAAGCCGGAGGGGTCTGATGTCCATGCGCACGCCGCTCAAGACTGCTCGCAATCTTGGCTCCGCCAAAGAGGGTGCAGATCATTTCTGGAAGCAACGTGTCACGGGCGTTGCCAATGCCGTGCTCGGTCTGTTTTTTGTTTGGCTGGTGGCGTCGCTGGCGGGCGCCGATCACGCCACTGTCAAGAAATCGATTTCCAATCCTACTCACGCGATGGCTTTGCTTGCCCTCATAGTGTCAGGCACGATCCACATGCGACTTGGCATGCAAACGATTATTGAAGACTACGTTCGCAGCGAAGGTCCAAAAATCGTGCTGCTGATGCTCAACACGTTCTTCTGCATGGCGGTTGCATTGATCAGCATCTTTGCCATCCTTAAACTAAGTTTCGGAGCATAAGTCCCATGGCGGCACCTAAGCCTAGGAGCAGCGCTCCCGGACTGAACGGCAGGGCCTATCCCATCACCGACCACAGCTACGACGTTGTGGTCGTGGGCGCAGGCGGCGCTGGGCTCAGAGCAACGCTTGGTGCGGCAGAAGCGGGTCTCAAAACAGCCTGCGTAACGAAGGTTTTTCCAACCCGCTCGCACACGGTCGCGGCCCAAGGCGGCGTCGCGGCTGCGCTCGGCAATATGGGTCCCGATAACTGGCGCTGGCATATGTACGACACCGTTAAAGGCTCTGATTGGCTGGGAGATCAAGATGCAATCGAATATCTCTGCCGCAATGCGCCGGACGCCGTTTATGAACTTGAACACTACGGCGTTCCATTTTCGCGCACCGAAGACGGCAAGATCTATCAGCGTCCCTTCGGCGGCATGACGACCGAATTTGGCGAAGGTCCGCCCGCTCAGCGCACGTGTGCCGCCGCCGATCGCACGGGCCACGCCATGCTGCACACGCTCTATGGCCAATCGCTGCGCCACTCGGCTGAATTTTTTGTCGAATATTTCGCTATCGATCTGATGATGGATGAGGAAGGCGCATGCCGAGGCGTCGTCGCCATGTGTCTTGAAGATGGTTCGATCCATCGTTTCCGGGCCAAGCGCACGATCCTGGCAACGGGCGGTTATGGGCGCACATATTTCTCCTGCACCTCGGCACACACGTGTACGGGCGATGGCAACGCCATGGTACTGCGTGCTGGATTGCCCTTGCAGGATATGGAATTCGTGCAATTCCACCCGACGGGCATTTACGGCGCCGGCGTTTTGATTACGGAAGGTGCGCGCGGCGAAGGCGGGTATTTGACGAATGCGAAAGGCGAACGCTTCATGGAGCGGTATGCGCCGCACGCCAAGGACCTTGCGTCGCGCGATGTCGTCTCCCGTTCCATGACCATGGAAATTCGCGAGGGCCGGGGTGTCGGCGCTGAAAGCGATCACATCTATTTACATCTCGATCATCTCGATCCGAAAATTCTGGCCGAGCGGCTGCCTGGAATAACCGAGAGTGCAAAAGTGTTTGCCGGCGTCGATTTGCGCCGCCAGCCCATTCCGGTGCTGCCGACCGTGCACTACAACATGGGCGGTATCCCAACCAACTATCACGGCGAAGTGTTGACCAAGAAGGGCAACGATCCCGACGCTGTCGTGCCCGGCCTCATGGCCATTGGAGAAGCGGCGTGCGTGTCCGTTCACGGCGCCAACCGTCTCGGGTCCAATTCGCTCATCGATTTGGTCGTATTCGGGCGTGCCGCAGGCCTGCGCTGCGCCGAAACGATTGAAAGCCGGGGCACGCAGCCAGACCTGCCGCAGGATGCGCACGAGCTCGCCGTGTCGCGGCTCGATAAATTCCGGCATGCCAACGGCGGCACGCCGACGGCTGCGTTGCGGGCGAGAATGCAGAAAGTCATGCAATCGAATTGTGCTGTGTTCCGCGACGGGCCGGTCTTGAAGGAAGGTGTGACCAAGATATCGGCGATCTGGAAAGATGCCGGCGATATCCGCGTCACAGACCGCTCGCTGATCTGGAACTCCGATCTCATCGAGACGCTAGAGTTCGACAATCTCATCTCGCAAGCCGCAGTGACGGTCGTCAGTGCCGAAGCCCGCAAGGAAAGCCGCGGCGCCCACGCGCGCGAAGATTTCCCAAAGCGCGACGATGTGAATTGGATGAAGCACACGCTCGCTTGGGCCGACGATAAATCAAGAACCGTGAAGCTAGATGACCGGCCGGTGCATACCAAAACCCTGACCAACGAGGTCAAATACATCGAGCCAAAAGCACGCGTGTATTAAACGGCGAAATGCTGGGTGACGCCAGTCGTATCATGTGAAGCCCGAGTCACGAGGCGTTCCGGTCTCGAGCAGTGAAGCATGAGGTATTAATGTACTTGAATCCGGCCAACTTCATTTCCATGTCCCGCTGGAACTCGAAAGTGACCTTTCGCGTTGATGATGGCGATGCGGCGCACATCGATCAACCTGGAACGCTGCTCCTGCCGATGCAACGCGATCGGCTCTTGAGGTATTTGCCGAGCAACGCGCGTGTCGCAGAAATCGGTGTCGCGAAGGGCCAGTTTACGCAGCAGGTACGCACAGGCTGTAAGCCGTCGTTTTACGCGCTGGTCGATCCGTGGCGGCACCAGGACGAGAACGTTTACTACGGAGATTCAAACAATGCTGCGCAAGCCGATCAGGACCGGCGCCATGCTAAGGTAACGAAGCGGTTTGCTTCAGAAAAGGCGGGCCGCGAGTGCCAGGTCTTCAGGATGTACTCGGCGGATGCTGTAAAGGAATTCCCGGACAAACACTTCGACTGGGTCTTCATCGACGCCAACCATAGCTATGAAGCATGCCTGGAAGATCTTCGACTCTGGGCGCCAAAAGTTTGTGACGACGGCTTGCTCTGCGGTCATGACTTTGCGATGCATGGTGCAGCGCGCGCGGCAAAGTATGGCGTCGTTGATGCTGTCAAGGAATTCGTCAAAGAGTCCGGATTCGGTCTGGCAGCCTTGACCATCGAACACTTCCCTACCTACGTCATTGCCAAAAATCCATCCGGCCAAACCGCCAAGCGCATGCGTCAATTGATTTTCAGCTACGAGCCTCACGTAGTTCAAGTGACCGATGCGGCGGCGGCGAACATCCAGCACGCGCGCCTCCTGGAAACTGGATTACCGCGCGGAGCTTTTATGTCGTTCGATTTCTCTAAGAAAAACGGAGTTTGACCCCTAGAGTTCGACGACGAGCGTGCGCAGGACTTCGCGCGGTGAAACCAAGTGTTCATAGCGGTCCACGATTTTCAAGTTGTACGGCGCAAGTTCAAGGAAAACTCCGGAATTCAAACCGTCTCGTGTGCGATAGCCGCTGACGATATCGAGATTTGGCGCCGCCGGAACACGTGGCACGGCTTCCGTGACGATCGCATATTTGTAGTTCTGCTGGAGATTGTTCAGCGCTGCATGGATCGTCTCGTTCGAGAGATGCTGGAGCACTTCGCGTATGGTGACAATGTCGCCCGGCGGCAAAGTATCCTTCGCAACATTGGCATGCAAGAAATCGACTTTCCCAGGCACCGCGTGGCGTGCAGTGTTGTCAGCGACGACTTTGCTGGCGACATCGCAGCCGAAGTAACGCACGGGCTGATCGAGGCGCTGCAAAATGCGTTGCGAAACTTGAAAGTCTCCGCAGCCGATATCGACGATCGTCGTAATTTCTGGACGCGCATTGACGTAGCCGGCAACAAAGTCTTCGTAGCCGTGCGAGGCGGCTGGCATAGAACCGGGACCCGAATGAAACTTGCCGTCTTCAGGCGTTGGCGACCAAACGCCGCGTTCATAAATCTCGTTAAAGACTTCTTCGAGGGGGCGGCCACGAGCATGCGCTTGCTCTGAATTAAACCGGTAGCGTTTCCAACGCGCGTGGAGCTTCGCCGGAATCATCGGGCGAATGAAGGCCTTTACGCGCGCTACCATGAATTTCTTAGTCTGCCCTGTTCGTTCAAGTGCCCCAGAGCATTGACCTATCATGCAGAACTATCGCCTGCTAGGCATAGAGGGCGAAAGACTCTTTCTTTCTGTTGCATCAGTAAATTTTCATGGTGCAAATTCAAGTTTCAATCTCAAGCCGGACTAGACTATCGTTAATCGTGTCCGGAGGGCCTAGCGTGGCGCACAAAAAAGATAGTGATGACGGGGACGATGCCGACACGCGCATGCCGCCGGATCCGTTCGCGGCCGTGTTGCCGGCGCTTGCCGCGCTTGGCGCTATTTCGTCCATCGCTTCCATTCATTGGTCTGGTCAGGAAAAGACGGCGGCGCGCACGCGCTCCAAGCGCAAGACAGGAGCTTCGCTAAGAGATCTTGAGACCTGTTGCCTTGGGTTGTCGGAGATTTTCCGGCGCTTTCAACGTCATCCTAAAGTCTTTGCGGGCGAAGGCGCACAGGCCTCGTCGCCGCTCAAGTTCGGGGTTCACGGCACGCGCATCCGCGCCGACGCACAGCGCCTTTACCTGCAACTCATGAATGACATCGCATCGATGCTTGTTCTGGCGGCGCAGAACGCCTTCGACGTCATGACGGCGATTGAAGACGGTGACATCAACGCGCCTGAGGAGGTTTTCTTTGCTTTCGGCGAGCAACAGGAGAAGCTCAACAAGATCATCCAGACGCGCGCCACGCTGCGCGTTGCCGTCGATACGGGTGCTGAAGTCTCCGAGAAACTGACTGCTTTGGTGCGCGACCTTCGAAAGTACCAGAAGCCGCTTTGAAAAGTGCCAAAGAACCGCACAGAAACGGCGCGTCGTCCCGGTTGACAGGCAAGTCTAGGGAGGTTCTGTTGGCGTACTCAGTTCAAGCTCCAAAAGGCTCCGCTCCATGGTCCAGCTCACACTGCCGAAAAACTCGAAAGTCAAAGCCGGCAAGACCTGGAATAGCCCCAAAGGTGAAGGCGCCTGGAAAGAGTTCCGCGTCTACCGCTGGTCTCCCGATGATGACGAGAACCCGCGCTTAGACAGCTATTGGGTCAATAAGGATCAATGCGGTCCGATGGTCCTCGACGCGCTCATCAAGATCAAAAGCGAAATCGATCCCACGTTGACGTTCCGCCGCTCGTGCCGCGAAGGTATCTGCGGATCGTGCGCCATGAACATCGATGGCACCAACACGCTCGCTTGCCTCAAGGGCTGCGACGAAGTGAAGGATGCCGTCAAAATCTATCCCCTGCCGCATATGGAGGTCATCAAGGACCTCGTGCCCGACATGACAAATTTTTACGCCCAGCACCGCTCCATCGAGCCGTGGC
>JANOKZ010000122.1:0-4827 GCA_031419515.1 Hyphomicrobium sp.
TCCTAACTACATTTGGCGCGAAGAGTTTCGAAGACGGTGGCCTGCTTTTGACGGACCGCGAACGTCATCAAGCGCTGGCAACACCCGGTGTGCAGTCGGTTGTGCCAATCCTGGTCATGTTTGCGGAATGGCGCAAACCTGCTGGCGGATCAACCCGCGTCGTCGTCATCGGCAGCGACTTTGAAGACAAGGGTCTCGTTCCTTGGGCGCTGGAACAAGGTACGCTTGAAGACATCAAATCGCCCGATGCCATCGCTGTCGATAAGAGCTATCTTGGAGAACTCGGCATCACCGGCATTGGCGATAGCGCGCAGGCGGCCATGGGGCGCGTCAAGGTCAGGGCCCTCACGCAGGGTGTGCGCTCTTTCACGCAATCGCCGTACGCCTACACAACGCTGAACCGCGCGCGCCAGCTTTTCGGTGCACAGGCAGATCTTTCCACGTTCTTCCTGATCAAACTGGCGCCGGGCGCTGATCTCAAGACTGTGAAGGCTGATTTGTCGAGCCGGCTTGAGTCGGCTGAAGCCTTGACCAAGGAAGAGTTTCGCGACCGCAGCCTGGTGCAATGGTTGTTCCGCACCGGGGCTGGGATTGCGCTCATTGGCGGCGCGCTACTCGGCAGTCTTGTCGGTACTGTCATCGTCGCCCAGACATTGTATTCGAGCACCAAGGACCATATCCACGAGTTTGCGACGCTACGCGCGTTGGGATCGTCGGCTGGATACATTCACAAGGTGATCCTGGCGCAGGCGGGAGTCAGTGCCGTGTGCGGTTATCTGTTAGGCATGAGCATCGCGCTGATCATTGTCTACGTCAGTCAGGGATCGGCTTTGCCGCTGGTGATGACACCTAGCCTCGCGTTTTGGCTGTTCGCACTCACTGTAGCCATGTGCGCAATCTCGGCACTTTCGGCCATTTTCAAAGTCACGAAGATCGATCCCGCAACGGTGTTCAGCCGATGACAACAACGCCAGTATCCGCGCCGGAAGCAACTCCGGTACTTGAATGCGAAAATGTCGTCAAGGAGCTCGGGCATGGCGCTGGGCTCGTGATCGCGCTCAAGGACGTGAGCATAAAGCTTGTGCCGGGTGAGCTGACATTGCTCATGGGGCCATCGGGCTCGGGCAAGACCACGCTGTTGTCGATCCTCGGTTGCATCATGCAGCCGACGTCTGGAACACTCAAGATCGCCGGTCAACTGGTTGCCGGGCTTTCGGCGGAAGAGCTTGCCAAGATCAGGCGCGATCACATCGGCTTTATTTTCCAGTCCTACAATTTGTTTCCGACGCTGAACGCCATCGAGAACGTGCGCATCGCACTCGATGTGCGCGGCATCCAAGGTTATGCGGCGACAAGCCGTGCCGAAGACGTGCTGCGCGACGTGGGTCTCGGGCATCGTTTGACGAATTATCCTGGCAACTTATCGGGTGGAGAGCAGCAGCGCGTGGCAGTTGCCCGGGCGATCGCAAGTTCGCCTTCGATCGTACTAGCCGACGAACCGACCGCGGCTCTCGACAGCGAGAACGGCCATGCCGTTATGGCGCTGCTGTCGCGCATCGCCAAGGAACAGAAGCGCAGCGTGCTGGCGGTTACACACGACCCGCGCACGCTCGGTTACGCGGATCGTGTAGTGCGCATTGAAGACGGAAAAATCGTCGGCGAAGAGCGCCGGCCGGAGGGGCTCAATGCTCCGGAAATCACTGATTTGACGAAGAGGCGTAAACTCCATGCTTAAATTAGATCCTGCGGTTACGACCATTGGAATGGCCGGATTGCTGGCCGTTGCCATTGGTGTTGGCGCTGGCAATTTCGCCGCGCAATCGGGTGTTAGGCCTGATCAAATTGCGAGTCCCGCTTTTGCCGATACATCTGCAGCACCTCAATGGGCCGCGTCGGCAACGGGGCGCGTCGAACCCGTGAACGGCGAAATTCGCATAGCAAGCCAAGTGCCGGGCAAAATCGTCGAAGTGCTCGCCAAGACAAATGACAAAGTCGAAATGGGCGATCTGCTGGCCCGCCTCGATGACCAAGAAATCTTCGCAAAGATCGCAGCCGCAGCCGCTGAGACGGGTGTACGCGAGCGTGAGCGGCAAGACGAACCACCAACGGGCTTGGCGAAGGAACGCCAAGAAGCCGAAGACGCAGTGGCGAATGCCGAACGTGGCCTCTCTTCGGCGCGCGAGCAGTTCGATGCAGCGTTGCGTGCCGTGCGTGCCGGTACAGGAACACCTGAAAAAGTCGCAGATGGCCGCAAGTCTGTGCAGACTGCGAAGACGGAACTGGAAGCAGCACGCGTTGCGCTTGCCGCCGTCAGAGCCAAACCCGAAATGCCGCTGGAGACGCGGCTTGAGTCCTCTCTTGCCATGGCACGCGCCGAACTTTCGGGCGCCGAGATTGCGTTGGAACGCACGCGGATACGCGCGCCTGCCGGCGGCACTATTCTGAATATGATCGGCAAGGAAGGCGAAACGGCTGTGCCCTCGCCCGAAAGCGCGCTGCTCATTTTCGGCGATTTGAGTTCATTGCGTTTGCGTGCCGAAGTCGAAGAACGCGACGCCGCCAAGGTGCGGGTTGGTCAAAAAGTAGTCATCCGCGCCGACGCCTTCCCGGATCGCGAATTTACGGGCGCCGTAACATCTATTTCGCAATCTCTCGGCACGCCACGCATTGCAACGCGTGGGCCCCGCCGCCCCAATGACGTCGAGGTGGTCGAAGTCATGGTGTCGATTGATGGTAACCCACCGCTCTTCACCGGCATGCGCGTGGACGCTTTCTTCAAGCCCGAAACGTCGGCCACGGCCGCTCCGGCTGCAAAAACAAACTGACGATACTGCGCGCTTTCAAAGTATACGGGCGCTGACCTCGGCAGGTCAGCGCCCTTTTTTACATCCGAGTCCTGCCGCGATTAGGCTGCGGCACTGCGTGTCGCGGCGTCGATGTGGGCCGCCAGCTTGTTATCGACGCCAAGCGCTGCGGCGAGAGACGCCAGGAATTGCTGTTCGCCGCGCGTGTCGGGTTCGATGGCCATGCGCGCTGCCGTATAGACCTGAATGGCTTCTTCAGGTGACGACACGGCATTGGCTAGGTCCTGCGGCGACACGGGATTGTTCAGAGCATTCGCCAGGAACTCTTCCGCTTCTGCGTCAAGACCGGCTTGCTTCAATCCTCCTATAACTTTTGCCTGTTCCGCGTCGTCAATGCGCCCGTCGGCAGCGGCTGCGGCAATCATTGCGCTGATATAGAGTTGTGCCGCATCGTTCGTGACGGCCGCCGGTTCAAAGCCTGATCCTTGCGGCGCGCTTTCTGCAGGCGCTGCCCCGGTGATCAAAGGCTTGCCTGTCTGATAGTTTTGGAAGGCTTTGTAGGCGAGGCCGCCAATGAGAGCCAAAGCACCGATGCGGGCGGCGCTGCCTGCAATTGATCGACCCGTCTTGGTTCCGAGCACCAATCCGCCGAGCCCACCCATTGCGCCACCGGCCGCGAGTGGATTGTCACGCACCAAATCTTGCAGTTGCTTGAGCAGGTCGGCAGGGTTTTGACCCGTCGCCTTGCCAAATGCTTCGTTAGCGCCCGTAGCGCTATCGATCTTGCCCGCGCCTTCCTTCACGCCTTGCGTCGCTTGGGCCAGAACCTGACCAAGCACGTCCATGAGACCGCCGCCGCCTTGGCCGCCCTGACCGCCTTGAATGGCACCGCCAGCTTTTCCGAGCTGATCCTTCAGTTGACCGAGAATATCTTCAAGCCCGCCGCCTGAAGGCGCATTTGGCGCTTCGACCGCATTGCGGGTTCCGCCCTTGTTTTGAATGCTGCGTTCGAGTTCGCCGAGCAAATCACCGAGCCCGCCTCCTCCGCCGCCTTGAGATTGGCCGCGCGATGCGCCTTGATTTTGCCCGCCGCCGAGAACTTGGCCCAAGATGTCGGCAAGGCCGCCTCCGCCTTGGCCTGGCGCTGGCTGAACCGCGCCGCGTACGAGTGACTCGAGAATGGATTTGGCATCGAACACGGGCAGTTCCTCCAGAATGGCGCTAAGGCACGCCAAAGTGGCGCGCGCACACAACGTAGTGATGCGGCGCACAAATCTCAATGAAGGCGCCAGGATTATTATTATTCCGCAGCGATGGCGATGTTGCCGGTCTGAGCTTTGGCCGGTGCCGCCTTAGCTGGTCCGCTATCTACTGGTTTGTGCACGCCGTCTGCCGCGTCTTCTTCACCCGGCTCATCGGTTGCCCCAATGAAGCGGCCGAACATCCAGGTGAGCAGCCGGCCCACGTCATCCATGACCGTGAAGAACGATGGCACGAAGACGAGCGATAGAACAGTCGACACCAGCAGCCCGCCGATCACCGCGATTGCCATGGGCGCGCGGAATTCGCCGCCATCGCCAAGAGCATAGGCGCTGGGGATCATGCCCGCCACCATTGCGAGCGTGGTCATGATGATGGGGCGGGCGCGCTTGCGGCCTGCGTCGATAATGGCTTCGTTGCGCTCCATGCCTTCTTTCATTTTTTCAACCGCGAAATCGACAAGCATGATCGCATTCTTGGTCACGATGCCCATGAGCATGAGCAAGCCGATGTAGACAGGCATGCTGACAGGGTTATTGGTTGCGAGGAGCGCAAGCACAACGCCACCGAAAGAGAGCGGTAGCGACAGCAGAATGGTGATGGGCTGTGTGACGCTATTAAACAGCAGAATTAGCACGCCAAGTACGATCATCAAGCCGGTGCCCATGGCGGTGATGAAGCCGTTGGCAACTTCGTCCTGGATTTCAGCGTCGCCGCCTGGCTGCAAGCGCACCTCCTTCGGTAGCTTCAGTTCTTCAACGGC
>JANOKZ010000123.1:0-6442 GCA_031419515.1 Hyphomicrobium sp.
TGCGCGACAACACGTTCTCTCAAATCAAGGGAATAGGGTCGAGCCATCTGTGCTGGCCTCCGATCCCAGCAAGAAGCTTGAATCAGATTTCAGCTGATTTGGGAATCCCCCGAGATTCCATTAAATGCGGAAAGACTCTAGCGCGGCGAGACAGCGGCCGCGACGCCGACGCGGCGATGCTGATCCGGGGTCATTACCACGATGAGACGGGTAAAGGTCCTGGCTCTCTGCAAAACGCGTACGCGCATTTTGCGCGGCTGGGAATGCGGGTGGGTGTGTGAGTTACTCTGCGGCCTCAAGCAGCGGGCGCGGATAAGCGTCCCAGGTGCGGCCGTTGAGGATGCGGCCGGATTTTTTCTTATTCACGCCGCCCCACTGTTTGAAGAAGAACGCAGTGCCGTACTTCGCGCAATTGTCTTGAATCTCTGTCACCCACTTGGGGTCCATCGGCCGCGCCGAGGGACCGGACTCGCCGCCGACGATGGCCCAGTCGATGCCTTTGAGGCTTGGACGGCCAACGGCGCCAAGCAGAGGCTCGAACGAAACGAAGCGCACGTCTGCCGGAATTGTTCTTAGGATTTTGATGCGGTCGGCATATTCGGCGCTCTCGACCGACGTGCCGAGCCAGACATTTTTCAACACCGGCAGCTTTGCGGCTTTGAGAACGTCGCGCATGTTATCGGGGCGTTTGGTGAGCACTTGGAAGTGGTGCCAATCGGCGCGTTTCATGACGTCCCAGACTTGTCTGATAAAGTTCGCGGGCACGCCGTCCTGGAACAAATCCGACATGGAGTTGACGAACACGCGGCGCGGCTGACGCCAGCGCAATGGTATTTCGAGAGCGGCGTCGTTGAAGTGCAGCTTGCCGGTCCACACCTGCCGCTTGCCGCTCTTGCGCGTCACGGCTTTGTAGGAGGGGTGTTCCATGGACTGCAGACGCCCCGCCATGCGCATGGCGTAGCAGTTCGTGCAGCCGGGCGAGATCATCAGGCAACCCGAGACCGGGTTCCACGTCGCGTCGGTCCATTCGATGTCAGATGTGCCGGCCATGTGTTTGCACGCTATGCAGGTGGAACTATCTCAGAACGGCGATGCGGCAAGCGACCACGAAAGGCCAAGGCTTTTTCAATTTTTATGATCCAAGTTGAATTCGGGTCAGACACAAAAGGGCCGATCTGCACACCCTCATTGTTTATAATTTCCTCGAAGTCGCAGCGAAGACGCCTTCCGGTCGATTGTTGCTCGACTTCGCAACGAACCGCTTGGCCCCTTCGGTAATTCCTTCCTTGGAATAACTTCAGCCGAATGGTTTTGTCGGTGTATTCGAGTAGCTGCAGAAAAGTGCCCCAACAAAAGAAGAGTTCCGTCGGGTTTGATACAACTTTGATCTTCTGCAGCAGCGCGTTGTCCGCCGATCCGATGAGTTGCCGAAGTGTCATCTCGTCATAAACAGACCTGCAGTAAACAAACCTAAGGCAATCGTTCAAATCGAGCTCATTGGGGACAATCACTTCTGCTGTTCGCCGGTCATTTATTTCCCTACCCCGGTCTCCGGGATATCCATCGTGATAGACGTCGGCAAAGCAGATGCTATTGAAGCCAGCGACGTCAAAAGTAGCTTGCTCACCAATATGCGCAAGTTTTCTCCCGCAATAACCAACGCCAGGCATGGTCAAGACTTTTCCTGCGTCCAACAAAAGCGCTACGGGAATGCTCATGTGCGTCGGGCGCCGATAAGCATCGTCGCGGAATTTTATTCCTTCAGTACTTAAATGAAAATGGTTCTTGGGACGGAAATGCAGTCTTACGTATTCAAGTGCAGCAGGATTTGTTGCGATGGCTCCTGGCTCTGCCACATCACAGATCAAATTCTCTTGTGATGATCGGCACTTTAGACGACCGTCCTTTAGGATCGCAGCGACTGCTGTTATGTCAGTATAATGGAATAAGAAGCTCGGCCAGTAATGACGGCCTGCCTTGATCTGCCATTCCCCCAGATGCGCATCGAAGCGTTCCTTTGTTATGGGCATAATTTTTTTTAGCTCTGCAATACTTTTTTTTGCGTATGTCTCTACGTGCTGGTTGAATAAGAGCCCTTTTATTTCGCTTGATCGGTTGCGGTCTGCGGCTTCGAATGAGAGTGATCGTACATAAGGGAGGTTTGAAGCAATAGGCAGTATGAATGCGCCGGGAGCGTCTTGGTTCGAGCCAAAATATTCTGTGGTCAGCACGCCGAGGCGAAGGCCAACCCAAGCCATCGCCAGAAAGTCTTCGTCGATCACAACTTTTCTATCAACATAAACAACTAATGAGCCGCGATCAGATGGTTCGGCAATGAATGGTTGATTGGTCACCCAGTGTCTGAAGCGTCCTTGATGTTCGATGATTGCCGCTCGAAAGTCGCTGACAAAATCCTCGAATGTCTCTGGCGGAACTCTTGCAATTACTTCGCTCTGCTCGGGACGAAATCCTTCCGCGTAGAAGACTTCATGTATCCAAACCGGAATGTCTAAACGATGGAGGTAGCGAACCATCAGTGGCTTAACTTCTTTCCAGTCGAGTTCGCCATTGCCGCACCCGAGCGGTGGAAAGGAAATCGACCGAATTCCAAGACGCCAATAATTTGTACAAAGCGTATGCAAGCCGTGCTCAAGGTACTCCATCCTTGAAGGACGACGCCAAGTTGTCTTCGTTGGAAAATTCAGCACCCACTGGTCGCCGCCTCGCCAAACATGAAGAGCGCCAATGGTCAAATCACCAGACACACAATAACGCTTGTACTCTTCGTACATCGACGGATAGCGATCACGGAATTGCTTCGCGATGCCCTTGCCCATGACACCAACTGTATTCACAGTGTTGACTAGGGTTTGGGCTTCAGAACGGAACAGATCGGTGTGAACGAAGCGAAGCATCGGTTCTCCCAGATTGGTGTAGTTCAAGTTAGTTGATTCCATCGAAATCTCTTGAGAACATACCATGAACAAATCTTGTTGGCAATGCTGGTTTGCGCATCTCACTCCCCCGCCTGCTTTTTGCCGCGTGCGGGCCGATCCAGATCCAGAGGATGCCGTCGTCCGCAGGCACGCCGAGTGCGCGATAATCCCTGCCGACGCGAGCTGACCAATAGCGGCCCACCCGCTTCAAATGAAGCGATGGGTGTTCAGGGTTCTCATTGAGGAGTGCATAATTCTTGTCGGCCAGTGCGCGAACGCGTTCAGGCAATGCCGAGTAGCGATCCCAGAAAGCCGGGCTCGCGTAATGGCTCACAGCTTGCGGCTCTTGCCCTGTGCATGTTCGGCGAGCGCTTCCCCGGCCAGCTTATCCAGCTTGCCCGACTTGGCATCGCGTTCGATTTTTTCGTCGAACAGACGGGCGTCGAGTTCGTCGAGCCATTCGCGCAGTTTCGCGATCTCGGCTGACGAGAGATTTTCGATTGTCGCCTGGATCTGTTCGAGCTTGGTCATGGGGGAAATATAGCAGTGTTTTGCGCGCAAGTGAATATCGCAGCAAGCTGCCGCCCTGCTTCGACCGGAATGGCTCCCTCTCGCCACTCCCACCCCTCCCTACTTCTCCGTCACAATCACCGTTCCACCGGCTTGGGCTTCCCATTCGCCGCGGTGTTGCGACATGCCAATGAACGAAATCTGGTCGGACTTGATCTGGAATTTGTAGTTGTCAAGCGCCAGCAGTGACGGGTCGGAGACTTTGTATCCCTTGATGGTCACGAGGCCCTTGCCGCGATTAAACTGGCCCGAGACATATTCGATGCCGGTGGCGCCGATGCGGTTGGCCAGATGCGATTTTGGCGGCGTGGCTTTGAGCTCCCAGCTAATCCTCCCCTCGGCTTGACCGCTCTCGGCCGCGTCGAGCTGCATGGCGAAGCCATAGTGGAAGCCGTCGCGAGATTTCCAGTCGCCCTGCCACGTGCTTTCAAGAGACGCGGGCGGCGCGGTCCAGCGATGCCATAGGCGGCCTACGCCGTCGATGGCGCCTTCGGCGTTGGCGAAAACGACGAACAGACTGCCAACGGCGCCGATGATGGCGACGGGATTGCGAATGAGACGCGATACCCAGCTTCGAGTTTCGGCGGCCATGAATTGAACTACGCAATCTCGCGATTGCGCCCCCACGCTTCTCCGTTGCAGCATTCGCCGCGACGGGCTCCATTCCATTATCACGGAGCGCGGCCAAAGTCATGCAGCGGCAGGGCTACTCCGCCGCCACCGGCTTCAGCTCGTAGACGCGCGCGAGTTTGGCCGCAGCTTTGATGTCGCCGTTGCGCAGGGCAATTCTGACGGCATCGAGCTTCTCGGCATCTTCAAGCGAGTAGTAAGGCGACCATTCACCTTCGGTCTCAATGAGCGTCACATCGACTTCGGCAGCGTACCGGCCTTCATGGACCAATTCGGTTGTTGGCCGAGAGAGCGTTCTGGATGTCATTTGCGGCTCCTGAAATCTGAACCCCAAAGCGCGGGATCGGGATTGTACGCCGTAACAATAACGGCAGGCTCGGTTGTATCTTTTTCGATGCCCCAAACCACGTGCAGCGGCCGTTCCTGTGCATCTTTCTGCAATACCAGGACAGACGGACCAATATGCGCCTCCGGATAGTCTTCGATGACGGCGCCCTGATCTGTCCCAGCCACAATCTCTGTCGCGAGAATACCGCGTTTTACAAGCCGCGCATAGCAGTGAGCGGAGACCCGGACTTTGCGGATCTTAACCAACGCGCATATTCGTTCAAACGTTGAGTGCAAATCCCTACTCCGCCGCCTGCTTCTTGCCGCCGCCGCTCTTTTTGGTTGCGCCTTCCGACACGCGTTCCGCGAGCCGGCCGGAAGGCGCCGGCCGACGTGCGAGAAGGTCACGCAGGTATTTTCCCGTGTAACTTTCTTTGACCTTCGCCACATCCTCCGGCGTGCCTTCGGCAACAATTCTGCCGCCGCCGTCGCCGCCTTCGGGGCCGAGATCGATGATCCAATCCGCCGTCTTGATGACTTCCAGGTTGTGCTCGATGACGACGACGGTGTTGCCGGCGTCCGCGAGTTCATGCAGCACTTCCAAAAGTTTCGCGACGTCGTGGAAATGCAGGCCCGTGGTCGGCTCGTCCAAGATGTAAAGCGTGCGGCCCGTGGCACGGCGCGAGAGTTCCTTCGACAGCTTGATGCGTTGTGCTTCGCCGCCGGAAAGCGTCGTTGCCTGCTGGCCGATGTGGATATAGCCGAGCCCCACGCGCGCCAATGTTTCGAGCTTGTCGCGGATCGACGGCACGGCTTTGAAGAAGTCAGCGCCCTCTTCAACCGTCATATCGAGCACGTCGGCGATCGATTTGTCCTTGAACATCACCTGCAGCGTTTCGCGATTGTAGCGCTTGCCCTTGCATTCCTCGCACGTCACGTAAACGTCGGGCAGGAAGTGCATCTCTATTTTAAGCACGCCGTCGCCCTGGCACTTTTCGCACCGGCCCCCTTTGACGTTGAAGGAAAAGCGGCCGGGCTCGTAGCCGCGCGTTTTGCTTTCAGGCAGCCCCGCGTACCACTCGCGCATGGGCGTGAAGGCGCCGGTGTACGTCGCCGGATTCGAGCGCGGCGTGCGCCCGATTGGGCTTTGGTCGATGTCTATAATCTTGTCGAAAAATTCGATGCCTTCGATTTTGTCGTGCTCGCCGGGGTGCTCTTTGGCGTTGTTCAATTTGCGCGCCACGGCTTTGTAGAGCGTGTCGATCAGCAGCGAGGATTTGCCGCCGCCACTGACGCCTGTGATGCACGTGAAGAGGCCCACGGGGATCGATGCTGTGACATTCTGCAGATTGTTCGAGCGCGCGCCAAAGACTGAGAGCGCCTTGCCTTTTTCTGCGATGCGGCGATTGCGCGGCACGGAGACTTGGCGGCGGCCGCTCAAGTAGTCGCCTGTCAAACTCGCGGGCGTCGCCATGATATCTTCGGGCGTGCCTTGCGCCACGATCTCGCCGCCGTGGATACCGGCACCCGGGCCGATATCGACGACATGGTCGGCGGTCATGATCGCGTCTTCGTCATGCTCAACGACGATGACGGTGTTGCCGATGTCGCGCAAGTGGCGCAGCGTTTCAAGAAGTCTGGCGTTGTCGCGCTGGTGCAACCCAATGGAGGGCTCATCCAGCACGTAGAGCACGCCCGTCAACCCAGAGCCGATTTGAGAGGCGAGGCGAATGCGCTGCGACTCTCCGCCACTCAACGTTGATGAGGCGCGCGAGAGCGTCAGATATTCGAGCCCGACGTCGTTCAAGAATTTCAGGCGGTCGCGGATCTCTTTCAAGATGCGCGTCGCAATCTCGGTCTGCTGTTTGGTGAAGGTCTTCGGCACCTCGCCGAACCAGATGTTCGCCGCCTTGATCGAGAGGTCACCAACTTCGCCGATGTGCTTAGCCCCAATTTTCACAGCGAGCGTTTGCGGCTTC
>JANOKZ010000124.1:0-3056 GCA_031419515.1 Hyphomicrobium sp.
GACTCTAGCGCGACGCGGCCATGACGCCGGTATTGGAGCAACCATTTACCCTGGCCACACAAACAGAACTACGCAATCTCGATCACGACACGGCCGCGGACTTTGCCAGCGAGAATGTCAGTCGCGAGTTGTGGAACGTCATCGAGGCGGTGCGTATGCGTGACCGCCGCGAGCTTGGCGCGATCAAGGTCCTTGGCCAATCGAGCCCAGGCGCGTTCGCGTTTCGCCATGGGCGCCATGACGCTATCGATCCCGCAGAGCGTTACGCCGCGCACGATGAACGGCATGACGCTGCCGGGCAAATCACCGCCCTGCGCCAATCCCGTTGCAGCAACACACCCGCCGTAGTTTGTTGAGGCGAGAAGATTGACGAGGGTCGTCGAGCCTGCGACGTCAATGGCGCCTGCCCAGCGTTCCTTGCCGAAGGGTTTCGCGGGACCGGAAAGTTCAGTGCGATCGATGATCTCTGCGGCGCCTAAGGACTTGAGGTACGCGTCTTCCTCGCGCCGCCCAGTTGACGCGATGACGTGATAGCCGAGTTTCGACAAAACAGAGACGGCAATCGAGCCGACGCCGCCTGCGGCTCCGGAAACGGCGACCGGACCTTTGTCGGGTGTTATTCCATGATCTTCAAGGGCGAGGACGCACAGCATCGCGGTGTAACCCGCCGTGCCGATAGCCATGGTTTCAGCGCGCGTGAAGATTTCGGGGCGCTTCACCAGCCAATCGCCCGGCACACGGGCGCGCGTGGCGTAGCCGCCGTGATGGCGCTCGGATGCGCCGTAGCCGTTGAGAATAACATCGTCTCCGGGCGCAAATTTTGCGTGGCTCGACGCCGTGACGGTGCCGGCGAAATCAATGCCGGGAATAAGCGGATAGGACTTCAATGGAAGCCGCCCGGAGAGTACCAGACCATCTTTAAAATTCACGGTTGAGTGCGTGACCGCGACGTCGACGTCGCCCGGCATAAGGTCGCTTTCCGTCAAGTCTGAGGGAACAAGTTTGAGGCCGCCTTCGCCTCGCGTCAGCAGCAGAGCCTTGAACGTTGCCATAATTGGAGGTCCTTCAGGTTATTCCCAGTAGCCGGATTATTTTTCTTTTGTGCGGTGCAATGGTACCGATGTCGCTGTGACTTTCCTACCGCGAGACGGCTTGTACAGACGCGCGATTCGCAGATGTTTGGTGGACTATCAAGATCTTTCGCCGTTTTGCCTCATTTGCTCGATGAGTGTCTATTTTGGGCTTCCGGCCACAGCGCTGTTGCGCTTCAACCCGTGCCGCCCCGGTTGCAGGAGCATGTCCTGAGCCGGCACCGCGCTGCAATACCTTTTTCACTTGGCATCCGACCTTGGTCGAACATAGCTTCCCGGCCGGTGGGATGTGGCTCCCACCGATTTGTTGAAGCTTCCAGAAGGAGGCCCTGATGGAACTACGTATGCGACTGAATGTTTTGGCAGCCTGTCTGTCCTTCGGATTTGTGGCGGCCATCGTGTTCGGGATGATCGGCTAACGGGCTGATCGCCTCAAGGGCATACGGAGTTGGTTGCCGGCAGATCCCGGGCAATGCAAACTCCAGCGGGACTTACCCGAGAAGATCACAAGAGACGCGAACCCCCTCAGGTCCGCGTCTCTTGTGTTTTTTCGGATTATCGGCGGATCAGATAGCCAAGGATGGCGCCGAAAAGCGGCACATAGAGTTGCGGGAATTTAAGCGGTATGGCGTTGAGCGCTTGTGGCGCGAAAACGATGATCGCAGCGCCAAAGAGGGCAAAGACGAGAGCAAGGAGGAGTGACCCAGTACCCGGCTGGCGCACATCTTTGAGAACGAAAGACGCGACCACGCCGACGAGCCACACGAGCACGGCAAACACCGCCGCGTGTGCGAAAGTGCGCATGTCGCCGGAAACCGGAATGTAGCCAAGCACCTGCGGCGCACCGAGAAATGCGACGGCAAATTGAATGGCAATAAGAATTATATAACTGAGCATGAAAGTCCCCCTCCCCGCGCCCGAAAATTCCCCGGGCTGAGGGCGGCACATTAGCAAGCTCTTCGATTCCTCGCGAGCCCCGACGTTGATTCACGCCACTTTCGCTTTCGCGGCTGAGACCGGATCATAGTTCAACACCGGCGCCAGCCAGCGTTCGGCTTCTTGCACGGTCCAGCCTTTGCGGCGGGCATAGTCCTCGGCCTGATCGCGCTCGACCTTGCCGACGCCGAAGTAGTGGCTGTCGGGATGGGAGAAATAGAGACCGGATACCGCCGCGCCCGGCCACATGGCATAGCTCTCGGTGAGAGTGATGCCGGCGTTGTTATCGACGTCCATCAGCGTCCACAGCGTCGCCTTTTCTGTGTGATCGGGTTGGGCTGGATAGCCGGGCGCTGGCCTAATGCCTTGGTACTTTTCGAGGATGAGATCCTCGTTCGAGAGCGTCTCGGATTTCGCGTAGCCCCACAGTTCGCGGCGCACCTTGGCGTGCATGGCCTCCGCAAAGGCTTCGGCCAAGCGGTCGCACAAGGCTTTGGCCATGATGCGATTGTAATCGTCGGTTTTGGCTATGTGTTTTTCGATTGCTTCCTCTTCGCCGATGCCGGTCGTGACCGCAAAGCTGCCGATGTAGTCGGCAACGCCGGTTTCTTTGGGGGCGATGAAGTCGGCAAGTGCGACGTGTGCCCGATTGCGCGTTGGATCGCGGGCAATTTGCTGGCGCAATGTGTAGAGCGTTTTCACAACCGTCTTGCGATCGTCATTGGCATAGACTTCAATATCGTCGCCCACGCTGTTGGTTGGCCAAAACCCGACGACCCCATTGGCCGTGACCCATTTTTCCGCGACGATGCGTTTCAAGAGTTCTTGGGCGTCGTCGAATAGCTTTTTGGCTTCGGTGCCGACCTTTTTGTCGTTGAGGATGGCCGGATAGCGCCCGGCAAGTTCCCAAGTCTGGAAGAACGGCGTCCAATCGATGTAGGGCACGAGGCTCGCGAGGTCGAAATTAGTGTAGGCGCGGGGACCGAGGAAACTGGGCTTAACGGGCTTGGTGGCTTTCCAATCGATCTT
>JANOKZ010000125.1:0-2018 GCA_031419515.1 Hyphomicrobium sp.
CGAGGTCCGGGGCAAGCTGGCGCGATGACCCAGAGTTTGCCGCCGCTCTTCCAATCCTGCGGGCGCAACTTCGTCGTGCCTTCGGCAAGTCGCGCGGCAACTTCGTCCGGCATACTCGCCCAGGTCACCGCCGCAACAGCCACGACCAACCCCATCACCCCCACCAACACCCGCATCATCCTTAACATCACCATGCCTCGTATCTGCCGTTTCGAACCACGAGTATGCGGCCGCCAGAGTGCCCGGGGAAAAAATAATTTTCGCGAAAATTTTATTGCGCCTATTTCAGCCGATTTCAGAGGTTTAGCGCAAGTGCGCGGAAGGCACTGGAATGGCCCTTAACGTTAAGATAAAAAGGGGTCAGACCCCTCACAAGAAAAAGCCGGGTTTGAACGCAATTTTTCATGAGAGGGGTCTGACCCCGGAAGGAACGGTGTCTGACCCTCCGGGTCTGACACCGGATCACAGGTATCGCAGTTCTAATTCCGGTGTCTGACACCGGATCGTAGGTGCCGCCCCCTACTTCGCCAATTCTTTCAAGCCCCGCTTGATGAGGCCAGCAGTACCCGCCGTCTCGCCCAATTCCTTCATCGCCACGGCGACGGCGGCGGACGCCTGCCCCGGGTTGTAGCCCAAGTTGGTCAGCGCAGAGATCGCTTCGGCTGCTGCATGATTTGCAATCGCCGCGCTCGACGCCGCACTTCCCCCCGCGACCGCTGGCACATTGAGCCCCGCCACCGACAAGGCCGGCGCCTTATCCTTCAATTCCATCACGATACGCTGCGCCAATTTCTTGCCGACGCCCGGCGCCTCTTCGACCGCCGCCCAATGCCCTAGCGCAATCGCATTCGCCAAATCCTGCGGGGTCAGCACGCTCAAAACCGCAAGCGCAACCTTGGCGCCGACGCCCTGGATCGATTGCAGCGTGCGGAACCAGCTGCGCTCGTGCTCGCTCTGGAATCCGAACAGCTTGATCGCGTCTTCGCGCACATGCGTGTCGATCGTCAGCGAGACTTCGTCGCCCGCTTTCAGATTGCGCAGTGTCTTGGCGGAGGCCTGCACCTCGTAGCCCACACCATTGACGTCGATGAGGAGATAGCTTTCGCCGACCGCATCGACCTTGCCGCGCAATTTGCCGATCATGGGTAGCTCCGCAGGCATTCGGCAACCGGCAATCGGCAATCGGGGTCTAAGGACCAACTCAACCATGCCCCGTGCCAGTCCGGCTGCACAAAAAAACCACTCCGATTGCCAAATGCCGATTGCCTATTGCCCATGACGCCCCGCTACCATCTCCGCCAATTCGCGCGCGCCCCGCTGGTTCGCATGACAAATCGCAATCGCCAAAGCGTCCGCTTCGTCCGCGCTCTCGAATTTCGCTTTCGGCAGCAGGAAGCCAATCATAGCCTGCACCTGCTGTTTGTCCGCGTGGCCCGCACCGACCACCGTCTTCTTGATCTGGTTCGGGGTGTACTCGGCGACTTTCATGCCCTTCTTTGCGGGCGCCAGCAACGCCGCGCCGCGCGCTTGCCCGAGCTTCAAAGTCGAGCGCGGATTGTCGTTGACGAAGGTTTCTTCGACCGCCGCTTCCGCTGGATCGAAACTGGAGATCACGCCCATGACACCTTCAAACAGCGCGCGCAGGCGATATGCGAGATCGTCGTCTGCCGCCGAGGTGATGACTCCGGAGGCCACATAGATCAGCCGCACGCCATCGCTGTCCAAGACGCCCCAGCCGGTACGTCTCAAGCCTGGGTCGATGCCAAGGATGCGAATCGTTCTGCCTCTCATGCCCCAGGCATAGCACGCGAGGGTGTATTCGCGAGCAGGTCTGCAGGCGCGGCCGGTTTAACCGGCGGCCCGCCGCGCAGCGCCGACATATCTCGCGGCGGCGGAGGAGGCCCGGCCTTCGCAAGCGGCACCTTGCTTTTCTGTATTAACTCATGAAGCGCCAACGCAAGTTCGGGCTCATTCCAATATCCCATGTGCCCGCCCATCGGCATGACGACGTTGTCGAT
>JANOKZ010000126.1:0-4964 GCA_031419515.1 Hyphomicrobium sp.
CAGGTGGGGGCGCTCCGACATCAAAACGGTGATGCTGTTGCCAGCCTGTCTTGCCAAGAACGAAGGCAAGGCGCATGGCGCCAAAGAGATTTGGCTCGTGGACGCGAACGGCAACGTGACGGAAGGAGCGTCAAGCAACGCATGGATTGTGACTGCCGATGACCACCTCGTGACGCGGCACCTAGATACGCGCATCCTGCCCGGCGTCACACGCGCAACCGTCATAGATGCCGCCGCCGCCGCTAAACTGAAAATCGATGAGCGCGCCTTCTCGGTTCGGGAAGCCTATGAGGCCAAAGAAGCGTTCATAACGTCGGCGACCAACACGGTCATGCCTGTGGTTCGGATTGACGAACATGTGATCGGCGATGGCAGACCGGGGCCCTTAACCCGTCAACTGCGCTCAGCCTTTCATCATATTGCTGAAACTTCAGACTATTAGGCCGCAACGAAGCGCGAACTCAGCCTGCGGAGGGGCTTTCCATCGCTCCCGAAATGACTATCTTAGGCTGACGAGCCGGAACACGAAGGGGCATTACCCCTCGGGGCGCGAACCAAATAAGAAGCGGTTTGTGCCGCATACGCTAAGAAGAAAACAACAAACAAAAAAGCGGATAACAACAATGGCCGAACGCGCTCAGAACCTGCAGGATACATTCCTGAATTACGTCCGGAAGAACAAAACGCCACTGACCATTTTTCTCGTCAATGGTGTGAAGCTGCAAGGCATCGTCAGCTGGTTTGACAATTTCTGCGTCCTGCTGCGGCGCGATGGCCACTCTCAACTGGTCTACAAGCACGCCATTTCGACCATCATGCCGGGCGGTCCCGTCAACCTGAACGACCAGGACGGCGAGAGCATCACCTTGTGACGGCGGCTCATACTGACGACAAAGACGAAGACGGCCATGACCAGAGTCAAGGCCATAGCAAGGGCCGTACTTTGAAGTCACGGCGCCGTGCGCCAGAAGAAACGCGCCGGCCTCCATCCCGAGTACTCATTGTTGTGCCTGTGTGGAAGCGGCAAATCCGCGTTGGGGAAAAGGCCAAGCCCTTCCCGCAAATTCACACGCCCGAAAATCGCCTCGCTGAAGCCATCGGCCTTGCGAACGCGATTGAGCTCGACATTGTGGATGCGCTGATCGTGCCGCTTTCCGAACCCCGGCCCTCGACCCTCATCGGGTCGGGCAAGGTTCAAGAACTCAAGGATCTCATCGCCGAAAGAGAAATCGGCCTTGTCGTCGTCGATCATATCGTGACGCCCGTGCAGCAGCGCAATCTCGAGAAGACCTGGGAATGCAAGGTCATCGACCGCAACGGTCTTATCCTCGAAATATTCGGCCAGCGCGCCAGAACCAAGGAAGGCGTGCTCCAGGTCGAACTCGCGCATCTCACCTATCAGAAGGGCCGCTTGGTCCGCGCCTGGACCCATTTGGAACGGCAGCGCGGCGGCAGTGGCTTCTTAGGCGGCCCGGGCGAAGCGCAAATCGAACTCGACCGGCGCATGCTGCAGGATCGCATTGACGCCATCAAAGGCGATCTCAAGGAGGTTGTAAAAACGCGCGAGTTGCATCGCGAGGGACGCCGCAAAGTGCCTTATCCGATTGTCGCGATCGTGGGCTACACGAACGCCGGCAAATCGACGCTGTTCAACAAAATCACGGGCGCGGGCGTGCTCGCCATGGATCAGGTGTTTGCGACCCTTGATCCGACCATGCGCGAGTTGAAATTACCCAGCGCCCGTAAGATCATTCTTTCCGATACGGTGGGCTTCATATCCGACCTGCCAACCATGCTGGTTGCCGCATTCCGCGCCACGCTCGAAGAAGTCGTTGAAGCCGATCTCATCCTGCACGTGCGCGATATTGCGCATGAGGAAACGGAAGCGCAGGCTGGGGACGTCGAAAAAGTTTTAGGCGATCTCGGTATCGATACGCTTCCCGCAGATAGTCACATCCTCGAAGTATGGAACAAGGTCGACCTGCTAACTCCCGAACGCTTGAGCGAGCTACAACTTGAAGCACGGCGGGATGAGCGCCAGCCCGTTCTCGTCTCAGCCATTTCAGGCGAGGGGATCGACGCACTATTCGAAGCAATCGACGCACGGCTTGGCAAGGCCGATGAAGTCCTGGAACTCGCAATCCCCGGTCATGAAGGTGCGCTGATCGCCTGGCTCTACGAGAATGGCGATATCGTATCGCGCAAGACGGGCGACGACGGCACGCTGCAAATGCGCGTTCGCGTCGCGTCAGAAAAGAAAGAGCGCATGATCGCCAAGCTTCGCAAGGCGCGGATAGAGGTGTAAGCTCACGGCAGGCTTTTCGAGGCGTGGCATGGAACACTCTGTTCAGTGCTGTATTGCAGGCGGCGGTCCGGCCGGCATGATGCTGGGCGTGCTGCTGGCGCGCGTCGGCGTGAGTGTTGTTGTGATTGAGAAGCACAAGGATTTCCTGCGCGATTTTCGCGGCGATACCATCCATCCCTCTACGCTTGAAGTGATGCATGAACTCGGCTGGCTTGCGGATGTATTGAGACTGCCGCACCAGAAGGTGCCGGACCTCACCGCGCAATTCGGTACGGTGCGTTTAAAACTCGCGGATTTTTCCAGGCTTTCCGTGCGCGCGCCCTACATTGCGATGATGCCGCAGTGGGATTTTCTGAATTTTTTGAGTCAAAAGGGCATTGCCTATCCGGGCTTTAAACTCATGATGGAGACCGAGGCGCTGGAACTCGTTATCGAAGGCGGCGCCATCACTGGCGTACGCGCTAAGGGCTCCAAAGGTCCGATTACAATTAAAGCCAATCTCGTCGTGGCAGCAGATGGGCGCGCGTCCACGCTGCGGGCGGCGGCTGGATTTTCCGCTGAACAGTTCGGCGCGCCGATGGACGCGCTGTGGTTCCGCCTTCCGCGGATGCCAAGCGACACCGAACAAACGCAGGGCCGCATTGATGCGGGCCGCATTTTCGTCATGCTCAATCGCGGGGACTATTGGCAATGCGCGTTCGTCATCCCAAAAGGCGGCGACGCGGGTGTGCGTGCTGCTGGGCTTGAAGCATTTCGCGCATCCGTCGCTCCGTTGCTGCCGTTCGACGTCAGCCGCGCCAATGCGATTCAAAGCCTCGGCGATGTCAAACTACTTGTCGTCCAAGTCGACCGTTTGAAAACCTGGGCCCGGCCCGGGTTCTTGTGCATTGGAGACGCAGCGCACGCGATGAGCCCAGTCGGCGGTGTCGGTATTAATCTCGCGATTCAAGACGCGGTCGCCGCCGCGAATGTTCTTGCCCTGCCGCTGCGCGAAAACCGTCTGACTTATCCGGACCTAAAGCGCGTTCAGGCACGGCGCGATTTTCCAACGCGCATGACCCAGCGTCTTCAACTCGCCATGCAGAACACGGTTATTGCACCTGCGCTAGCGGCAAAGGGATCTGTTACGCCGCCCCTGGCGCTGCGCATTCTCACCAGAACACCGTTTCTTAACCGTCTCCCGGTACGGCTGCTCGGCCTTGGTTTCCGGCCCGAACATGTTGCGCCTTACATACGGGACGCGCAGGGTTGACCTGCGCCGCGCCTTGCGGATCTTGCCACAAAAATGCCGCTTCACATTACAGGCGCGCGGAGGTATGAAGCGCGCCTCGCTAATTGAATGAGCGAGAACTTTCTTGAAACTTGAAGCACGAGAGCAGGGGAGCACCCCTATGAGACAAAGAAAACTTGCGCTGACCTGACGCGCTCTCTCGACGCACGCAACCGGGAGTGCGCCCGGCCGTCTATCTGCCTTCGGGCAGAACTCTGAAACAAAAACGAACTTAGAAAGTAGTTGACGTCACAATGACGTTCCATGCCGCGCAAGCGGGGAACGCGCGTGCGCCCGTGCGTGCGCGCGACTTCTTCCGCACGTGTGCGATGCTGAAGCGCTTCGGCGCCGGCCTCCGTGCCCGCGTTGCGGAGCTTGTGGCAGAGCACATCTATTTTGAAGATCTGTTGTGGTCGTTCCCTGCTGTTCTCCACGCGCTGGCGCTTGCCCGCGAGGATGACACGCGGGCCGAGGCCGCGCGCGCACTCGTGCGAAATGGTGCTGCCCTGCGCATGATCGCAGGTGCACTTCAAATTCCATTTTGGCTTCGGTCTCTACAAGTCGAAGCCTTCGCGGGTCCACTCCCTGACCTGCCGGATACGAAATCATTCGAGTTCCGCGCCGCCAATCACATTCCGAAGAATGGCAAGGACGGCCGCCGTTGGCTCGCGCTGGTCTCGGCCGCGTATCAAGCGTGCGACGAAAACTTCGCGCTGTGGGTGGCGCGGCACCCGAATAATTTCGACGAGGAGCAGGGGGCAGAGACGGCGGCCATTCTCGGCCTCTTCGCTTGGCACAGCGCACGCCCGCTGCTTGAAGCGAGCCAGACAATCGCCCGACCATGGAAAGCCGAGATGAGCGTGCAGGAGGTTCGCGCCTCCGCCGAGCGTTGGATCGATGCACTGCACGTGCCGCTCTACGGCCATGTGCGTGACGTCCGCCTCGCCGCCGCCAATCCTGAGCGCGCCGTCAACGGCATCGAGTTCGTGCGGCTGCGCACGCCGGATGAACTTCTGGATGAAGGGCAGGCGATGAACCACTGCGTTGCAAGCTATGTCGGGTCGATGGCCAAGGGGTGCTCTCTGATCTACTCGCTGCGCGAAAAGGAGCAGCGCGTTGGGACGCTCGAAGTGCGGTTTCCGCGTGTAAAATTTGGCCGCCCCTTGAGCGAGCAACTGCGCGGGCCGAACAACGCCGAACCGCCACATCATGTGTGGACGGCGATGCACGCTTGGCTGGCGGGATGGCGCGATCCAAAGGACTGCATTCCGCCCTGCGGCTGCACTATGGCCCCCGACCGCGCCGTGTGGCGCCGCCTCTGGAAACCGTATTGGATGGAAAAGGGCCTGATGCACTTCCTCCATCTTGTTCCCGAGCACGACGCGCTGC
>JANOKZ010000127.1:0-3131 GCA_031419515.1 Hyphomicrobium sp.
CTTTTGGGTTCTGTTTTGAATGACCAGAACACCCAAGCACTGTCCAGATCGGTCGATCGGCACGGCGAGGAGCGAGTGATAGATTTCTTCGCCAGTTTCAGGCCGGTAAGAGAACGCGGGATGGTTTGAAGCCTCGGGCTCGTTGACGGTGACGCCCAATTCGGCGCAGCGCCCGGCAAGTCCTTCGCCGCGCTTTAGCCGCGTAGAGTGAACAGCAGCCGGATTTAGACCCTCCGTCGCAAAGAGTTCGAGCGAACCATCCTGGCGCTTGAGGTAGATGGAACAGACTTCGGCGACCATAACGCCGGCAATTTGCCGAACGATCTTGTCGAGCTTTTCCTGACCCAGCCCATCGTCGGACATAATTTCCCGCAGGCCGCGCATGATGACACGCAGCGAGGTTTCGCTTGGCAGTGGTCTTGGGTCTTCGCCGCGCCGGGTTACCATGGTTTTTGCCGCTGTTCGCCGCGCACATCACGCGGGATCTTCTCGGTCAGAAAGCGGCACGGCCACAGGGCCTGCCCGCCGGCTCAATCGCTGTCTAGACCGTAGGCCGTATGCAGGGTCCTAACCGCAAGTTCGGCATAGGCCGCGTCGATCAGGACACTGATTTTGATTTCAGAGGTCGAAATGGCGTGAATGTTGATGCCCTTGTCGGAGAGCGCCTTGAACATTTGCGAGGCAACGCCCGCATGACTGCGCATGCCGATGCCGATCACGGAAATCTTGACGACATCAGCCGAACTCTTGACCTCGAATGGGCCGATATCGGCCTTGGCCTTCTTCAAGACGTCCAGAACGCGCGGGAGTTCAGCGGCCTGAATTGTGAAGGTCATGTCGGTATGCTTGCCATCCGGCGTGACGTTTTGAACAATCATGTCGACGTTGATATTAGCTTCGGCCAGCGGTCCGAAGATGCGGGCCGCAATTCCGGGTTTGTCGTCCACCTTAACAATGGTGACTTTGGCTTCGTCCTTTGCATAAGCGATGCCACTTACGACCTGTTGCTCCACGATTTCATCCTCGTCACAAACGATTGTCCCGATATTCTCCAAATTCTTCATGTCGACCGCTTTCATGGCGTCTGGCGCCACGAAACTCGACAGCACGCGCGTGCGCACCCGGTACACCATCGCCAGCTCGACAGACCGGGTCTGCAAAACTTTTGATCCCAGTGACGCCATTTCGAGCATCTCTTCGTAAGAGATCTTCGGCAGGCGGCGCGCCTTGGGCACGATACGCGGATCGGTTGTGTAGACGCCATCGACGTCTGTGTAGATATCGCACACATCTGCCTTGAGAGCGACCGCAAGCGCCACAGCGCTCGTATCCGAGCCGCCGCGGCCAAGCGTCGAAATGCGGCCATGTTTTGGTTCGATGCCCTGGAACCCGGTCACGACCGCGATCTCGCCGGCGTTGAGCCCCTTCATGATGTCTTCGCCCGGGATATCGAGGATGCGCGCCGAGCTGTGCGCTTCATTGGTCTTGATGGGAATTTGCCAACCGGTCCACGACCGGGCCTTGAGCCCCATTGATTGCAGAACGATTGCAAGTAAGCCAGCTGTCACTTGTTCGCCGGTTGCGACCACCGCATCGTATTCGCGCGTGTCCGCTAGAACAGATGCTTCCTTGACCCAGGCGACCAGCTGGTTGGTCGCGCCCGACATGGCCGAAACGACAACCGCAACTTTATTGCCGGCGTCTACCTCGCGCTTGACGTGGTTTGCCACGTTGCGGATGCGCTCGACATTGGCGACGGACGAGCCGCCGAATTTCATCACCACAACTGCCATCGTGCCCGCCGCTTCTAATCCTTATCTTTGGCAGGAGACGTCGCGTTCCCCGCCCATAGCGCAAATCAACGCGAACTCGCGTCAAACGGCCAATGTCAGACCGTATGAGCCGGCCAGAGAGGCGGCGCCCCCGCATCCCGCGAGCGATTCACGAAGATTCTCTTGAGACTGGCGCTTCTTAGCGGCATAGCCGCAGGGCTGCAACTGGCGCTCTAACACGAAAGTGCGCCGATTTTGACAATCCAGTCCGGCGGGCGGCCAGTAAACATACGAAACAGGAGTGAAAATGGCATCTCCGACCGACGCCCCGGCACGCGCAGGTCCCCAAACCGGCTCAACGCTCGACCCGGAAGAGGTTGCGCGCTTTTCCAAGCTCGCGGCCGAGTGGTGGAACCCCACTGGCAAATTCCGTCCGCTGCACCAGATCGGGCCGCCGCGCCTGTCGTTCATTCGCAGCGCCGCAGAGACCCACTTTAAGCTCGATACAAAAGCCGTCCGCGCGCTCTCCGGACTCACAGTTCTCGATGTTGGCTGCGGCGGCGGTCTGATCGCCGAGCCTATGGCCCGGCTCGGCGCATCGGTGACAGGCATCGATCCCTCAGGACGCAATATTGCAATCGCCAAGGGGCATGCAGAGCCGCAAGGTTTGATGATCGACTACCGGGCCCAGCGCATTGAAGATCTTGTCGCGTCGGGGGAACGGTTTGATATCGTCACGTGCCTCGAAGTCGTGGAACACGTGCCCGATGTTGGCGCCTTTATCGCCGAATGCGGCAAGGTCTTGAGACCAGGAGGGCTGATTGTATTTTCGACCATCAACAGAACCCTCAAGGCCTGGGCACTGGCCATCGTCGGTGCCGAGTATGTTTTGCGCTGGCTACCGCGCGGCACGCATCAGTGGGATCGCTTCGTTACGCCCGAAGAACTTACCCGCCATTGCATTGACGCTGGTCTGGCTGCGCCGCGCTTGGAAGGCATGATCTACAATCCATTGCGCGATGTGTGGACCCTCGCGCCCGACACTGACGTCAATTATCTGGCGTCAACCGCGAAGCCAGCGTGACGGCTGTGCCTGCGCCTCCCAACAAGCCCAAGAAATCTGAATTGCCGAGAAAAACATGCTTGGCTTGTAACCGGCCTTTCACGTGGCGTAAAAAGTGGGCACGGTCCTGGGACGTGGTCAAATACTGCTCCGAGAGGTGTCGTCGCACACGCCCGCAAAGTCGAATTAGTCCCGAAATCTAAATCAGCGCGGACCCCTTTCCGACTTTTTGTTCATTTTATATTCTACTTTTGTTCTTGACACTACAATGCGATTGGCCAGTTGGCGTATGTCGG
>JANOKZ010000128.1:0-14498 GCA_031419515.1 Hyphomicrobium sp.
GTCGGCCTCCGTTACCGGCAGCTTATGAATCAGAGAAAAAATGATTTGGGAATCCCGCAATTGACGGCGAAAGCCGCAGCCAGGTGTGATTTAATCCACGCCGTGGCGCGCAAGACTCATCCTAACTGACGACACGCTCTATCTCGAAGTGCAGATCAAAGAAGTTGTTCCCGAAGAGTTGAACCATGCAGCGTCGGTTCAAGACATTGTCGATCGTCTCGTAAAGTACAGAGTCTCTCCTGGTCTAATCGTTGCCATCCACCTGAACCGCGTCACTCGCTTTGATCCTGCCGCACTAGCTGTACCGCCAGATCTGAAAATTGGTGAGTTATGGGTTTTCGGCGCGATTTCAAAAGATCAATCCCAATAGGCTCTGTGGGGAGATTTCATGAATTGCAGTTCGACCCCTGCGGGTTCGATGTTCGCATACCCGTATTAGAACTTCGCCGTGGCAACTACGGCCCATGTCCGACTTGACGCCAAGCCCGTCACCCCACCCCTAACCCCTCCCCTGAGGGGAGGGGAATTTCGAGTTATGAGAACTGCCAGCCGAACATCTGACTAAGACCCTCAGAAAAGTAAAGGAGGGCCAAAAAAATCACCCCTTCAAGATCGGCAACCCGGCCTCCAGGCGCTCGCGGATAAGGTCCCCGTCGGCGAACTCGTCGTCCGGATCATCGGGATCAGTGAAAACGTCCGGCACCAGGCTCGCGCGCATGTTGCCGAGCTCCTCACTGATGATCGGACCGGTGATCGTGCCGCCAGCGTGCAAATCTTTATCGCAAAGGATGATGGCAGACGCGGAGAGATCGCCAGCCGCCAGGAAAGCGCCGATGCTCGAGTCGCAGATCAGCAGACCGCGGCTTGTGACCGATCCGAGCACGATGATGCTGGACCCACCCTTCAGGATCTCGCCGACACGGAGATCGCCGTCTACGAACAGGAAGGGCCCGCCATCGCTGTCGGAATTTGTCAGTCGCCCGCCAACATCCAGATCGCCCAAGACAGCCACCGTCGCGATGCCGCGTTCGAGCAAGTCATCACCATCAAGCTTGGCATCGCCCTCGATCCGGGTCCCCGCCGGAAGCACCAGCGCCTTGCGCTCGGGATGATCGACGAGGATCTGTTCTGCCCACTTCACGAACGAGCGCGGGGGGCCAAGGCCGCGCACCTCGATGCGCCGCTTCAGCTCGGTCGATAGGGCATCGAGCGGCATCTCGGTGCCGAGTGTGGTCAGGAGGCTCATGTCGCGGCGTCTCACGGGCTAAACGAACTGGGCCCAAATCTTGGCCGAAGTCTAGGCCGGAAGCGTGACGCCCGAAAGTCGCCTGAAGCTTATTCGTCGTTCAAATCGGCGGCGCGCCGGGCCACCTCGTTTTGCGAAACTTCGCCGTCGTTGATGAGCGCATTGAGGCAGCGTTTTGAAAGCTTTGGGCCCGCTGCCCTCATGCATTGTCTCACCCCCGGCGTGCCGACACGGTGCATGCTGCAATAGGCGAAATAATCACTCGAGCAGGCCACCTTGACCCGCGCGCTGACAGCTGACGCTTCTGCGACAGAGAGTAGGGTTGCCGCGGCAGCGACCGCGGCGACGAGCCCATGACGCAACGGGCTAGAAAGACGCAACGGGTTAGAAATCCAAAGCCTGAGCGAAGTATCAGCGGGTGTCATGACAATCTCCGTTCGCCAGATATGATTCGAATCATACGGCGAAGGGATTGCTTAGAAGTTACGCCTGCTAACTTCTGAAAATAAACTTGCGGCGTTGTGTTTTTACAAGCCCACTCTTTCAAGCCCAGTCTTTAGAGCGGCGCAGCGGCCCGCATTCCGGCCCCGGCGCCCTCGCTCGTACCGTGACCCGGACGGCAAGCCGAGAAAAGATCGAGCGCTGGATCATACGCGCGCGTCTTGATATCCAACCCGCCGAGCACCGAATGGAACAGATTGTCGTGGCTAGCGGGCGCTGCCGCGTTCGTCTTCAAGCAGCCAAGATCGATCGACCGGCTTGCGCGAAACCTTTCCGACATCCAGGTGACTGCCGGCACGTGCCGCTGCGCTACCGGCGCGATGGCATAGGGCATGCCGTGCAGAAACATATTCTTTTCGCCGAGGCTCTCGCCGTGATCCGACATGTAGATCATGGCCGTTTCGACGCCCTGCTGGTCGCCAGCCCTCAGAATTTCGATCAAACGTGACAGCACGAAATCCGTGTAAACGATGGTGTTGTCGTAGGCATTGACGATGGCCTCATTTTCGCACCGGCTGAATTGGCTGTTCGCGCAGATCGGCTTGAAGACTTCAAATTTTTCCGGCACGCGCTTCCAGTAGGCTGGTCCGTGACTGCCCATCATATGCAAAACGATCACTGTGTCGCGCTGCAGGGCTCCAATCCGCTGCTTCAGACCGTCGAGAAGAATTTCGTCGTGGTTCTCGCCATGGGACGAAAACTCGGGATTGCTATGTCCCGTCAAATTCTCTGTCGGCACCCGCGCGCACACACCTTTGCATCCAGCTTGATTGTCGCGCCAAATCACATCGAGGCCGGCTCGCTGCAAGATATCGAGCAGGTTTTCCTGGCCAGCCGCGACGGCATTCGAGAAATTGACCCGGCCCAGGCCTGAAAACATGCAAGGAACCGATTGTGCCGTATCTGTCCCGCACGAATAGGCCTGCACATAATTTACAAGCTCAGGAACCTTCGCGAGTTCCGCATTTGTCTGGCGGGCGTAACCGTTCAGGGAAAAGTGATCGGCCCGGGCCGTTTCCCCAACCACAATCACGAACAACGACTTGCTACCACCACTCATGGCATTCGCGACCCGCGCCGCATCTTCGCCAAACGGCTTCACTGCAGCATTTGCCTGGATAGTGGATGTCCCCAGATACTTGCGGACCGCGCTCAAGTAATTGAGTGGCAAAAGCGTCAACTTGAGTTCCCGATGCTCGCGGAAAACGGATGTGAAATTCGACGAGAATGGAAATGCAACCGCTACTGCGAGCGGCAACGAGACAGCTGCAATCTTCAGCTTCTGCTTTGCTTCGATGCGCAGCCGTCGCCAGCCGATTGGCAAGTGCCAAACCAGTACGGCAGGCAAGATCCCAAGCGCGGCTGTATACGCCACTAGCTTGCCCGATAAAAGGTCGCCAGCCTCGGCCGGATTGGTTTCGAATATGTTCTGCACCATGTTTGCGTCGATCACCACGCCATATTCCAGCATGAAGAAACTGGCGGCGGCCGACACTGGCAACAAGAGTGCATTCACAATGCGGAACGTTGGCCGGAAGGCTATCAGCGTCAGAGCTAGATGCACCGCCAGAAACATGACAATCAACGTCGCTGCCGAAAACAGCCATTCGAAAACACCTTGCGGTGCAACGGTACGAAAAAAGATCCGCCAAAACGGATAGTTCAGCACCACAGCCGTAAACGCTGCGAGCCCAAAGGTCACCGCCTCAGGCGAAAAACGCCGCTTGCCCATTCGGTACTTTCTGAGTTCGATACTAAAGGACCGGCGCCTAGCCCCGTGGCGCACTCCCTTGCCGTTCAAGACCGGCAATTTAGGTCTTTGAAATCGCGGGTCAAGCCGTTCGGCCAAGGGGTAGTGCGGCAACGAGGCGCTGCAATGTGCTCAATGTCGAGCGATCAAGCCTGCCGTCAGTGCGCCGCGGGCGGAAATGCAGCTGAAACGCCCGGATCGCCTTGATCGTCTCAGAATCGAGCTCACCCGAAGTGGCAACGTTGTAGCCAAACGTCGCCAGCAATCGCTGCGCCGCACCAACGGCCTCGCCCTTCGCCCCTGATCCGAGACCTTCATCGTCCGCGCGAAGTGGCGACGGGCGAACCCAATGCCCAACGCCCTCACGCGCGAGCCGCACCCAAGGGAACTTTTCACCCGGATCGATCTTGCGCCCGATCGCGACGTCGGAATGGGCGAGAATATTCTGCGGCGGCAACTTGTTCCGCCGGATGATATCGCGCGACAAGGCAATCACGGCCGTGATCTGGGCGCGCGGAAAATCCGGGTAGCCATCGCCATGACCTTTCCCATGACCGTGCCCCGGATTTTGAATTTCGATGCCAATGGAATGCGAATTCACGTCCGTCTCGCCCTTCCAAAAGGAAACGCCCGCATGCCAGGCCCTCAGTTTCTCCGGCACCAGCTGAGTGACCGCGCCCTTTTCATCCACGACGTAGTGACACGAAACTTTGCTCTCAGCGCGCGCCAGCCAGTCGATCGCTTTCTCGGCCGACGACATGCCGGTGTAGTGCATGATGAGAAACGCCGGACGCGCGCCATTGCGGCGCACTTCGACATTCTGGGCTGGCGCCACACGCGACACGAGCAGACTATCGGGTTTAAATTCCCTGATGGTCTTTGTGGTCAAGGCGCCCGCTCCAGTGATTGAGAAACTGACAGGCCCCGCTCCGCAAGAATGCTTTCGTAGGCGACGTTGATCGCGGCAAGACGGCGCCCCGATGCCGCCAGGAACTCGGGCGGCACACCCTTTGCGACCAGCGCATCGGGATGGTGTTCGCGAACGAGCCGGCGATACTTCGATTTGATTGCTTCATCGCTCGATTTGGACGAGACGCCGAGCACGTCATATGGATTGTCGGGATCATGGACGAAGGCCCGGCGCACAGATTTGTAGTCCGCCTGACTGACGCCGAATATTTCCGAGACGCGCGCGACGAAGTCATCTTCACCCGGATGGAGAATGCCGTCCGCGCTCGCCACGTGGAACAAGCACTCGAGCACTGCAATTTTCAGCTCGGGCTCTTCCGCGAGGAGCTTGGCCATGCGGCCGGCATAGATCTCGAACCCAGCAATGTCTTGGCTCGCGAGATCGAACACGCGCTTGAGGTGCGGGCGCTCGTCTTCGGGTACGTCGAACATGCGTTCGAAAACTTCAGTTTCGGCAACACTCGATACGCCATCGGCCTTGCTCATTTTTGCAGCCAGCGTCACGAGCGCAATTGTAAAGGCCACTTGGCTTTGCGCCGGTCCGGATCGTTTTCCATCTAAGCCCAAATATGCGACCAAGTCATCGAAGGCTGCCCGCAATGGGGCACCCTCATCGAGTCCAAGCGTGCGGCGGATGTTTTTCCATTGCATGAATAAAATCTTCGGACTCTGTCGCGCGGGCCAATCGCGGCCCCAAGTCATTCAGCCATGAGCTTAGCGTCACTTACACCCCAACTCCCCTAAATTTACGGAAAGAAACGGGAAGTTCGGCTATTGCCACCCTTAAGGCGCGCGCGACGGCAATGGCTTCGGTGCGCAGCCCGGAAAACGCCGGCGCTACTTACAGATCCGGTTCAGCCCGTTGCGGCCGTGACGGGCGAGGTCCATGTGGAAGTGATCATGATGGTTGGAATCGTAGTTCGGGCCGAGAACTGTCGTGAAATGCTGGCACGTTCCGGAATGTACTGCGCGCAAAAAAGCACGCTCTCGTTCGCTACCATTCCACCCGTACTTGACAGTCACAACGTAGCCGTTCGCAAGCGTGAAGGCCGACACGTCAAGGGCGTTGGCGTAACCATGTTCTGACAAGCGGCCGCCCGAGACGTGGTTGATGGGACGGCAGGCATAAGAGGCCGCCACCTTTACTTCTGCGATCGGACTGCCGAGATGGAATCGCGCGGCGGGCTCGACGACTTCCGCAACCCAGCGATCAACTGTCGGGACCATCGGGCAGCGCAGCAATGCGGCAGGACGCATCGACACGCGTCCACCCATAGCCGCCGACATAGCGAAGGGATGCTCTGTGCCGCAAACACTTGGGCCGCCAAGGGCTGAGCGGGGTTGCACGAATGGATTGGTGCGCACAACGCCCGCATTCAAGCATGCGCGTTCTTCCGACTCGCGCCAGGGCTCGTCTTTCGCGACAAAATTTTGGGAGTTGGAGCCACAGCCCCACAGCATCACGAGGCTCGCAAGCCACACGAAGGCGAGAGGCAGAAAGACGCTGATACGACGCAGAACCATGGGCCGGGACGCTACTGCCAATATGCTTAATCTTCGGTAAATTTTTCCCAGTCCCCGGCGTGGTATGTGCTCGTAATTTCGGGCCCTATTGCGACTGAGACGCGGCGGAGAAAGGGCTTTGGCCTACGCCCTTTCAGGCTGTCGTTGCGCTGCGGCGAATTCAATTGTTATCCACAAGAGACTGAAACGGGCCGACATTTGTGAAGTCCGGCCGTCGCAAACCGGGCGTATGTTGTACGTGCTCTAAAAGTACAGAGCTCAGTCTGAAATCGTTTTAAGTACGGGCTGAATTGAATTGTACCGCGTAGCAAAGCTGAGTTGGTCGTCGCGTACAGCTGTGCATTGAAGCCGTTTCGTATCGCGTACGTTACTGTTCGCCGAAAGGCGCGTTACTCGGAGGTCCTGGCAGTTTGCAGTTCTTGATCTGACAACACACCCCCCGTGATTGTCCTCGAACAGATCCAAGAACCGCCTTGCCAGGGCCTTTATGTTTTTTGCCGGTCCCATTTTTTTTCCGGTCCAACATTTACGGTGTCAGGCCGCGCCCCCCTCAACCTCCGCCAAGAACGCGACAACCGCCGCCTTGTGTGTCTTATCGCCCACAGCTTTCATGTGATCCCGGCCCAGAATCGTGAAGGCGCGCGCGCCGGGAATAAGTGCGGCCAATTCTTCCGCCGAACCGCCAACGACGTCACCTTCCCCCACAGCAACCAGAACCGGACAGGCGAGAGTCGCTAGCATCTCCTTCGTGATCGGTGTGCGCGCCGAGCGAATGCATGCAGCCAGCGCCTTGAGATCGCTCCGTGTCTGTTCGGCAAAGACGCGAAACGTCCGCGCGGTCGGATTGGTGACATCGTTGATGCTTTGCGCCTCGAGCGCATGTGCAATGGGGCCCGTACCTGCAAGGCCGCGCACCATATTGATGCCGAGGCCGCCAAACACGAGACTTCGGATACGCTCTGGATGCGCGAGAGCAAGAAAAGCAGAAATCCGTGCGCCCATCGAATAGCCGATGACATGGGCCTTCTCGATCTTCAAGTGATCGAGCAGGCGCCGCGCATCCTCCGCCATTATAGGGGAGCCGTAGTCGCTGACCTCATAGAGTTTGCCGCTCGCCCCGTGACCACGATTATCCATCGCGACGACCCTGTGGCCCTGCCGCTGCAGCGTGTCGATCCAACTGGTCGAGACCCAATTCGTCGCCGCATTCGAGGCAAAACCATGGATGAGAAGCACTGGCGCCTTGCCGGCACTGGCCGCGGGTTCGAGGTGGCCCGTATCGAGATAGGCGATATCAACACCGGCACTGTCAAAACTCTGCATTAAGAACCCCTGCGGCGAATGGTGGACTTCGATCCCCTACCATTGCAACTCTATCGACGGTATCGTGTAAAAGACTTGAGTAACAGCACAAGAGGGCCGAATGGCTGGCACGCATATCCCGCATTTCGCCAACGATAGCGGATCAGAGCGGATTTTCATCGGCGTCAAGGAATTCAAGTGCATGGGCGCGCGTGCGCCCTTCGATCATCCGCATGTTTACCTCGACATGGGCCAGGACGCCCAGATCATCTGCCCTTACTGCTCGACGCTTTACATTTATGAACAGCGCTTCGGAGCGGACGGCAGCGACCCCAAGGGCGCGCTTGTTTCTGACGCAGCCTAGCGGAAACATTCCAAGTGCGCCCGGCATCAGATCACCCGATCCTTATTGCCGGCGGCGGCATCGGTGGCTTAGCAACGGCAATCGCGCTGGCCCGTCACGGCATTCCATCCATGATTTTAGAGCGCCGCGACGGCTTCGCTGAAGAAGGGGCTGGAATCCAGATTGGCCCCCACGGCATGCGGGTATTGGCCTGGCTTGGCATTGACGGCGCCGTGCGCGAAAGCGCGGCCGAGCCAAATAGCATTCGAGTCATGAACGCGCGCTCCGGACATGAATTCACGACGCTGCCACTTGGAACCTGGATCGCCCGCCGCCACGGCGCACCCTACTGCACCCTGCACCGGCAAGACCTTCACAGCGCTCTCGTCAATCGGGCAACCGCCGATCCACTCATCACTATAGTAACGAATACTGAAGCCGCTGACGCCGCATCCTCACCGGCGGGCGTTACGGTCACGACCGCCAACGGTATGACGCACTCAGGCGCGGCGTTGATCGGCGCTGACGGCCTGTGGTCGGCATTGCGCACAAAATTTTTCGACTCGAAGCCCCCGCGATTCTCGGGCAAATGTGCTTTTCGCTCCGTTGTGCCGAGAGAGGCCGCTCCAGAAGCCCTGCGCCGCAACGACGTCCACATCTGGTTAGATGGTGGCGCGCATGTGGTGCACTATCCCGTTCGCGGCGGGAAAGAGGTCGCGCTCGTTGCAATTTTCCATGGGACCGCGCAATCCGATGTCTGGAGCACGGACGCCAACGCCACAGAAGTTCACGACCGCACGGGTTCGTTCGCGCCGCCTTTAAGGGATCTCATGCAGTCGGCCGTCGCTTGGCGCAAGTGGTCCCTCTTCGAGTGTCCCGTGCCGGCACACTATGCAAATGGCGGCATCGCATTGCTCGGTGACGCGGCGCACCCTGTGCTGCCCTTTCTGGCACAAGGTGCAGTTTTGGCGCTTGAAGATGCGTGCGTCTTGGCACATGCGATCGCGAAGATGCCGGGCGACATCCCATCGGCGCTGTTGCGATACGAGCTCAACCGCCGGGCGCGCGTCGAGCGCGTGCAAGCCGCCTCGCGCCGCAACGGCCAAATCTATCACTTGAGCGGGATCGTGGCCGCGGCGCGCAACAGCGCGCTTCGCGCCCTGCCGGCAGAGCGAGTGATGGCCAGCTACGATTGGCTCTACGGGTGGACGCCGCCGGAATAGCTGCGGCGGAAAGATCGCCGGTATTGGTAGTATCCGGGTAGTGAGCCTGGCAAATAAATCCTGCGTTGCGAGCTGAATAGAGCGTTTGGTCCGTTTACCAGATGCGCGCCTATCGTCTACTGTCGCGACAAAGAGAAACTTGAACAACGCGCCCGCTCCCGGGGGGCGCCCGGGGAGCGTAGGGAAACCTCATGTGGTCACAAGTCTATGATCCGTTTGGAAACATGGCCATCTCGGCACTCGTTGCCGCCATCCCCGTGTTCGTGCTGTTGGGCTCGATCGCGCTGTTCGAGATTAAGGCGCATTACGCGGCGTTGCTAGGGCTTGTGGCGGCGCTCGCCGTTGCGATCCTGGCGTTCGGCATGCCGGCGGAGACGGCCGGTATGGCTGCGGTCTATGGTGCCGCATTCGGGATGCTGCCGATCGGCTGGATCATCCTCAACGTCATGTTTCTTTATAACTTGACGAACGAGAAAGGTGATTTCCTGCGGCTGCAGACCTCAATCCAAAGCGTCTCGAGCGACCGCCGCATCCAGCTTCTATTCATCGCCTTTTCGCTCGGCGCGTTCTTCGAAGGCGCGGCAGGCTTCGGCACACCTGTTGCGGTGACGGCCGCGATGCTCATCGGGCTCGGCTTCTCGCCGCTCGCGGCGTCTGGTTTGTCGCTCATCGCTAATACAGCGCCCGTCGCGTTTGGCGCGCTTGGAACGCCGGTGATCACGCTCGCTGCCGTCACCGGATTGGATCTCCTGGAGATCAGCGCGATGGTTGGCAAGCAATTGACCCCGTTCTGCATCCTGGTGCCGTTCTGGCTGATATGGGCGTTCGTCGGCTTCAGAAAGATGCTGGAGATTTGGCCGGCTATTCTAGTTGCGGGCATGTCGTTCGCTGTGCCGCAGTTCCTGATTTCGAATTATCACGGGCCGTGGCTCGTCAACGTAGTGGCCGCGATCTCTTCGATGGCATGTCTCGCGCTGTTCCTTAAAGTCTGGCAGCCGAAAAACCCGATGACAGCAATGCCGAGCGGATTTGCTGCCGATGGCCACGTGGAACCGGTGGGTCTGCCTTCACCTCAAGGAGGCAGCGGCGGTGCGCGCGTGTGGGCTCCGTGGGCCATTTTAAGCCTCTTCGTCTTCATCTGGGGCATTCCTGCGGTAAAGGAAGCCTTGAACGGCTGCCCGACGAAACTGAAAGACGGCGAGACGCGTTTTGCGATCGTCGAGAGCATCTGCTCGGTGACGAAGAGCGCTTACACCGAGTGGAAGGTTCCAGCCTTGCACGAGCAGGTGGAAAAGGTTCCGCCTGTCGTTGCCAAGGCTGAAGCCGAGAAAGCCGTCTACAAGCCGAATTTCCTCTCGGCGACGGGCACGAGCATTTTCCTCGCGGCCATCCTTTCGGCGCTGGTCTTGGGCTACGGCCTAGTCGACATCATAAAAATGTACGGGCGAACGTTTTGGATGGTGCGTTATTCGCTGCTCACCATCGCGGCCATGCTGGCTGTTGGCTTCGTGACGCGCTACGCAGGGACGGACGCGACCATGGGCCTGCTCTTGGCCAATACCGGTTACTTTTATCCATTCTTCGGCACTTTGATCGGCTGGCTCGGTGTGGCTTTAACAGGATCGGATACCTCATCCAACGTGCTTTTCGGCGGCTTACAGAAGGTAAGCGCGGAACAGCTGGGCTTAGATCCCGTTCTCATGGCATCCGCCAACTCGTCCGGCGGCGTCATGGGCAAGATGATCGATGCGCAATCTATTGTTGTCGCGTCCACTGCCACCAAGTGGTACGGGCACGAAGGAGCGATCCTGCGCTATGTGTTCTTCCACTCCGTGGCGCTCGCCTGCCTCGTTGGCCTCGTCGTGATGGCGCAAGCCCGCGGGTACTTTCCTTGACGCGCCCACAGCCGGAACACGTAGACGTGACCTAAGTCTTTAGGGGCAGTGTCATTGACGCCTCGGTGGCGGCTCCGTACCAACGCCTGAACTCTGCAACGCCGGAAAGAATACCATGGCCCGCTTACTGTACGTCGAAGGCTCGCCGCGCAAGGAACGTTCGATTTCCATTCAAGCGGCGAATGCCTTTCTTGACGCCTATCAGGTCGCCAACCCCAACGATACGATCGACGTTTTAGACATTTGGCGCGAGGATGTCCCGCCTCTCGACGAGCACGCATTCGAAGCCAAGTACGCCGGGCTTGCCGGACAAGCCCGCACTCCGGCGCAAGAAGCCGCGTGGGCCAAGCTCGATTCCTTCGCCCAACGCTTCCGCGCCGCCGACAAAATCCTCATTGGCGTGCCCATGTGGAACTTCGGCATACCTTATCGCTTGAAGCAGCTGATTGATGCGGTCAGCCACAAGGATATGCTCTTCACGTTCGATGAGCGCGGCCTTAACGGGCTACTCACGAAGAGCAAAGCCTTTGTGATCTACGCGCGCGGGGTGGGCTACGACAACGAAAGTGGGTTCCCGCCGGCAGTGTGGGATCTCCAGAAGCCATATATGGAGCTGTGGCTCAAGTTCATCGGCGTGCCGGACGTTAAATCTTTTATCGTCGAGAAGACTTTTTTCGGAGACGAAAAGAACGCTTACGCGGCACAAGCCGCCTCGTTCGGCCGCGCCTTCTGAGAAACGCAAAGTATTTGATAGTTTTTTAAGGATTTCAACATGCGCAAGGACATCGAATTCAAGGCCGACGACGGCACCATCTTGCGCGGCTGGCACTACGTGCCGGGTTCAGGCGCGGGCAAGTATCCCACAATTGTCATGGCGCACGGCTACTCGGCCGTGAAAGAGATGTATCTCGACAAGTTCGCGGAAAAATTTGCTGAAGCGGGCCTCGCCTCGCTCGTGTTCGATCATCGCAACTTCGGCGCGAGCGATGGCAAAATCCGCCAGGAAATCGATCCCTGGCAGCAGATCCGCGATTACCGCGACGCTATTACATTCGCCGAGACATTGTCGCAAACGGATGTCGATCGCATCGGCGTTTGGGGCTCAAGCTATTCGGGCGCCCATGTCATCGTCGTCGGCGCCACCGACCGGCGCGTGAAATGCGTTTCGGCGCAAGTGCCGCTGATCAGCGGCCACAACAACGCCCAACGCCTCGTCCGCGCAGATTTCATCGCTGGTTTCCAGGCCGCCATGGCCGCCGACCGGCGTGCGCGCTATCGCGGTGAAGCACCTGCCATGGTACCTGTCGTTGCCGAAAATCCAACCGATCCCGCGGCGCTACCGACAGCCGATTCCTGGACCTGGTTTACTGAGACCCAAAAACTCCGCGCGCCGTCCTGGCGCAATGAGGTGACGCTGCGTTCGGTCGAAATGTTCATGGACTACGAACCCGGCGCTTATTTGCCGTTCGTCAGCCCGACGCCATTGCAGATTGTCGTGGCGCTCGGCGACCACCTCACCGTCGCGGATCAAGCATTGGCTGGATACGAGAAGGCCCTTCATCCAAAGCGGCTGATCACGCTCAAGGGCGGCCACTTCGACGCTTACATTAAGGATTTCGAGGTGGCGTCACGCGCGTCAGTCGAATGGTTCAAACAGCACCTCTTGGATTGACCGGCCTACAATACACCCAATGCTGCGTTGCAATGCATTTAGAAGTCCATCTCAACGGAATTGACCGATTGGATCGAACCTTTGAACAATTCTGGCGCGCGCCATACAAGGGACGGATCGCAGCATGATTGTTCGACGCATTTCGCAAAACACAGGACGGTATCAATGATTTCCCGGCGCAATTTCCTCTCGTTGAAAACAACCGTAGCCGCGATCGCTGCGGCAGGAACCATGGGTTACTTCGTTTTCACTGCTTCTGCTCAAGAAGATCCGCCCCAAGTCGATACCGCGCTTATTCTTTCGGTCGATGTTTCGAGTTCAGTCGATGAAAAGCGCTATCACTTGCAGATGGAAGGCATCGCTGCGGCGCTCGAAGACGAAAGCGTCATCAATGCCGTGCTCGGCGGCCCGAACGGCCGGATCCTCGTTGCCATGGTGACATGGGCCGATAAGTCAAGGCTTTCCGTGCCGTGGACCGTGATTGCCAACGCCGGAGACGCCAAAGCTTTGGCCAACACAATCCGCAATCTGCCGCAGCAAGAAGGTGAATTCACGTGCCTTGCCCGGATGCTGCGCTACGTTGCCGACAAGGTGGTCGCGCGCATCCCGACCCGGGCCACGAAGATTGTTGTCGATGTTTCGGGCGATGGTCCCGACAATTGCAACACAGGCTCTCTCCTCGAGACCGCGCGTGCCGATTTATTCGGAGGCGGCGTGACCATCAATGGCTTGCCCATACTTGAAGGCAAGGACGCCGCCACGATTGAAGGCTGGTTCAAGGACAACGTCATAGGCGGACCAGGCGCCTTTCTTGTCCCGTCCGTTGGCTACGAGGATTTCTCGCGTGCGTTCCGCCAAAAGTTTGTTGTCGAAGTTAGCGCAAACTTTGCGCAGCCGCCGAAGTAGAGTTAGCCCTTCCGTTCCTTGCGTTTACAGTGCACCACTATCCGATGCGTTACGATTTCGCAACGCAGCAATTTTGAGCAGTATGTGCGAAACAACTTTCGCACATATTTGCGGTTGCGGCTCGCAGTTCATGCCGGACCCTTTTACAAAGAATAAACACTCCTACGTTTCACCCGTTGCAACACCGTACACAGGCCATACGCCTGATGCGACGGCTGTCGCACTAACGCGACACCAATGCACTTCAAACGATGAATTTCGGAGCCAAAACTCCAGTTTACAGCGCCCTTAACTTTGGCACGCCGATTGCTGATCAAGTTTCAAGAATTGAGTTCGGGGTATCAACCCGCACCGTCGCACACTGCGAGCTAGTGGGAGAGTCTGATCCAACATAGCGTGACGAGCTTAGAAGCGGAGAGAGCAGCGCCTTGTGCTGCTCTGTCAGGTTGCGCGCATTCAAACCCATTAAGCATTGGTCGAGTCTCCATTGCCATCGAGGCCAATAAGGTGCACGAATTCATTCCCAATCCCAGGAAGTAACGGGGTGAGATCACCTGCTACCACTGGAATTTAAAAGTGTTGCAACACTGAAGAACGATCTCGCTAAGGAGGAAAAGAATGAAAATAACCAAGACACTTGCTGGCATGATTGCTGTGGCCAGCGCGGCCTCGGCACTCGCAGCGCCGGCTTCGGCATTTGACTGGAAACCCGTCACAGATGAGCGCCTGCTCAATGCGGACAAGGAATCAGACAACTGGCTGATTTATGGCCGCACCTACGACTCGCAGCGCTTCAGCCCACTCAAGCAGATCACGACTGAGAACGTCGCAAAGCTGAAGCCGGCTTATCAGATCTCACTTGGCAGCCTCGAAGGCCAGAACGTGACGCCGTCGGTCAACAACGGAATCATGATTGTCGCCGTCTCAAGCGAATTCATCGACGCCTACGAAGTCAAGACGGGCAACCGTCTGTGGCGCTACGAAATCAAGCTTCCGGCCGACGTCATCCAGTTTGCCTGCTGCGGCAAGCTCGCCAAGGGCGTCGCACTCTACGAAGACAAAGTTTATGCCTTGACCCTCGACGCGCGCGCCATCGCACTCAATGCTAAGGATGGCACGCTGGTTTGGGAGAAGACACTTGAAGACTACAAGGGTGGCTACACCTTC
>JANOKZ010000129.1:0-2337 GCA_031419515.1 Hyphomicrobium sp.
GAATGTCGAAAACATCGAAGAAGTGTTTTCGATCGGCATCAACCGCGCGGTGACGCTGCTTGCTGAAAAGCGCGCGGGCGGGGGAAAAAGCCGCTTTCAACGCCAAGCCGCAACAGTCCTCAAGGAGTTGGGCGAGCACCCGAGCGAAGGCGGCAAGATCCAGGTCTTGGACGGGCGCTACGGGGCGTACATCAGCCACAATAAAGTCAACGCCACGGTGCCGAAGTCGAAGGCGCCCGCCGATCTGACGGTTGAAGAGGCTATCACTCTTCTGCAGGAACGCATCGAAAAAGGCGGCGGCAAAAAACCAGCGCGCAAGGGCGGGGTCAAAAAGGCTGTTAAAGCCAAACCCGCCAGCGATGACGCGCCGGCCGCCGCCAAGAAAGCGGCGCCTGCAAAACCGGCTGCTAAAAAGGCGCCGCCAGCCAAGAAAGCACCCGCTGCGAAAACAGCGCCTGCGAAGAAAGCACCTGTTAAATCGAAGGCGTCATAGGCGGGGTTTTGCTATTTACCCTAACGGCCTGGGCGGATCGATTCTGGCCGCGCCGTTTTCGCATGCAAAAACAGAGGGCTGAAAAAAAGAGTTCTGAGACTTTTCCCCGCCCCCTCCCACGCGCGCATAATGGCGTCAGGGAGGTTTGGTTCTTGAGGAAAAGCGATGCTGGTTTTGTTCTTTGTCACCAGTTTGACTTTGAGCCTCGTCGCCGCAGTTGCTGCCCTCAGACCAGCAGCATGCACGGCAGTCCTTGACAATCGGGTACACGAATGGCCGGTATCGGCGCTCAACACAAAGGCGAACACGTTGGCAAAAAAGAGACTCGATACACGCCCACCCGATAAAAAGACTAAGGCCGCGCGCCATCAACCGGCCGATCGCGGCTTGCCGAGCCGCGCCCAGATCCTCGAGTTCTTGAGCACGGCCGACAGCAAGGCAGGGAAGCGCGAAATTGCACGCGCCTTCGGCATCACAGGCGGCGCCAAGATCGCGCTGAAACGCATCTTGAGCGAAATGGCGGCAGAGGGCACGCTCTCTGGCACACGCAAAGACCTGCGCGAAAAGGGCAAGCTGCCTCACGTCACGACGCTCGAAGTCACCGGCCGCGACCGCGACGGCGATCTCTTGGCGAAGCCTTTGCATTGGGAGGAAGATGACGGCAAGCGTCCCATCGTGCGCGTGTTGCCTACCGAAAAAGCCTTCGATGGCGACATCGGCATTGGTGATCGCGTGCTCGCGCGCTTGACGAAGCTCGCGACGACGAGCGGCGATGGCGCCAGCTATGAGGCAACGCCGATCAAAAAGCTGGCGCGCGAGACGAGCCGTTTGCTCGGCATCTACCGGCATGCAACGCGCGGCGGCGGCACGATTGATCCGATCAACCGCAAGGAACTGAAAAGCTGGCCGATCCTCGAGGGCGATAACGCGAAAGCGGGCGATGGCGATCTCGTGCGTTTTGAACTTGTGCGGCGCGGCCGCTTCTCGACTCCGCGTGCGGTTATTCTCGAAAGCCTTGGCAACCCAAGCGATCAACGCCAAATCTCTCTGATCGCCATTCACGCGCACGGCATTCCTGAAGATTTCCCCGAGAGCGTCATCGCCGAAAGCGAAGCGCTAGATGCGCCCGGCATGAAGGGCCGCACGGATTTGCGCTCGACGCCGTTGCTGACAATCGACCCGATGGATGCGCGCGATTACGACGACGCGGTGTACGCCGAGCCTGACACAAGCTCGGGGAATTCCGGCGGGTGGGTCGTCATCGTCGCCATTGCCGACGTCGCGCACTACATCCGCCCCGGCACCAAGCTCGACCGCGAGGCTCAGTTACGCGGCAACTCGGTCTATTTCCCCGATCGCGTCGTGCCGATGTTGCCCGAAAAAATTTCAAACGACCTGTGTTCGCTGCGCGAAGGCGAAGAGCGCGCCTGCTTGGCTGTTCGCATGGTGTTCGACAAGCACGGCGAAAAGCGCGGCCACACCTTCATGCGCGCGATGATGAAATCGGCGGCGAAGCTTTCGTATCAGGAAGCGCAAGCGGCCATTGACGGCACAGTCTCCGAGAAGTGTGCGCCGCTCATGGAGCGGGCGTTAAAGCCCTTGTGGGCGGCTTATGCGGCGGTGAGCGAAGCGCGCGACAAGCGCGGACCGCTCGATCTCGATCTGCCCGAGCGCAAAATCGTGCTCGACGAGAAGGGACGCGTGGCACGCGTTGTGACGCCCGAACGCCTGACAGCCCATCGCCTGATCGAAGAGTTCATGATTCAAGCCAACGTCGCCGCCGCCGAGACGCTGGAGGGAGAGCGCACGCCGCTCGTCTACCGGGTACACGACCAGCCGAGCCA
>JANOKZ010000130.1:0-4967 GCA_031419515.1 Hyphomicrobium sp.
ACAAGGCTGCAGGAACATTCTTCTGCGCGGACTGCGGCCACCGCCGCCAACACCCCGAACATCAAACACAACACCAAACCCAACATTCGATACCTCGCGTTTCTCACTCGCGATTATGCGCTCAGCCGGAAGAGCGGGGAAAACTCCGCCGGAGTTTTTTTGCGCCTCCACGCAAGGGGCTGAAAAACCTGCAATAAATATCGTTAAGGAAATCGCGGCCGTTCAACCGGCACCCCCGCGTTAAACAAGAACGCTCCCGCGCGGCCCCGCGCACTGTCGAATTTAAGATACACAAGCGCTGAATTCGCTGACGAAAAGAGCAGTGTCCATTCCCCTTCGCGCCAACTCTCACTAGCCTCCCGTTTGGAGGACTCGATGCTTCGTAGAAGCCGCGCCCGCTTTTTTGGTGTTCTGGCACTCGCCGCCATCGCCATGCAGATGGTGCTGTCGTTCGCCCATACGCACGTTGGCGCCAGTCAGGTTGCCGGGCTTGACGCAGCTTCAGTGCGCTGCCTCGACAGTACCGGCACCTCCTGCCCCGCGCCCGCCGATCACGATGGGCCTGAAGCCACCTGTGCCATCTGTCTCGCGGCAAACCAAGCCGCTGCAACTGCACTCTTTGCACCTCCCGGAATCGCGCCGCCTGAGTTCACGGCTCTGGCGCGCTACCCGGTGCGTTACGCGCCCGCGCATACCGGCACCGGAGTTGCCTATTTTTACGCGCGCGGACCTCCCGCCGCCTGAGAATATTCTCCATAACTTGATCGTGCACTGCCCTGGATCGCTGAACAGCTTATGCGCGTTGCGTGCAGCCACATCGAGTTCCCGATCTCAGTTCGAATCATTTCGGAGGACATTCATGTCCCAACGATCCTTGCGGCTTGCATTCGCCGTTGCCGTCACACTCAGCGTCACTGCGCCCGCCCACAGCCAATCAACCCAAGTGCCACCCGAACAGGTCGTGCCTGCTGCGGAGCCGCCGCCTGCAGAGCCCGCGCCTGCTGCCACAACACCCGAACAGCAAAAGCTGCCGGACGTAGACGTCATCCAGCAAGAACCTCAGCCAGAACCCGCGCAAGAGGCAACGCCAAAACCGAAACCGGCACCCGTCGCTCAAGACGTGGCGGCAGAGCCCGCGCCCGCGTCAACACCGAAAAAGAAAAAAGTTGCCGCGGCCGCCGAACGGGCTAAGCCAAAAGCCAAGGCTGCACAAGCCAAGCCCAAGCCTTCACCCGCCGAGGAATTTCCAGAACCGCAGCCGCCGTCTGCGCAAGATACATCGCCGCCAAGCGAGGCGGCTGAACTTGCCCCGCTGCCTGGCACGCTTCTAGTCTCAGACGATGCCTTCGCCTCATCCACCACCGCAACGCCGCGCGAGATCGGCGCCAAGCAGGGTCAAACGCTCACCGATACACTTTCAACTAAGCCCGGCATCAACGCCTCGTCCTTCGCGCCGGGCGCGAGCCGCCCGATCGTGCGCGGGCTCGACAACAACCGGGTGCGCGTTCAGGAAAACGGTATCGGCTCGCACGACGCGTCCACCTTGTCGGAAGATCACGCGGTTCCCATCGACCCCTATGCGGCAGACCGGGTTGAAGTCATTCGCGGGCCCGCCACATTGCGTTATGGCGGCCAAGCAGCGGGTGGCGTGGTGTCGGTAGAGAACGATCGCATTCCAAGCGTCATTCCGCCCGGCGGCTTCAGTGGCGCCGTTCGCGGAGGATGGAGTTCGGTTGACGACGGCCGCGACGGTAGTTTCAAAGCAACTGCCGGATCGAACGGGTTCGCTGTTCACGCGGACGCCTTCAAGCGCGACGCTGGAAATTACGATACGCCGCGCGGCATTCAGGAAAACTCATTCGTCGAAAGCGAAGGCGGCGCGGCCGGCGCTTCATTCATCGGGCCGGATGGCTTCATCGGCGTCGCGTTCGTGCGTGTTGAAAGCCTGTATGGCATTCCGGCGGAAGCCGCGCGCATTGATCTTGAGCAAGATAAGATCCTCTCCAAGGGCGAATGGCGCGTTCATACCGGAGGTATCGATGTCGCGCGTTTCTGGTTTGGCGCTTCCGATTACGCACACGACGAAATCACACCGGACGGCGAAGTGGGTTCGCGATTCACAAACCGCGAACAGGAGGCCCGCGCTGAGATCGAACAGCAGGCCATCGCGACGCCCTTTGGCGAACTCGGCGGCGCGCTCGGTATGCAGTGGGGGCACCGGCGCATTGAAGGCCAGAGCTTTGAAGGCGACTCGTTGCTTGAGCCTGCAACAACGGACCGGATCGCCGGCTTCGTGTTTCAGGAATTGAGCCTTTCGCGCGGCTTCAAACTTCAAGCTGCAAGCCGCATCGAACACGTGTCGGTCGACGGCACGGGTATCGCCGATTTCAGCGACCCCCTCAATCTTGTCCGTTTTACCGGCGAACGCGATTTCACGCCGCTCAGTGCCAGCACCGGCATCGCCTACGAATTTCCGCTTGGGTTCGTGGCGCGCCTCACCGGGCAATACACCGAGCGTGCGCCGGAAGCCGAGGAGTTGTTCTCGCAAGGACTGCACGAAGCGACCGGCACGTTTGAAATCGGCAATCCGGATCTCGAAAAAGAGAAGGCCAAGACAATCGAGTTCGGCGTCAAGAAAGCCGCCGGCGCCTTCCGCTTCGACGGCTCGCTCTACGCGACGCGCTTCGACGGCTTTATCTCAAAAGGCCTCACGGGCATTGGCTGCGGTGGCACGATCGATACCTGCGGTGTCGAAGACGAACTCGATCAACTGTTGTTCGAACAGCGCAATGCCCGCTTCTATGGCGCCGAAGTGATCGCGCAATACGACATCGCGCCCATCTGGAACGGCGTATGGGGCATCGAAGGGCAGTACGATTTCGTCAACGCCCGGTTTGACAATGGCGAGAACGTGCCGCGTATTCCGCCGCATCGCCTAGGTGGCGCTCTCTACTATCGCGACGGGCAATGGTTCGCGCGCGCCGCCGTACTCCACGCCTTCGATCAGGACCGCATCGCATTCAACGAAACGCCGACAGTTGGCTACACGCTTGTCAGCGCGGAATTATCCTACACGGCCAAACTTCAAGGCACTGAAAGCGCGGCGCCCGAATTCACCATCGGCATCAAGGGCGAAAACCTCGCGGACGAGGAGGTTCGCATCCACTCCTCGTTCAAGAAGGACGAAGTCCTCCAGCCGGGCGCCAACGTCCGCGTGTTCGGTAGTGTGAAGCTGAACTGAGCGGGGTTGCCGGGATCTCCCTCTCCCCATGCGCTGCACTTGCATGGGGCGAGGGGCGGCCGCGTGTCGTGCCATGCCTCCAAGACATTTGGCGTCGCCCCCTTGACCCCCTACAACCTCCCCCCATGACCAACCTCTTCGAAGCCGCAGGCCTGGAGAAAAGCGCGCCGCGCCCGCTCGCCGATCGCCTGGGCAAAAAATGTGTTGGGTGCGCCGTTGTGGGCGCGGCAGGGGTGGTAGTGCCTACTCGCAAACGTGTTATGATTGAATAAGTTGCCAGGTGAGGAAGCACGATGGACGACCTCGACGACATCAAGGTGCGCGTGGAACATCTGCCACCCGAGAAACAGGCAGAGCTTCGCACATGGTTCCTGGACAAGGATTATCAGGACTGGGATGCGCAGATTGCACGCGATCTTAGTGCCGGAAAGCTTGATGCTTTGATCGCCGAAGCCACGGCCGACCGCGATGCTGGCCGCGCGCGCGATCTGTGAGGCATCGCGCATCGCCGAAGTTCTGGGCGTGCTACCAAGACTTGCCAAAGCCGGTTCGTGTTCTCGCGGACAAGAATTTCCTGCTGCTCAAAGCCAACCCGCGCCATCCTTCACTGCATTTCAAGCGAATAGGGCAGCTGTGGTCCGCCCGAGTCGGAGAACATTTTCGCGTACTTGGCATCGACGACATCCCCGACGGGATATTCTGGTTCTGAATCGGCCCACATGGAGACTATGACAAGATGATCCGTTGAGCCGTTGAGCCCTTTGAACGGTTGCCACGGTTCGTTTGCGGTGTCTCCCTTCTCCCCCGGCCATCCAACCCCTATAACTCCCCCCATGACCAATCTCTTCGAAGCCGCAGGATTAGAAAAAGGCGCGCCGCGACCGCTTGCCGACCGGCTGCGCCCGCAGAAACTTTCCGACGTCACCGGCCAGGATCACATCGTCGGCCCTGAAGGTACGCTGACGCGCATGTTGAAGTCGGGGCGCGTGCCAAGCCTCATTCTCTGGGGTCCGCCCGGTTGCGGCAAGACCACCATCGCGCGGCTTCTCGCGGGCGAAACCAATCTAGCGTTTGAACAGCTGTCCGCCATTTTCTCCGGCGTCGCGGAACTCAGGAAGTCCTTCGACCGCGCCAAGATCATGCGCGAGCAGGGCAAGGGCACGCTGCTGTTCATCGATGAGATCCACCGCTTCAATCGTGGGCAACAGGATAGTTTCCTGCCGCACATGGAAGACGGCACCATCACGCTCGTTGGTGCAACCACGGAAAACCCGTCGTTCGAACTCAACGCCGCGCTTCTTTCCCGCGCCAGCGTCTTGACCTTGAACCGCCTTGACGACGCGGCACTCGAGACGGTCTTAAAGCGCGCGGAAGCCGAGATGGGCCGCAAACTTCCCGTCGATGCGGATGCACGCGACGCCGTCAAAGGCATGGCCGACGGCGACGGCCGCTCCATCATCAATCTCGCCGAAGACGTGTTCTCAGCAATCCCCGAGACTGCGAAGCCGATCAATCGCGACGCGCTCGTCAAACTCGTGCAGCGCCGCGCGCCGCTCTACGACAAATCGCGCGAAGGTCACTACAACCTCATTTCCGCGCTCCACAAAAGCGTGCGCGGCTCCGACCCCGATGCAGCACTCTATTATTTCTGCCGCATGTTAGATGGCGGAGAGGACCGCTTGTTCCTCGCGCGCCGGCTCGTGCGCATGGCGGTTGAAGACATCGG
>JANOKZ010000131.1:0-9764 GCA_031419515.1 Hyphomicrobium sp.
CTACCATATCGGGTCAACGGCAATCATTGCGGGCATCGATCCTAGCGGGGGCAACATATACAAGATTACTGACCCTGGCGTCGCCATGTGTTTCAACACTCCGTTTTTCGCATGTGCTGGAGCAGGAGAAGCGTTGGCGACGACGCAATTTATGGTTGGTAAGTATGACAAGACTTGGCCCTTAGAAAGGGCGTTGTGGCTAACCTTCACGGCGAAGGCGCGAGCGGAAATGGCCGGAGGTGTCGGCAAACAAACAGACCTTGTGATAATTGCGGCGGGCGGCTCGCACGTGGCGACAGAGGAAGAAAAGAATGTTTTGTACAAGCTCTTCGCTCGCGCATCTGAAAAGGAAGTTGCTGCGTCTAGAGAAGCAGAAGCGGCTGTTCACGAATATATGCTAGCTGCGGCTGCAAAAGAGCCCTCCGTCGAAAACAAAGAGGCTAGCCAGCAAGCGCCGCCAGCAGAGTATCCCGCGAAGGATAAACAGACAAAGAAAAAAGCGAAACCGCGCGGGGCTAGGCCCTAGGCAGGGCTTTTTTTTCCATTTTGCCAGCGGCAGTTATTCTCTTGATAGCGGTCTCAAATTTATTACCACTTTCGTCTGCGCCGTGTTCTCGGGCTGCCTGTTTGAATATTCGCTCTTGTTCCGCTCGGCTTCGAGCCGGTTCCTTCTTTTTTGGCATTCGGTCGAACCTCGTCAGCCATCTATTTGTAGGTTAGCCTCTTGCCGACAACGCCCTTCAAAGTGCGTTCGGCACGCTGTTCATCATTTACGCCTAACCGGACCCGGTTGGAATACCGGAAATCGTACTCGGCAAGATAACGGTGCAGGTGCTTTTCCGAGCAATGCTGATAGATACCCTTCATGCCGCGCTTGAAGATCGAATAGTAGCCTTCAACGGTGTTGGTGTGGATTTCGCCACGGCCATATTGGCCAGCCGAGTGATTGACGAAAGCGTGCTCGAATTCCTTGTCCAAGTTGCGATAGTGGCCTGCGTCGTCGGTCACAACCCTGGCCTCTTGTGCAAGGTTCTCGCGAACGATTGGCATAATGTTGGCCTGATTGGCGGTTTCGACGTGGAAGCTGCGGGCTTCGCCGCCACGGTTCACAAGGGTCAGAACCGCGTTGCGGTGGGCGTAGCCCTTGCGGGTTTGCTTCTTGTCGCCCTTGTAACCAATGAAGGTCTCGTCGGCTTCAACGATGTTGCCGCCGCTGCCCATGGTGCCAAGGCCGCCGGTGCGCATCGCTTCGCGAATACGGTGCGACATGAACCACGCCGATTTGAGCGTAATGCCGAGCGTCCGGTGAAGCTGATTCGAGCTCATGCCCTTCTTGCTGGAGGACAGCAAAAAGATGGCCTGGAGCCAAAGCCGCAGGGGGATATGGCTCGCCTCGAAGACGGTGCCAACCTTCACTGTGAAGGGCTTACGGCAGTGGTAGCATTTGTAAGTGCCGATCCGGGTGGACTTGCCTTTCATCTTGGAAATCCGGTCCTGAGCCTTGCAGTGGGGGCATACCGGACCCTGATTCCAGACGCGCGCCTCGATAAATTCGTAGGCTTTGGCCTCATCATGGAAGTGTTCGGCGCTCAAAATGGACATGATCGTCTCCTATCTGCCTGTAATATAAGACAGAAAATTGGGTACGTCAAGTATAATATCGCCTAACGGTATTTTAATATCGCCCGCGCCACTTCTTGTTCTTATGACCCGTTACCATTGACGTAGCTCGTGCAACGGCGGGCAAATCATGATTTTGATGTGCGACGGAAACAAGGGTGGCACATTCGTTTCTTAATGTAGACGCAGTTGGCGTGTGACGTCATTTGCGAGTGGTGCCGCTAAGCGCGGGCCTGCGGCTGATTGAGGAGGAAGGTTCAATGCCGGTCATTCTGGATCGTATTCAACGATTGTTCGTAACGCTGATGCTGGTCTGCGGCGTGGCTGTCGCGAGCGCATCGGCCCAAGAAGTCAAGCAGATGAAATTGTCGGACGCGCAAGTGAAGAGCTTCATCGCGGCGCAGGGTGACCTTGCAGCCATCGCGTCGAAGATTCAGTCGGCCGGCGAAAAGCCAGACCCGGCACTGCAAGCCGAACTTGAGGGTATTGCCAAGAAGCACGGTTTCAACGACTTCGCCGAACTCGACGACGTCGCCGCCAACATCTCCATCGTTATGGCAGGCCTCGATACGCAGACCGGGAACTTCGTCGATCCGGTTGAAGCGCTGCAGAAAGAGCTGGAAGACGTGAAGAAGGATGAGAGCATTCCCGAAGCCGACAAGAAACAACTTGTCGATGAGCTGACGGAAGCCATCAAGACGACGCCGCCGCTGCAGAACAAAGAAAACATCGACGTCGTGAAAACGCATCGCGCCGACATCGAGAAGGCGTTGCAGTAAGCCCGTTATAACCAGCTAAAGAGAACGGCGGCGACCATGCAGGAGAAAAATCCTGAAACGAACATGGACGCGGCCGATCTTATTTCAGAACGGCCAGAGCCAGGCATTGCAGTGCTCACGCTCAATCGGCCCGCCGCGCGCAATGCGCTCAGGTTGTCGCTCATTGGTGATCTGACGCGCACGCTCGACACGCTGAAAAGCGATTCCACTGTTGCCGCGATCGTGTTGACGGGGAACGGCCCCGTTTTCTGCGCCGGCCACGACTTGAAGGAAATGACATCGCACCGCGCTGACGCAGACGGCGGGCGCGCATTCTTCGCGGAGACGATGACGTCGTGCGCCCGCATGATGCAGGCGATTGTTAATTCCCCAAAGCCCGTCATTGCTGCCGTGCAAGGTTTGGCAACGGCGGCCGGATGTCAGCTCGTTGCCTCGTGCGATTTGGCGGTTGCCGCACAAAGCGCGAGCTTTGCGACACCCGGCGTTCAGATCGGCCTCTTTTGTTCGTCGCCGATGGTGGCGCTGTCGCGTAACGTTTTACGCAAGCACGCCATGGAAATGCTGCTGACGGGCGACGCTATTTCAGCGGATGAGGCCGAGAAATTTGGATTGATCAATCGCGCCGTGCCAACACCTGAGGTGTTGGGCGAGGCGCTCGGCATGGCGCGCAGAATTGCGTCCAAATCCAAGGCCACTGTTGCGTTTGGCAAAGCAGCATTCTACCACCAACTCGAAATGCCTCTTGAGGAGGCTTACAATTATGCGGCGGGTATCATGGTCATGAATATGATGGACGAAAATGCGCGCGAAGGCATAGGCGCGTTTCTCGAGAAGCGCACCCCCGATTGGAAGGATGCGTGAGGAATGCAGCCGCGTCTTACCCTCGTAACGCTTGGCGTTGCAGATGTGTCGCGCGCGCGAGCCTTTTACGAAGCACTCGGCTTCAAGGCATCGTCCGATAGCAATCCGTCTGTAACTTTTTTTGATGCGGGTGGCGTTGTCCTCGCGCTTTTCGCCCGTTGCGCCTTGGCGAAAGATGCGCATGTGGACGACAGCGCACCCGGCTTCTCAGGGATGGCCCTCGCGCACAACGTGTCTGCTCCAGAGGAAGTCGAAGCGGTCCTTGCAGAGGCGGTAACGGCTGGCGCGACGCTCGTGAAGCCAGGGCAAAAAGCGTTCTGGGGCGGATATTCTGGCTATTTTTCAGATCCAGATGGTCACCTCTGGGAAGTGGCGCACAATCCGCACTGGCCGCTCGATGACGCTGGCCGGATCGTTTTGCCAAGCGCAGCATCATGAACCACGACACATACGACGACGCCTACATTGCCGGAATTTTGTCGAGCGTGCGCACGTTCGCGGCCGTTGGTGCCAGCGCCAATCCTGCGCGGCCGAGTTACATCGTCGTCAAATATCTGCTGTCAAAAGGCTATGATGTTTATCCCGTCAACCCCGGGTTGGCTGGCCAAGAGTTGCTCGGGCGAAAAACCTTTGCGCGTCTTTCTGACGTGCCAGCACCCGTCGATGCAGTTGATATCTTCCGCAATTCGCAAGCAGCTCTCGACGTCACGCGGGACGCCATTGCGCTGAAAGATAAGCTTGGCATAACGGTCGTCTGGATGCAGCTTGGCGTAAGGAACGACGACGCCGCTGTTGAAGCCGAAGCGGCTGGGCTTCAGGTGATCATGAACCGCTGCCCCAAGATCGAATATGGGCGGCTCTCCGGCGAGATTGGGTGGTACGGCGTCAATTCGGGGCGCCTCTCAAGCCAGCGGCCTTTGTTGTCGCCGGGCGGCGTGCAGGGTTTGTCGATCGCACGCAAGCCTTGATTGACGTTAGATCCGGTAGAGGGTGCGCCGCTACGAGGTCTTGCCAGACGCCCGGGACTTCCCGATCCTTGAGAACAAGATGAGCAGCGGGACGAGGATCACCGTAGCCAGAGCGAGCGCCAGCCACATCGTGGTGCCGCTTTGGAATTCGACGGCCCAGTAGACGAGCAGCAGGTTGGCGTAACTGACCCATGCGACGACGGGAAGATGCCGGCCATAGCCCTGCGCCGCGCGCTGATAGAAATGCGACTTGTGCGCTTGCCAAACTTTCTCTCCGCGCATCAGCCGCTGCAACAGCGTGATCGTTGCGTCAGCTAGAAAATACGCGGGCAGGACTAAGGCAGCGGCCCAATAGCCCTTGATGGCGAGATCGATCATCAACGCGCCCGTGAGAAAGCCGAGCGGCACACTGCCCACGTCGCCCAAGAATACGAGTGCCTTTTCGCGGCAGTTCCAAACAAGAAATCCGGCGCTTGCCCCGGCCAGAGCTGCCGCCAACGGCAGGTAGGAGAGCGCCGTCGCCGCCGTCGCGCCGATGAGCACGTATCCCCCGGCGATGGCAACCGTTTCAGCGCCAGCGATGCCGTTGATGCCATCCATGAAGTTATAGAGGTTCATCATCCATGTGAGGGCAATGACGGTGAGCGCTCGGTCCAGCGCAAATGGCAGCCACCCTTGGAACACGGTCGCGTCTGTAGGAAGGCTCATGACAAAAAGGGCCGCTGCACCAAGGTGCACCGGCAAGCGCACGAGTGCCGGGAGCGGGTGCACATCATCGCCCCACGACAGCGCGGCGAGGGCAACGACGGCGGCGAGGAGAGGCAGCGCCAGCGCCGTCAGCGGATGAAACGCGCTCGTCACCGCGACAACGGAAATCAGCAGCGGCAATCCGCCACCCTTGGGAACAACGCCCGAGTGCATTGTGCGGTCGTTTTCGGTGGCGACAGCCCCTCGGGCCGTCAGCCATGGGATCATGGCGCGCGTCAAAACAGCGGAGACGGCGGCGGCGGTGAGGGCCGTGATAATGAGCGACAAGGCACGTTTCCGAAGTTCTTAGCTGTTGCGAGCGATAGCAGACAGTGCCCCGATTCATCAACCTCTGGCCAGCGCCTTGCGCGGCCTCGGGCCACGAAGCTGACCATTTGTTATTGTTAAGTGATCTGGATTGTGCATTTGGGGCTATTGTTGTCTGAGGCTTGTAACCTATCTCAAAACGTGTTCACCCCCAGTACCCTTTGCCTTCGGCCCTCACTTGAGGCATATGGCAGGTATGAAACTAGGAGACGCCATGAAATCCGGCGCACTCAAATCGGTCAAGCTGGACTCGGTCAAACTGGACATGGATTGGTCGGTACAAACAATTCTGCCGATCGAGCTCGATGGCCTTGAGCTGACATTGGAAGCGCACGCCTACCAAGGCGAGACGCCTGAAGAGCAAGCACTTGTGCTCGTGCATCGTTCAGCCGCCGCCGGCAAGGACGCCGTTCCGGTGGTGCGCGTGCATTCGGGCTGTGTCACCGGAGATATTTTCCATTCGCTGCGCTGCGACTGCTACCAGCAACTTCAGGCCGCGTTGAAAGTGATCTCTGAAGCCCCCCTCGGCGTCATCGTTTATGTGCCTTATCACGAAGGGCGCGGCATTGGTTTGTTCAAGAAGATTCAAGCGTATGCCCTGCAGGATCAAGGTCTCGATACGATCGAAGCCAACATCGAAGTCGGCGCCCCGATTGATAGCCGCGACTATGCCTTGACCGCGCGTATCTTGACCCAGCTCGGCATGCCGGAGATCAAGCTGCTGTCGAACAACCCAGCAAAAGAGCAGGCGCTGAAGGCACTCGGCATTCGTGTGGTTGAGCGCTTGCCGATCGTCATCAAGCCAAATCCACACAACAAGCGCTATCTCGAAACCAAGCGCCAGCGCATGTCGCATAAGATTTAAGCCGCTCCAAGATTTAGCTGGCTGCGTTGGCGATCTCGTCTGTCTGTTCCACCTTCTCTTCCGCAGTGAGTTCAGCGTCGCCCGTGGTTCTTGGAATTGTGAATCCGCCTTCGGCGACAAGGCGCGCGAATAGCCCGTTGCCCTTGGCAAGCTCGGTAAAGCGCCCGCGCTCGACGATTTTTCCGTGATCGAGAACGATGATCTGGTCGGCATCGGCGACTGTCGAAAGCCGGTGCGCGATGACGAACGTGGTGCGGCCCTTACGCAGCGTATCCAGCGCGCGCTTGATCTTGGCTTCCGTTTCCGCGTCGAGCGCGCTTGTCGCTTCGTCGAGAATGAGGATCGGCGCGTCCTTCAAAATAGCGCGCGCGATGGCGATGCGCTGGCGTTCGCCCCCCGATAGAGACGCGCCCCGCTCGCCGATAACGAAGCCGTATCCGCCGGGCTTGACTGAGATGAAGTCATGGGCCTCGGCAAGTTTCGCCGCGTGCGCCACTTGTGCGTCGGTCGCCTCCGGTTTGCCGATGCGGATATTCTCGCCAATCGAGCGATTGAAGAGCCCAGCATCCTGGAACACGATCGAGATGGCGCTGCGCAGTGACGCCATCGTTACGTCCGCGATGTCCTGGCCGTCGATGAGAATACGCCCCGCTTCGGGCGCGCGGAAACGCTGCAACAGGGCGATGGTTGTGGACTTGCCCGAGCCCGTTGGTCCTGTGATGGCAATCGTCTGGCCCGCGCTGGCTGCAAACGAAATCTCTTTGACGCCTTGCGGACCCTTATCGTAGTGGAAGGTTACGCCGTCGAATTGGACGTTGCCGTTAGCGGAGGCAAGTGGCGCTGCGCCCGGTTTTTCGGCGACGGCCAAGCCTTCGTCCATGAGCGCGAACAAATTGCGTAGCGCCGGGCCTTGCTGATGGATGCGCACGGCAAAGCCCGAGAGCTGGTCGAGCTTGCCGATAAGCAATCCGGCGAAGGCCACAAACGAAACGATTTGACCAACTGTCAGCTCGCCGCGTGCGGAGAGTACGGCGCCTGCCGCGAACACGGCGACCATGGTCAGCGTTGCCGCCGAGCGTTGGAGGACCGCCAAAATTCCCCACCACGTCAGCACGGGATATTGTGCTGAGAGCAGATCGCGCGTCAGTGTGCCCATGGATTGGACTTCGGCACCGATACGGCTGTAGGCCTGAACGACGGACACGTTGGAGATGACGTCGCCGACGCGGCCCGAGACGGCGTATTCCATGATTTCGACCGATGCTTGTCCGCTCGCGGTCCGGCGCATGACGATGACGTTGATGACGGTGTAGAACGCAGCGAGCGTCAACAAGATGATGGCCATGCGGTAGTCCATGCTGAGTGCCGCCGGCGCCAGAAGGATGATCCCGAACAATGCCGTCAATTGATCGCGCAAGGCGCCGAGCCAGAGCCAGAACAGCGAAGTCGTGCCTGAGAGGATATTGCGGGTGACGGCGCCGGACCCGCGCGCGGCGTGATAGCCCTGGGACAAGGTCATGGCGCGCTCGAAGACATCGCCCAGCACCGCGCGGCGGCGGCGGTGTGCGAGACGATCGGAGTAGGTTGCAACAATGACGCCGGCGAAAATGCCGAACAGGCCAAGTGCTGCCCAGAGCGCTATAATGGAGAACGCCCCTTCGCCTTTGGCCAGGGCATCGACCACGCGTCCAAAGAGAATAGGCTCTGCCAGCTGAATAGCCGCGATGACGATGCCGGCCGAGGCAAGCGCGATCGCCAGCCATTTTTCGGGCGCCAGCATGGCCAGCGCACGCTTGTAGATATCAGGTAGCGTCATGTTCTGCGCGGCATTGGGTTCAGTGGTCATCGGTTCAGTGATCATCGAAATGTGGCATTCTGTTCGTGAAGGATGCGGGGGCAAGATTGACCTGTAAATCGGCTTGTTTCAGCCATGAGCGTTGGCTAAACAGGGGTGTCCCGTTTCGTCGCACATTGGCAATACCGGTTAATTTGGCAGGTGCAAGCGCGGCAAAGCGGTTCCTGCTGTGTTAAGCGCATGGGGTGGTAGTCAACTCATCATAGGCGATCAGGCAAGCGATGCCGGTTCATCACGGTGTATTTCCAGCTCACCTTCCAAATCCGTTGATCGAGCCCTTGCTCGCTGCAGCGCTTGATAAGCCGTTTGTTATCGCCCAACTCGGTCAATCTCTTGACGGCCGCATCGCGACACCGTCTGGCGCAAGCCGGTGGATCAACGGCAGTGCGGCACTCGACCATCTGCATCACTTGCGCGCTAACGTCGATGCCGTGGTCGTCGGCGCCGGGACAGTTGAAGAAGACGATCCCTTACTGACTGTGCGCCGCGTACGCGGTCCGCACCCGGCACGCGTCGTCATCGATCCGAATGGGCGTGTCAAACATGCGGCTAAGTGTTTTGCGCGCGACGGAACGCGGTGCTTCATCGTGCGCGCAGATGCGGGCGTGGGACCTGACGGCACGGAGACTGTGATCGTGCCGCGCGAACAGGGGCACATGCCGCCCGGCGCAATCGTCAAGGCCCTTTTTACACTGGGTTTGAGAAAGATTTTGATTGAGGGCGGCGCCAAAACGGTGTCGGCCTTTATCGATGCCGGCGTTGTGGATCGCCTGCACGTGCTCGTTGCCCCTGTGATTTTGGGTTCGGGAATTTCAGGATTGTCACTTTTGCCAATTCGGGGCCTTGAGGAAGCACGACGGCCCGTAACGCGCGTTCATGTTCTTGACGGCGGCGACGTGGTGTTCGATTGTGATCTGAGGCAGAAATCAAAGGGGTAACGATCATGGCCAAGGATCACGCATCCGGGATCGCAGTCTATTCGCCACGTGCCCGCCTCTATCACTGGCTGACGGCGTTCCTCGTGCTTATTCAAATTCCCGTCGGCCTCTACATGACCTATCGCGGGTATGAGTTGACGTATGTCGATGCGGAAGGCGCCACCAAGACCGGTCTGTTCGATGGCTTGACCGCATTTCTCTACGACTTCCACAAAACCATCGGCATCACCATTCTGGCGCTTGTTCTCGCGCGGCTGATCTATCGCTTGCGTAATGGCGCGCCAGCCGCAGATCCGTCACTGCCGCCGGCGCTCGTTGGCGTATCGCATCTCACGCACTGGTCCATCTACGCGTTGCTTGTCGCCGTTCCGCTCGTTGGGTATGTTGGCACGTCGTACTACGGTGCACTCAGCGTCTTCGGCGTTCCGCTTGTTGCGTTGACAGCAAAGGACGAGAAGTATTCCGAAACGGTTTTCGAACTGCATGAAACGTTGGCGTTAGCTCTTCTGGCACTGATCGCGATACACATCGCGGCGGCCATTTACCACAAGCTGATCCGCAAGGATCGCGTGGTCGAGCGGATGCTGCCGAAGCGCACGGTCTAAGGTTGGTCTGGAGTGTTGCTGGTGAAAATTGAAACGCCATCAAAATCCCCCTCCCCTCAGCAGGGCTATCGCATTTGGCTGAGGAGGGCGATGAGATGAGCGTCGTTCCAGGCGGCTTTTCGCAATTTTCCGGCCAGCGACCCTTTGGCCTTGTCATGGCGGACGATGTTAAGTGCAAGCCGCCGCAGAATGGCGAGAT
>JANOKZ010000132.1:0-5720 GCA_031419515.1 Hyphomicrobium sp.
ACACGATTGAGATTCTCAAGGGCCTCAAAACGGTGTTCGAGGATTATCACAAGCTGAAGTACACGAACGAAGCCATCAAAGCGGCGGTCGAGCTTTCGGCCAAGTACATTCACGACCGAAAGCTGCCCGACAAGGCGATCGACGTCATCGATGAATCGGGCGCCTCGCAAATGCTGGTGCCGGAAGGCAAGCGCAAGAAGAAGATCACCGTCAAGGAAATCGAGGCAACCGTCGCCACCATGGCGCGCATTCCGCCAAAGACCGTCACCAAGAGCGATGCCGAAGTCTTGGGCAATCTCGAACGCGATCTGAAGCGGCTTGTTTTCGGCCAGGACAACGCCATCAACGCTTTGACGAGCGCGATCAAACTCGCGCGTGCTGGGTTGCGCGAACCGGAAAAGCCCATTGGTTGCTATCTGTTCTCAGGTCCAACAGGCGTTGGCAAAACTGAAGTCGCAAAGCAGCTCGCCAACCTCATGGGCGTTGAGCTGCTGCGCTTCGACATGTCGGAATACATGGAAAAGCATACGGTCTCGCGTCTCATCGGCGCGCCGCCGGGATATGTCGGTTTCGTTCAGGGCGGGTTGCTGACAGACGGTATCGATCAGCATCCCCACTCCGTGCTCCTGCTCGACGAAATCGAGAAGGCGCATCCAGATTTGTTCAACATCCTGTTGCAAGTCATGGATCACGGCAAGCTCACAGACCACAACGGCAAGTCGATCGACTTCCGCAACGTCGTCCTCATCATGACGACGAACGCGGGCGCGTCCGAAATGGCCAAGCCTGCGATGGGCTTCAACCGCACCAAGCGCGAGGGCGAAGACACGGAAGCCGTGAACAAAATGTTTACGCCCGAGTTCCGCAATCGTCTCGATGCCGTTGTGCAGTTCGCTGGCCTTCCGCCCGAGATCATCACCAAAGTCGTCGAGAAGTTCATCTTCCAGCTTGAAGCGCAGCTGGCGGATCGCGGCGTGTCGATCGAACTTTCGGACGAAGCCGCGCGCTGGATTGCGGAGAAGGGCTACGACGAAAAGTTCGGCGCCCGGCCACTCGCGCGCGTCATCCAAGAGTACATCAAGAAACCGCTGGCCGAGGAACTGCTGTTCGGCAAGCTGGAGCACGGCGGCACGGTCAAGGTGCTGGTCTCCGGCAAGGGCGAAGATCGCGCGCTGGCGTTCGACTACATTCCGGGCGATCCGTCGAAGCGGCGCAACCCCGAGGACGACGAGGACGACGGCCCGCAAACCGTGCTGGCCGACGCCACGCCCAAGAAGGCGCTGCCCGGACCCAAGGACAAGTCCGACAAGCCAAAGTCTTCGGGTGCCGTTCCGCCCGTGCCGAGACGGAAGAAGGACGATTGAACCAATTTCGAAACACGCCTCCACACGTGTGATTGCAGAAACGCCGGGCAATGGTGCCCGGCGTTTTTTGTTTTGGTGACACCCGCACTTCTCCCTCTCCCCATTTCTGCACTCAATGGGGAGAGGGTTGGGGTGAGGGGCGGCAAAATACGGTGCTAGGCGTTTCGGAAACTCACTTTTAGGCTGTGTGGTGCTAATCTGACGAAACCCACGGAGCATGTCTCAGATGTCCGCCAAGAAAACTCGGATTATGTATATCGAAGATAAGAGCAACGGCCTTGAAGGCGCCGCGCGGATAGGGCGCGTCGTTTACTCGAAGTCCGGGAAATCTCTGTCCTACAAGGGACGCGAGTTCATTCCGTTTCAGGGCTTCAAGTCGAACTATCTTGATATTGAGGCACAAACAGAGTTTTGGATCTCAGGGCCGAAGAAGCGCGGGGGTGACCGGCTGTACGGCACGGGGCTTGTCGAAATCGATGATGACGTTCTGGTTGAATATTGGACTGAGATACGCGGTCAGCCTGAAAATACGGCGAAGAAAAGTTATCGGGACTGAGGAGCGATTAGCTCATCGCCTGTTGCCGCCCCTCACCCTAACCCTCTCCCCGTGAAAGACGGGGAGAGGGGATTTTACGGCGCCTAATGCTAAAACATTTCCGAATTTGCGCGCCCCCCCCTCACACCCTCAAAACCAGCTTCCCATTATTCGCGCTGGTGTAGAGAAGATTGATTACCTCCGGATAGGCATCAACGCTGCCGGTGCTCAGAGAACAATCCCGCCCAACTATGGCTGGGCGAGATTGTCTGTGTTGGAAAGCACGCCAAACATCAACCGCGCTTAGCTACTGCGGCGTATCCGGCGGTGACCTCGTCTTTGTGGGCGGCGAAAGCAGCTAGCACTTCGGCCTTCTCGGGCTTCGGAACCTTGACGAAGTCCAAGGTCCGTCCGAGTTCGGCTGCGACCTCATCGAATTCTGCGGGGGAGATCTGGAGGTCCCGGTGGGCCTCTTCTAGGCCGAGCGGCGTCTTGCCGGGCTTGGTGGCCGTGAACTGGTAAGGCCCACCCGAAACGTTGCAGACCCACAGCGTCCGCATGAACTTGAGGCCGGGCAGCCTTCCCAGGTTATTCGTGTGCCATTCCCGCAGCTGGGGGTTCTTGGAACTCTGGCCCACGATTGGATTTTTCACAACCGCGTCGCTGAAGTGATCCACCACCGCCGCGATGGCGAAGACGCCGCCTAGCCGCTCGTAAAGACTTTTCTCAGGCATGGTTTTTTTCTCCTGCGCTTGGGCGCTATTCGCCCCTGCTAATACGGCCACCGGGACGGCGATCAGCGATAACCCTGCGACCACGTTTCGTCTCGTAACAGACGTCGAAACAGCATTTTTCACGACCAATTTCCTTTGCCTCTAGGGGACTAGGCCGCGTACTCAATCTAGAAGGCCCATCGCAGCGACGGCTTTTGCCTGGATGGCAGAGCAAGACAGCATCAAACCCACATGGATTGCCAGGTCTTGCGACGCACCAGCTGGGCAATAAGTACCGTGCGGCTTTGTGGTGAGCCAAGGACGTCTGATCGCTACGTCGAAGCGTTTGCGCGATTAGGAAAATCGCGTCGGCGTACTCCGCGCACTGAGGCGTCCTTGTCTCATCTGTGGGCCTACTAGATTGGGTACTCGACCTAGTGAGTTAATGCGCCTGAGGCAAAAGAGTTCCAGGAAGCCCGGAACTATTTTCAAATCAAAAAAAAGGCCTCAACGTCCGCCTCGGGTCAAACTCCGGCACCCGCCACCGCCCACTCTTCAACCGATCAGCACCGGGGTCGCGCCGAACAGGCTGCGATCGCTCACCTGCTTGATCAGAAAATCCGCAACATCGGCGCGGGAGATAAAGCCGCCGCGCCAGTCTTTCATTTCGGCCAGAACTTTATACCGCTGGGTTGCCGGCCCATTGGTCAGCCCGCCCGGCCGCGCAATGGTCCAATCGAGGGTGCTCTTGGCAATAATCTCTTCCGCAATATCCTTATCGCTGTACACGCGCTGCAGAATGAGCGGGAACAGAATGTTGTCGTAGAGAAAGCCAATACGCCCTCGGCTATTCCCCGCACCAGCGCCCGTCACCGCGATCAGCCGCTTTACGCCGCCCGCCTGCATCGCATCGACGAGAATGCGGGTCGATGCCGAGAATAGCGTCGTGCCAAAGATCAATTCACTTGGCGACGCAACGCCGAGCGACTGAATGACCGCATCGACGCCGTTCAGCGCTTTTTCAATATCGCTGCGCGACAGCGCGTCGCCAGTGACTTTTGTCAATCGCACGTCGGTGATCGGAATGCCCGCCGCTGAGCGTGCAAACGCGCGAACATCGTGCCCCGCGGCGAGACCGGCTTTCACCGCTTCAAGCCCAATGCCCTTGCTCGCGCCAACGATAAGTATTGTGGCCATGACATTACAAATCCTCTGGCGTCAGCCCCGTGCGCTTAGAGCGCAACGTCCAGCGGCCGTCTGCTTCAAGTTCGGTTTCAATCGAGAGCTTCATAGCGCTAATCATAGCATGTTGCGGCCGGGCGCGCCAACTGTGGTCAGACACCTTCCAAACCTCACACTCTCAAAACCAACTTCCCGTTGTTCCCGCTCGTGTAGAGAAGATTGAGCACGTCGGGATAGGCATCGATGCCGCCGGTGCGCACGTCCTCGCGGATTTTCAGTTTGCCGGCTTTGTGCCAGGCGCCGAGCTCGCGGATGGCCTCGGGAACGCGGTCGGCCCAGTCGAACACGATCAACCCGCGCATGGTGAGCCGCTGCGTCAGCACTACGCGCAAATTCTTGGGGCCCTCGGGTACGGACGTCGCGTTATAGGCCGAGATAAAACCGCACACTGGGATTCGTCCGAAGGTGTTCATCTGCAGCAGCACGGTGTCGAAGATGTCGCCGCCGACGTTTTCGAAATACACATCGATGCCGCCCGGCGCGGCAGCTTTGAGATCGGCCGCTAGATTGCCGCCCTTGTAATCGACGCAGGCGTCAAAGCCCAATTCTTCGACAACGTATCTGCATTTCTCCGCGCCCCCGGCAATGCCGACCGCGCGACAGCCTTTCAACTTGGCGATCTGACCAACGAGCGAGCCAACCGCGCCTGACGCCGCCGAGACGACGACGGTTTCGCCGGGCTTCGGTTTGCCCACATCCAGCAAACCGAAGTAGGCGGTCCAGCCTGGCATTCCGAGGCCGCCGATCCAGCGTTCCAGCGGCGCAAGCGAGGTATCGACCTTGACGATGCCCTTGCCGTCGCTGATGGCGTACTGCTGCACGCCAATCACGCCTTGCACCGCATCGCCCACTTTGAAATCCGGATGGTTAGAGGCGTCCACGTGACCCGCCGCGTAGGCGCGCATGACTTGCCCAAGCGCGACCGGCGCGACGTAGCTTTTCCCTTCGTTCATCCATCCGCGCATGGCCGGATCGAGCGAGATGTATGCGATTTTAATGCGGAACTGGTTTGACCCTGGTGCCAGCACGGGCTCGTCGGAGAATTCGAAAACGTCCCGCGTGACGAGGCCCGGCTTTGGGCGCTTGACCAGTTTACAGACGCGGTTTGCTGTCATGGTTGGCTACTCCGATTGTATTGGCGCCGTAGGCAGGACGCGGTGCAGGCGCGACTACAACATACTTATCGCTTGCCTCGAATCACAATTACGGAGAATAAATCTATATCGCTGAAGCAGCCCTTGTATCTCGTCGCGCTGTTACAACGCTTTGCCCCCCAAAGCGTCAGCGACGAACAGAGTGAGCATCGTCCTTACTCATTCTGTCAAAAGGGCCCGGAAGACTTTTTCTGGCCCGGAAAGGAGCGGTCCCCCCGGCCGCTCCTTCTCTGTTTCTGGCGTATGCATTTGCTCAGCGAGTGCTACCGGTGGAATGCGGTTCCATCACGAGAGCGCCTTTTTCAGCATCGAAGCATTGGCGGCCAGCACCGCGCCATCCTCCATCTTGCCCGAATGCGTTCGCAAGGCTTCGCCCTCGTAACGCGGGATCACGTGATAGTGCAGATGAAACACCGTCTGCCCGCCGGCCGGCTCGTTGAACTGCCAGATGGTGATGCCATCGGCGTTGAAAGCTTTCATCGACGCAACGGCGATTTTTTGCACGAGCGGCAGAATCTTCGCGAGCACTGCGGGATCCGCGTCGAACACGTTGCGCGACGCCACCTTCGGCACAACGAGCGCGTGGCCGTTCGATTGCGGCATGACATCCATGAACACGAGCGCGTCCGCGCCCTCGTACACCTTGTGGCAGGGGATTTCGCCGCGCAGGATTTTGGCGAAGATGTTGTTGGGGTCGTAGGTGGTCATGGCG
>JANOKZ010000133.1:0-2548 GCA_031419515.1 Hyphomicrobium sp.
GACCGTAATCGTGTCCGCCTTCAAACGGAATCAGTGTCCGCAATCACCGGAATCCGCAATCAGCCGCATTAAGCGCGGATCGGTGTTCGATCTGCCCAAACGCCGCTGGGACGCGGCAACGATGTTCTTTTGTGCGGAATCGATAACTGAACGCGAGGATGAATTCGCAGCCGCCGTCGCCGCCTACGCGCAATGCGTGAAACCGGGCGGAGCACTCGCCGCTGCGTTCCTCGTCCGCTCAGCCGGATACGAGGTGAGCGGCCACCGGTTCCCGGTTCTGCGTCTAACGCCCGAGGCCATTGAAACAACCTTCGCGCTTCATGCCCTCAACGTCAAAGCCGAACGCATCGGACTGGTCGAGCGGGAAATAAGGAGCGGTTATAGCGGATTTATATTCCTCACGGGGCGCTCCCGCTAAGAGGCCAAATCGCACGCATTACAGCGGATCTCCGCCCGCCGGGCAGTAGGTTTTCTGTAACCAGCGGATCGCCGCCATCGAACGGTTGTACTTGTCCGGGTTGAAACCGAGCGCCATTTTCTTGGAGGTTGAAGGTTCTTTTGTCCCGGCCTTGACGCAGTCGTCTTCTGAGACTTGCATCTCCTTCCCATCGATCCGGCAGGCCTTATAGCCACCCTTTTCATCGAGAAGGAACGAATACTGGAACCCCTCATGGGTATAGATGTCGATTGGCGCTTCGAAGCGCTGCCGGAACGCGCCACTCTTTTCGTCAATCTCGGGCTCTTTGAGCGTCGTCAGATCCAAGCTCGCCAGCGTAAAAACTTCACGCGACCTCATGAATTCTCGGCCTGAACCTTCGCCATACGTCACCTGAAGCTCACGCAAAACTTCGGTCTTGCACGTTTTGGGATCAAGTACACGCAGGCTGGCGTTACAGTAATCGCCCGGACCATTGAGAGCAATGAAGTGACAAAAGAAGGCCTTGGTATCAAGGTAAGCGCGCTCATCTTCGAAGAACACGACGGAAATCAATTCGTTAAATGTCAGAGTGTTGACCGCTGCTGCGGATGCGGCGCCCAGGACAATCGCACCACCTAGCGACATCAAGCGTGTAACTGTGCGCATAGCTGGCCTACTCCCTCGTACCGTGAAAAAATGCTCAGTTGGTGCCACAGCAAGGCAGCGCCGTACATGGAACCAGAAAATGATGCGGGTAAAGCCAAGCCTTCGGCTACGGCGCCTGATGCCTCGCCAGATCACACTTCCACGATTTCGGCCACACCCGGCATCACCGCCAAGCGATTGGTATCTTGGGGCGAAATCTCAAACTTCCCGGGCAAGACGAATTCAAGCTCTCGGCCCCTATCCTGAAGGGGCAGCACAAGGCGGATCTCTCCACCCCGCGCGCCACTCGGCTTCATGACCGCCCGCACCCCTGCGATTGATATTTTTCCGGATGCCAGCGGGCCGGGATCCAACACAAGGCGCAGGTTGCGCGGGATAGCGGCGGCCGCTTTGTCGAGTGCCTCAAGGCTTTGCACACGCATTTTGAGCGTCTCGCCATCGCGTTCCGCCTCAACCGAAATGATAACCGGGGTCCCGGGTTCCAGAAGATCACGGCAGACGGCAAGCGTGTCGGAATATATCACCGCCTCGAACTGGCCCGTCATATCCGAGAACATGGCAAACGCGAATTTGTTGCCCTTCTGGGAACGGCGTTCGCGCGCTGAGATGACAATGCCAGCGAGCCGGGCCGCCGTCGCACCGCGTGCGGCCAAAGCTTCAAACTCGACGAAACGCCTAACGCCGAGCTTGGCTAGAACTTTCTCATACTGATCGAGAGGATGGCCGGAGAGATAAAATCCTACTGCTTCAAACTCGGCAGCAAGGCGCTCCATCGGAGTCCACACAGCCGACCCACGTAACGCGAGTTCCGGCGCCTTGTCTCCACCGCCGCCAAATAGATCGACAATGCCTTGCGCGTGATCGGATGAGCGCCTCTGCGCTAACGCCAGCATGGCGTCGGTATTGGCGGCAACCAGCGCGCGATTACTCTCGAAAATGTCAAAAGCACCAGCCTTGGCCAACGACTCAAGCCCGCGCTTGTTCAGGGCTTTGGGATCGAGCCGGTGCGCGAAATCTGCGAGCGAACTATAGCGCCCGTTTTCTTCCCGCTCCTTGACAATGGTCTCGACCGCACCTGCGCCGATGTTCTTGAGTGCGGCGAGCGAGTATCTTATTGCGCCTGTCTTCTCGCCTTCTTTGGGAGGCATCGCGCCGAAATCGACGCTCGATTGATTGGCGCATGGCGGCATCAAAGCGATTCCGGACTTGCGAGCTTCGCCCGCGAACATGGCCAGCTTATCGGTGTTGCCCATGTCGAGCGTCATGGACGCGGCCAAAAACTCTTCACGGAAGTTGGCCTTCATATAGGCCGTGTGATAGCTGACAAGCGCGTAGGCCGCCGCATGAGACTTGTTGAAGCCATAGCCGGCAAACTTATCGACCAGCTCGAAAATGTCAAAAGCACCAGCCTTGGCCAACGACTCAAGCCCGCGCTTGTTCAGGGCTTTGGGATCGAGCCGGTGC
>JANOKZ010000134.1:0-6934 GCA_031419515.1 Hyphomicrobium sp.
CCTAAGAGTTTGACAGGGCCAACCTTGTCTTCCATCGAACGCCGCTCAAGCGACAATTTCAAACCCTTGGAGGACGCGATCAATCGCTCTTCCTCAAGATCTGGTTCTTTCATCAGCCAGTGCGAGAGACGGCGCAGGAGATCGGTGTGTGGTCCGCCGCCTTCGTAGCCGCGAGCCCACAGCCAAGCTTGATCTGACGTCAGCAGTGCGACGCGGCCTTTGCCTTTGCGATCCAAAATCAACAGCGGATTTTTCTCGGCACCATCCATAACGATGCTGCCCTTGTTCGCGCGCACTTCGGCTTGGCGGAACCAGCGGCCCCACGTCGGCGTATCGCCGGCACCTCCCGGCAATCCTTGCGTCACCGGATGCTTAGTGCCGAGTTCCGTGATGTGCGCTTTGAAGGGAGTTTGAATAACGCGGCCTGTTGGCGGCGCCGGCAGCACCGGGTTGAGCGGCGTTTTGTACAGGCTGAAATTGCTGGCGTAGTCGTCGCCCGCCGACACCAGAAGCGCGCCGCCGTGCTGATCCACGTACTTGGTGATGTTGTCGTAGTACAAAAGCTGCAGAATTCCGCGATGCTGATAGCGGTCGAAAATAATGAGATCGAACTCTTTAATCTTTTCAGAAAAGAGTTCGCGCGTCGGGAACGCGATGAGAGACAGTTCCTTGATCGGCGTGCCATCCTGCTTTTCCGGCGGGCGCAGAATCGTGAAGTGCACCAGATCGACGGCGGCGTCGGACTTCAAGAGGTTGCGCCACGTACGTTCGCCCGCGTGAGGTTCGCCCGAGACGAGTAGAACGCGCAAATTCTCGCGAACGCCTTCCGCTGCGATGACCGAACGGTTGTTGGCAGGCGTCAGTTCGCCGTCCGCCGTCTCAAGTTCGATCTCGACGATGTTGGTGCCCGAATGCGGGAACGGCATATCGACTTTGATTGGCTGGCCGATTTCTGTTTTGACGGTTTCGTCCGGCTTGCCTTCGCGCCGCACTTTGAGCGTGACGGAAGCAGGCTTCTGCCCAACTTTGCCCGTCTCGCGCACAGCCAGCTCAATAGGTCGCGACTGCCCGACAAGTCCGTAGCGGGGCGCCTGAACGATTTCGATGCGCCGGTCGAATTCATTTGGCGCACCGGTCAGCAGCGTGTGAACGGGTGCGTCGAAGCCAAGGCTTTGCGCGCTTTTTGGCACGTCATGGACTTGCCCGTCGGTGACGAAGATGACTCCCGAGATCCGGTCCGGCGGCGTATCGTTGAGTGCTGCATTGAGGTCGGTGAAGAGGTTTGTGCCGGCCGCGGTCTGATCACCGGGTTTTGCGCCAACGACCCACTTGACGTTCAGCTTCGGGATCTTTGCCAGTTTGCCTTCAAGGTCTGCTTTAATGGCGGCTAATTCTTCCGGCCGTTTTGCAAGTTTCTGGCTCGTGCTTTCATCCAGGACAACAATGGCGACGTTGTTCAGGCTTTCGCGCTCTTCCTCGCGCAATGTCGGATTGAGGAGTGCCAATAGCAGCGCGCCGAGTGCCGCAAGCCGCAGGAGTGCGCCGCGTGTTCGCCGGAAAAACAGCAAGCCGATCAGAGCAGCCGCCAACAGCGCGAGAAGCCACAGGAAAGGCCCGGGCAACATGGGAGCGAAATCGATTGACCAGTTCATCCGTTGCTCCTCACTGGCCTAAACGTTCGAGCATCGCGGGGACATGGACCTGATCGGATTTGTAGTTGCCGGTCAGGGCGTGCATGACAATGTTGACGCCGGAGCGGAACGCCATTTCGCGCTGGTCTTCGCCACCGGGAACAACCGGGTACAAAGGGCGGCCGCGTTCGTTGAGCGCCCATGCGGCGGCAAAGTCATTCGATGTTATCATGATCGACGTCACGCCGTCGGCGACGCGGGCCTTGCGGGCGTCGCCCCCGGTATCGGTGATGGCTTCGACCCACAGCTGCCCGCCATCCCACCGGCCTGGAAATGATTTCAAGAGGTAGAACGATTTGGTCAGCACATGATTTTCTGGGACAGGTTCGAGGCGCGGCACGTCGAGTTTGCCGAGCAGGCGTTGCAACGCGTTGCCGCTTTTGCCGCCGATGGGCAATTGGTTGACGCCACCCTGTCCGTAGTCGCGCGTGTCGAACAGAATGAGTCCGCCCTCTTTCATGTAAGCGTCGATTTTGGCGAGCACGGAATCTGGCAGCGTTTGCGTGTTCTCGATCACCGGCCAGTACAGAAATGGGAAGAAGGCGATCTCGTCCTTGACGATATCCACGCCGTGCGGCGGACCCGGATCGACCGCGGTTCGGGTTGAGAGAACTTTGCCAAGGCCGGTGAGCCCGAGCCGGCTGACCTCGTCGGTCTCCGCGTCGCCGCTCTGCACATAGGCGAAGGAGACTTTGTTCGTGGCAGCAATGGCCGTTGCGTCGGCTTGAGTTGCGGCAGCCGGTGGGGCGGAAGGAGCAGCAGGAGCAGCAACGGGCGGTGTGGGTTCGGTTCGAGACGGGGGCGGTGCTGGCTGCTCTGATGGGTCTAGTTCCATTTCGAGTCCGGGGCCGGGATCGCGTTCCTGCGCCACGACGGGCGAGGTCACGATCATGTTTGCAGCAAGGATCGCAAGAGCTAACGCCGCCGCCTGTGCCGCGCCGCGCCGCCCAGCAAGATGACGCCAGCCGCCAGCCTGCAAGACCAACACTGCGAGAATGTCCGCGAACAGCAGAGCCAGTGCCAGCGCCAGCATCCAAGGCTTCAGCGGCGTGCTAGCCGCGTTTTCGTAGGTCAAGCGCTGCACACCATTTGGCAATGACGGCAGGGGTGCAAGCGTACTCTTTGGCGTCAGCACGTTGAGCGCATGTGGTTTGACGCTGTTGCCGTAATAGCCGGGCGGATGTTCGAGGGTTGGCACAAGCTTGGCGATCTCCGAGGTTTTCACAGGCTCCGCTGTCGGCGGCGGCGGCTTCAAGCTGCCTAGTCCGTCGAGCGTTTTGAGAGGTGGCAAAACGCTGAGTGATTCTGCCGTCTTCGCATCGTCGCCACCAGCTGCGCCCGAGGAATCTGCACCGGCGCCAATGCGGCCCATGGTCGAAATACGCCGGAGCATGTCAACAAACAGCCCCGAGATCGGCAAATTCGACCAATCCGAATTGCCGGTGATGTGAAACAGCACGAGGCGTCCTTCGCCGCGCCGGGTCGATGTGACGAGCGGCGTGCCGTCTGCTAGCCTCGCCCAAATCTCTACTTCGGCCGAGAGCTTCGATGGGTCCGCGAGCACTTGGCGCTTGATTGTCACATCGGGCGGTATCGTCAGTCCTGCGAACGGGCTTGTTTCTTCAAACGCTGCGAGCGATTGAGGTGTTGACCACGAAAGCGCGCCGCCCATCGAGCGTCCGCCCGCGCGCAGCGGTACGGGCAACAGTTCGTCGCCGCCCTTTTCGAGGCGCGGCCCCGCGAAACGCACAAGTGCGCCGCCGCGCTTCACAAACTCTTCGACCAGCTTTTGGCTCTCGCCCGAAATGGTGCCGATATCGGCCAGCACCAGCACCGATACGTTCTGCTTCAAGATGGTTTCGATGTTGGCAGCGATGTTGGCGTCTTTGGCAATCGCAAGCTCGGCAAAGGGCAGCAACGCTTTCTGGATATAATAGAGTGGCGCCAGTAGCGGCTGCGCCTGCTCGCGGCTTTCGCCCGAGATGAGACCAACTCGATGCCACTGCGTTGCCGCGTCGATCAGGCTGACGGCGCCGGCCGAACGTTCAGCCGGGATCTCGATGCGGGCTACTTGGTTTCTGAGTTCCAATGGCAGTTCGAAAGGCACGGTAACGGCGGTCTCGCCCTGCGCTATTTTGAATGCCGTTTCTCCTAGCCGCTCGCCGCGTGCGGAATAAGCGTGCACCGTGCCTTCGCGCGGGTTCCCCGCAGCCGAGAGCACGAGCGCTTCGAGTTTGCCTTTTTCGCCGAGCTGTGCCGCGAGCCCGATCGCTTCTTCGCCCTTAATCTCGTCGATGACCGCGAATGAGCCTTGGCCGGCAAGTGTGAGCAAGGCATTCGCCGCGGCGGCTGCGTCCTTGTTGTGATCGATGCCGTCATGCAGCCATACAATGCTGGGCGAGGCGGCGTTCGCCGTCTTCAGCGCGGTCTGGAGTGCGGCAACGGCTTGCTGGCGATTGGGCGCATAAGGTTGCGGCTGAAGTGCTGCAGCAGTTGTGCGCGCATCACCAGGCGGCTCGATTTTCGGTTGCGGGTTCTTGCTCGCGGCTGCAGTTGGCAGCAGGATCACTGGCCGGTTCTGGCTTTCCGCTTCTGTGATGAGGCGATCGATCATGCCGAGGCGGATCGGCCAGCGCGAGGCGGACGACCAGCCATTGTCGGCAACGATGACGAGCGGTCCTGCGCCTTTGAGTGCGGTATCCTTCGCAGGATTGAGCACGGGTTCAGCAAGGGCAAAGATGACGAATGCCGCGGCCAAAAGCCGGATGAGTGTCAGCCACCACGGCGTTTTGTCGGCGGTCTTTTCTTCGTTCTCTAGCCCGACAAGAATGCGCGTTGGCGGAAACTCGACGCGCGCGGGGTTTGGCGGCACGGCGCGCAGCAGCCAATAAATAATAGGCAGGGTCGCCAAGGCGGCAAGCAGCCAGGGACTGAGAAAAGCGAGAGCGCCAAATGTCAAAGTGCGCCCTCCTGGCTTGACGTGGTGTTGTTGACGCCGCGAATGTTGCCGGCTGATCCGCTGAGATGCATCAGTAGCGAGAGCAGGGGCTCGGAAGCGGGGCGGTCCGTATGATGCACCATGAACGACCAGCCGATACGATGTGCGACTTCCTGGATGGCGGCGCGGTGTGCTTGGAAACGCTGCGCGTAGCGCTCGCGCAAACCTTCGACGCGGTCGGCCACCCAGCGTTCGGTGCCATCGGGCGACAAGAATTCCGTGCGGCCGGCGTAGGGCAGGGTTTCTTCGGCAGGGTCGAGAACCTGCACCAGATGTCCGTTAGCGCCAGCCGCGCCGAGCGCTTCGATTGTCTCGCGAATCTCGTCAACGGGATCGAGAAAATCGGAAAACATCAGCACGGTTGAGAAGCGGGCCAGCCTCGCGGTTGGCGGTTTTGACGATTTGAGAACGTCGCTGCCGTCCATGACGATCGTCTCGGCAAGGCGCTGGGTGGCGCGGCGGTTGGCCGTCGGCTGTGTCAGCCCGAGGAGCGCCACGCGCTCGCCGCCGCGCACGAGAAGTTCCGTTGCTGCGAGCGTTAGCACCAGCGCGCGCTGATGTTTGGTGGTCTTGGTGATGTGGCTCTTGAACTGCATGGAGGAAGATAAGTTCGGCCACAGATAAATGGTGTGGGCCGCTTCCCATTCGCGTTCGCGTACGTAGAGTTGATCGGAGCCAGCGGAACGGCGCCAGTCGATGAGTTGTGCGCCTTCACCCGATTGATAGGGGCGGAACTGCCAGAACGTTTCACCAGGCCCGGCCCGGCGGCGTCCGTGAATGCCATGCGCGACGGTCGACGCGATCCTGTCTGCCTCCATCAGAAGTTCCGGCATGAGGTCGATGAGGCTTACGGCTTCGCGCTCAAGCGACAGCACGCGCCGCCGGTCGGGCGTGCCGCTTGCATCCTGGCCGCTTGATTTCTGGCCAGTTGACTTCTGGCCAGTTGGGGCCGCCATCAGCCTTACTCCACGGCTGCGGCGAGACGGGCAATGATCTTGGCGAGATCCTGGCCTTCGGCGCGTGCGGCAAAAGATAGAGCCATGCGGTGCTTCAAGATAGGCTCGGCCAAGTTCACAACATCGTCCACCGACGGCGCGAGACGGCCATCAATGAGTGCTTTGGCACGCACAGCGAGCATCAAGGCCTGACTGGCGCGCGGGCCCGGACCCCAGGCCACATACTTGTCGGTTTCGGCGCTGATGCCGGTTCCCGGACGTGCCGAGCGCACGAGTTTCAGAATGGCTTCGACCACCTTGTCCGGCACAGGGATTTGGCGCACGAGGCGCTGCGTCGCCATCAGATCTTGCGCGGTGAGCACCGCTTCAATCTTGGCCTTGTCGGTGCCGGTCGTCGCATAGAGCATTTTACGCTCGGCGATGAGATCGGGATAATCGACGTCGATCTGCAGCAGGAACCGGTCGAGCTGGGCTTCGGGGAGTGGATACGTGCCTTCTTGCTCGAGCGGGTTTTGTGTCGCGAGCACATGGAACGGCGCGGGCGTATCGTGGCGCTGGCCCGCAACAGTCACATGGTGTTCCTGCATGGCTTGCAGAAGTGCCGACTGGGTCTTAGGCGAAGCGCGGTTGATTTCGTCGGCCATCAACAGCTGTGTGAAAATAGGCCCCTTGATGAAGCGGAAGGAGCGGGCGCGGCCAGGCTCGTCTTCGAGAACTTCCGAACCGATGATGTCGGAGGGCATCAAGTCCGGCGTGAACTGGATGCGCTTGGCGTCGAGACCGAGAACCTTGCCGAGCGTGTCGACCAGCAATGTCTTGGCGAGGCCCGGCACGCCGATCAGCAGCGCGTGCCCGCCGGACAAGATTGTCAGGATGGTGCGCTCGATGACGATGTCCTGGCCGAAAATGACGTTGGCCGCCATTTTATGAGCGCGCTGTACGCGCTCGGCGGCGGCTTCAAGCCTGGGGACGATGTCTGCGTTGGTTTCGACGACTGTGCTCATAACGTCCGGCACCTCTGGTTCGAGAATTTTATTTGTGTAGCGTCAACCATCTCACGGGAGATAAATCAAGATCTGGTGCTGCCTCTTCACGCGCATGTCATCGCAGTGAAGGCTGCACGGCCATGAACGATCCTGCCAGCCCCTTCCCTGGTCAAGTGAATGTTACGTTAGTTTGCTGCTATTGCTAGTCTTCTACGACGTTTGGCGAGGTTCCCCGCCCCGATACAAATGAAATTGGCAAGCCACGCATGGAAGAACTGAAAACGACGGGACTTGAAGCGCTCC
>JANOKZ010000135.1:0-5594 GCA_031419515.1 Hyphomicrobium sp.
GGCCTCTAACCGCTTCAACGTCTCGCCGCAGTTACGGAAAAAGCGTTCTGGCGACTCTAAAGATTGAAAATTAAGGCATTTGTTGCGTCCAGCCTAATTTCATTTGCGTAATACTTCGGGTCAGTCCGCTCGCGAGGGTGGAAAGTCACCTGCAATACGGTCAATTTTGTGGGTTAGGGCGTTGCGTCCGGGCTTTGCAGGACGTATCACCAAATCTCAAAAGATGAGGTTTTTCATATGCAAACGCTTCTCTACTATGGGACAAACATTGCTGTAGGCGCTGTTTTCGTCGTGCTGCTCCTTGGCCTTTGGACCATGATGAAAGGCACCAGCCCGAACCTGAGCCAAAAACTCATGCGTTGGCGCGTCGGCCTTCAGTTCTGCGCAATTCTTTTGATTATGGCTTATGTGTTCGTAGCGCGCTGAGAATTAGTTGAATCCGGCCAGGAAAATCGAGAAAGTCTACCACCGATGGTCGTACTCAATCGCATCTACACCAAAACCGGCGACGCGGGCACAACGGCGCTGGGCTCCGGCGAACGTGTTTCCAAGACTTCGGTTCGTATAGCGGCGTATGGCACTGTCGACGAGACCAACGCAACCATTGGCATGGTGCGCATCCACTTGGCCGCCAGCAACCCGCTGGTAGACGCTATGCTGGCGCGCATTCAGAACGATCTTTTCGATCTCGGTGCCGATCTGTGCGTGCCCGATCGCGGCGAGAAATTGCCTTATGAGCCGCTGCGCATGACCGACGCGCAAGTTAAGCGCTTGGAAAATGAAATCGATCAGATGAATGCGGAATTGACCCCGCTCAAGTCGTTCGTATTGCCGGGCGGCTCGCCAGCCGCCGCGGCCCTCCACGTCAGCCGTACAGTTTCGCGCCGCGCCGAGCGGCTGATGGTAGAGCTCGCGAGCCTTCCCAATGAGCCGGTGAGTTCGGCGGCACTCAAATACATCAACCGTCTCTCGGATTTTCTGTTTGTAGCGGGCCGCTATGTCAATGATGGCGGCAAGGCAGACTTCTTGTGGGTGCCGGGCCAGAACCGCTAAAACAGCCGGAACTTCAGCCGATTGTTGTTGGCATAAGAGCTAAGGACAAAGAAACAAAGTGTTCGTTCCCCTTGGCGATGACAATCCTCTCAAATCCATTCGTTTTCAGTATGTCACGCTAGGGCTGATTATTGCCAACGTGCTTGTTTTTCTGTTTGAAACGGCCGGCGCGCCTGCGACCGCGTTTGTGTCCAGTTTTGCGGTCGTGCCTCAAGAACTTTTCCAGGTCTATCTGCTCGGCGGGCCCGCCCCGATTTCAGGAGACGCCATCGCGATCCCTGAACGCGTGACGCTGTTTTCGTACATGTTCTTTCACGGCGATGCCATGCATCTGGCTGGTAATATGTTGTTCCTTTGGGTCTTCGGCGACAATGTTGAAGACGCTATGGGGCACATTCGCTTTCTGGTCTTCTACTTCATTTGCGGGATTGTTGCCGGTCTCACGCATGCGTTCATTCTGCCAGATAGCCAAGATGCGCTGATCGGCGCGAGTGGCGCCGTGTCGGGCGTCATCGCAGCATATTTAATGCTGCATCCAAACGTCAGTGTCTGGGTTTTGGCGCTTAAATTTATCCCGTTGCGTATTTCAGCATTGTTTGCCCTTGGACTCTGGATTCTGTTTCAGTTCGTCATGGCGTTTTTGCCTCAGGTGGGACCGACCGCCTGGTGGGCGCATATCGGCGGCCTGGCGGCCGGGGCGCTGCTGATCCTGGTCCTGCGGCGGCCGGGCGTTGCCCTATTCGGGCGCTAATTTTCGGGTGTTAAAATGGGTCCAGAAAAATAGTCTTAATGCCAGGGTCCGCGACGCCCTCGCCAATTGACTTCCCAGAGTTCGGCTCTTAGCCTTCGCACGTGCGAAAACGAGGGTTAGCCCTTGCGCCGAAACGCTTGATTCCAGAAGACTCCAATGGCCGCCGCAACGCAAAAACTCTTGGATCGGCCGGCGCAGCCTTGCCCCGGACTGAACACTGAACAACTGGGAGAGCCAGTGGTATGAAGATCATCGTCCCCGTCAAACGTGTCGTTGATTACAATGTCAAAATCCGCGTCAAGCCGGATGGCTCGGGCATCGATCTTGCGAATGTAAAAATGTCGATGAACCCTTTCGACGAAATTGCTGTCGAGGAAGCCGTCCGCATCAAGGAAAAAGGCGAAGCGGAAGTTATCGTCGTTTCGATTGGGCCTTTGAAATCGCAGGAGACGATCCGCACGGCGCTCGCCATTGGAGCAGATCGCGGCATTCTGATTGAGACGGCTGAAGGCGCAACGATCGAGCCGCTGGCTGTCGCCAAACTCCTCAAAGCCGTCGTTGGTGCTGAAATGCCCGACCTCGTCATTCTCGGCAAACAAGCGATTGACGACGACTGCAACCAAACCGGACAGATGCTCGCCGCGTTGCTCGGTTGGGGCCAGGGGACGTTTGCGTCGAAAATTGTGCCGGGCGCGGGCTCGGTTTCTGTCACGCGCGAAGTCGATGGCGGGTTAGAGACCGTGACGCTCAAGCTTCCTGCCGTCGTCACCACGGATCTGCGCTTGAACGAGCCGCGCTACCCATCGCTTCCCAATATTATGAAAGCGAAGAAAAAGCTGATTGAAACCAAAAAACCCGAAGACTTCGGCGTCGATATGACACCTCGTTTGAACGTGCTCAAGACATCCGAACCCCCCACGCGCAAGGCCGGCGTCAAAGTTGGCAGCGTCGCGGAACTCGTGCAGAAATTGAAGACCGAAGCAGGGGTTCTTTAATGTCCGTCCTACTCTTAGCCGAACATTCCAACGGAAAACTCTCGCCGGCGACCGGCAAGGCATTGACTGCCGCGAAAGCTCTGGGCGGCAATATCGATATCCTTGTCGCTGGGTCTGGCTGCAAGCCAGCCGCTGAGGCCGCCGCAAAGCTCGCAGGCGTATCAAAAATATTAGTCGCCGACGCGCCTCATCTTGCAAACGGTCTCGCGGAAGAAGTGGCAGCAGTAATTCTGTCGATCGCGGGCGGCTATTCGGCCATCGTCGCGCCCGCAACGTCGTCTGGGAAAAACATCCTGCCGCGCGTGGCCGCGAAGCTCGATGTCATGCAGATTTCCGACATCACCAAGATCTTGTCGCCCGATACGTTCGAGCGGCCGGTTTACGCCGGCAATGCTCTTCAAACCGTGCAGTCTACCGACGCGACGAAAGTCATCACCGTTCGCACGTCTACGTTTGCCGATGCGCCGGAAGGCGGTTCAGCCGTGATCGAGACGATTGCTGTGCCGCCGCCTGTATCCCTTTCGACGTTTGAAAGCGCTGAACTCACCAAAAACGACCGCCCGGAACTGACGTCTGCCAAAATCATTATCTCTGGCGGGCGCGGCATGGCCAATGGCGAGAATTTCAAGAAATATATCGAGCCTGTGGCCGACCGCCTTGGCGCCGCGATGGGCGCCTCGCGGGCGGCGGTGGACGCCGGGTTCGTGCCGAACGATTGGCAAGTTGGACAAACGGGCAAGGTCGTCGCGCCCGAGCTCTATCTCGCTGTCGGTATTTCAGGCGCCATTCAGCACCTCGCTGGCATGAAAGACTCAAAAGTGATCGTTGCCATCAACAAGGATGGCGACGCGCCGATATTCCAGGTTGCTGACTACGGGCTTGTCGCGGATTTGTTCCAGGCACTGCCCGAACTTGACGCAGAACTGCAAAAACTAGGCCGCTGACCACGGTATTTTTTCGAGGAACTTGCACATGCCACAGACGCAAAAGGTGATGGAGAAGAGCAAGGCGGCGGCAAAACCGGCGCGCACCATCGTCAAGGTGGGCATCGTTGGTGCGGGGCAGATGGGTACTGGAATAGCCCATGTTGTGGCCCTTGGCGGATACAAAGTGGCCCTCAATGATCTCAAGCGCGACGCCTTCGACAGTGCCCTGGCGATAATCGACAAGAACATGGCGCGCCAGGTTTCAAAAGGCACGATCAAGGATGGCGAACGCGAAAAGGCATTGGACCGCATTGTCTACGCGCCCGCACTCGACGCCTTCGGTGATTGCGACCTCGTCATCGAGGCCGCGACTGAGGACGAAGTAACCAAGCACCGGATTTTTGCGGGGCTTTGCCCGCATCTGAAGCCAACGGCATTGCTGGCGTCGAACACGTCGTCAATCTCGATCACGCGTCTCGCGGCCGCCACCGACCGGCCCGAAGATTTCATCGGCATGCACTTCATGAACCCGGTTCCGCTGATGGAACTGGTGGAACTCATTCGCGGCATCGCAACGGAAGACGAAACGTTTGCAACCGCCAAGGCGTTCGTTGAAAGCCTCGGCAAGAAAACGGCTGTTTCGGAAGACTTTCCGGCCTTCATCGTCAATCGTATTCTGCTGCCTATGATCAACGAAGCCGTATACACGCTGTACGAGGGCGTTGGCACGGTTGAAGCCATCGACAAGGCCATGCGGCTTGGCGCGCACCACCCGATGGGCCCCTTGGAACTTGCGGATTTTATCGGTCTCGATACCTGTTTGAGTGTGATGCAGGTGCTGTACGAAGGCCTGTCCGATTCTAAGTACCGGCCCTGCCCGCTGCTGGTAAAATACGTGGAAGCCGGATGGCTTGGCCGCAAGACGAAGCGCGGCTTCTATGATTATCGCGGCGAAGTACCTGTTCCCACCCGCTAGATGGCCTATAGCGGGCGCTAGAATGCTTCTCTAATCTCAACAGACGATCTCCGGATCGCCTTTTTTTGTATGGGATGAACGTCATGGGAAAATCCACACGGGTTGCAGTGATTACAGGCGCCAGCTCCGGCATCGGCAAGGCTGCGGCGCTGAAACTGCAAGAAGCTGGATATGATGTCGTGCTGGCTGCGCGGCGCCTCCATGAACTTCAAGAGACGGCGGCGGAAGCCAAAGACGGCGGCGGCCGCGTTCTCGTGGTGGCGTGCGATGTGACCAACCCCAGTTCAGTCAAAGCATTATTCGCCAAAACCAAAGACGAGTTTGGAAGGCTCGACGTGCTCTTCAACAATGCCGGCATATTCGCGCAAGGCGCCGAAATTGATGACGTCAACTTCGAGACTTGGAAGAAAATCGTCGATGTCAACATCAACGGCATGTTTCTCTGTGCCCAGGAAGCGTGGCGCACGTTTAAAGCGCAAGACCCGCAAGGGGGGCGCATCATCAACAATGGCTCGCTCTCCGCGCATAATCCGCGCCCCCTATCCGCGCCCTACACAACGACAAAACACGCGATCACGGGACTAACGCGTGCCCTGTCTCTGGACGGGCGGAAGTACAAAATTGCCTGCTCTCAGATCGACATCGGCAATGCGGCAACCGATTTCACCACCAAGATGGCGGCGGGCATTATGCAAGCTAACGGCCTGACGATGGCGGAACCGCGTATGGACGTGACGCACTGCGCCGACGCCATACTCTACATCGCCAACCTGCCGCTCGACGCGAACGTGCAGTTCATTTCTCTGCTGGCAACCAACATGCCGTAGGTGGGGGGGGGCTTATTCGTTTTCGGCGGACGTGAATCTAAAACAAAAACGCCGACTCGAATAAAC
>JANOKZ010000136.1:0-2003 GCA_031419515.1 Hyphomicrobium sp.
CTTGGCCTATCGGGCCGGGCAACAACGTCGCGCATGAAAACGCATCGGCCGCGTGCACGCATTGCCAATGCCAAGCGCGCTGTCCAAAAGCGCTTTGCGACTGCGGGTAATCCCGCCGTACGCGCCCTCTACATCGGCGACGCGGAGCCCTACGTATCGCCCGTCGAAGAACTCGTCATTCCGATGGCTGAACGAAAATCCATTCAGACTTTGTCCGAGTGCAGCTGCCGCTGGCCCATTGGCGATCCGCAAGCGTCGGACTTTCACTTCTGCGGCAAAAACAAAGTTCCGGCTTTGCCTTACTGCGAATTTCACGCCCGCCGGGCCTTCCAGCCGGCCATTCCGCGCCGCCGAGAGCGCACCGAGATCGAAGTGCCCGTGGCAATCGCGGCGCCGCAAGACGCGCTGCAAAAAGAACGGGCTTGATACCGAACACTTGAGGGGAAGACCGGGGCATGCGTGCTCCGGAGACGGGGACGAAAGCCAGTAGCCGGGGGGCTGCTGGCTTTCTCATTTTCGGGGCCAAATACCAATTATTTTCGCCCATTTTAACTGATCCATCTGTCCCTTGGCAGGCGTCAACCTGTCCGTGCTAAACATCTGCCTTCGGTTTCTGGAGATGCGCGATGGGCAAGAACGGCAAAGAGAAGAACAAGGACAAGGCAAAACCGGCAGAAGCCGCCTCGCCGAAACCCGCAGCGCCAGCAGCGGCCGATAAAAAGCTTAGCCCCTCAGCCCAAGCCTCGACATTGCCACCTGGCTTTTCTCTCGACGATCCCAAATTCCCCAAAGACCTCGACGAAGCCGCGATGACGTCGGGCGGTTACCCATACGACAAGAAAATGAAGCGCGAAGCTTTTGAGGAAGAACTCAAGCGCCTCCAGGTCGAGCTCTGCAAGCTGCAAGCCCATAATATCAAGACCCGCGGCCGCGTACTCGCTCTGTTCGAAGGCCGCGATGGCGCGGGCAAGGGCTCGTGCATCGGTGTCTTTACTCAGCACCTCAATCCGCGCAACACGCGCGCCGTTGCTCTCACAAAGCCAACTGAAACCGAGCGCGGGCAACTGTATTTTCAGCGCTACGCCGCGCATCTGCCAACTGCGGGCGAAATCGTGCTGTTCGACCGCTCGTGGTACAATCGCGCCGGCGTCGAACGCGTCATGGGATTTTGCAACGAAGATCAACTCGCGACTTTCCTGAGAGAGGCCCCGGAATTCGAAGGCCTGCTGGTTCGCGACGGCATTCGCTTTTTTAAGTTCTTCCTCCAGATCGGCCGCGAAATGCAATTGAAGCGCTTCCATGAGCGGCGTCACGACCCGCTAAAACAGTGGAAACTTTCCGATATCGATATCGCCGCCCTCAACAAGTATCACGAGTACTCGAAGGCCCAGGCCGACATGTTCCGCTTCACGCACACGACCATTGCGCCCTGGATCGTGATCCGCGCCAATGACCAGCGCCGCGCGCGTCTTGAGGCCATACGTGTTGTCCTGTTGGCGATCGACTACGAAGGCAAAGACCCCAAGGCAATCGGGAAAATCGATGCCAAAATCATTGGATCTGGGCCAGAGTTCTTCCAGACCGCCTGACCGATCAGAAAGCCCGCAACATCGAGCAGCGTCCGTTTTTTGCGCACCTACTCAGCCAATTTTTACCCTGTTGGGACTCTGGCACTCTCCGGAACAAAGAAAATATTGCGCCAAAAACCTTTCCTTTTCTCAATCAGATCAAGCTCCGCCCGACGACACAGGCAGGACTCGGAAGACACAGGACTTGGATGACGCAGGACTTGGATGACAATGGCGCGGCAAATCGGATCGACTCCTCTCAACCAGATGAACGCAATGCGCTCTGATGAGCGCGGCTCGGTTGCGATCCTGTTTGCGCTCATGGCCGTTGCACTTGTCGGCATGGCCATGTCCGCAGTTGATTATGCGCGGATCGAAAGAATGCGCGCAGGTATGCAGGTTGCGGCGGACGCAGCGGCCGATGCGGGCGCTGAG
>JANOKZ010000137.1:0-4689 GCA_031419515.1 Hyphomicrobium sp.
CGTGGATTAAATCACACCTGGCTGCGGCTTTCGCCGTCAATTGCGGGATTCCCAAATCATTTTTTCTCTGATTCATAAGCTGCCGGTAACGGAGGCCGACAGATGCAACGCTATGCTTTGCGCGACGATCAGTGGATCAGGATCAAAGACTTCCTGCCGGGCCGTGAAGGTCATGTCGGCGGCACCGCGGCAGACAATCGCCTGTTCGTCGATGCCGTCATCTTTCGCTACCGGACCGGCATTCCGTGGCGTGATCTGCCGGAGCGCTACGGCGATTGGAAGGCGACACATAAGCGCTTTCGGAGATGGTGCGAAAGTGGCGTGTTTGCGCACGTTTTGAAGGCTTTGGCGCTTGATATCGATGCGGAGTACGTGTCGATCGACTCGACCAGCGTTCGCGCCCATCAGCACAGCGCCGGCGCCCAAAAAAAGATGGCGAAGACCAAGCCATCGGCAGATCCCGTGGTGGGTTGACGACCAAGATCCACGCCATCGTCGATGCGCTCGGTAACCCGTTGGCGCTGTCACTCACGCCAGGCCAAGCGCACGACATCACGCAGGCCGTGCCCTTGCTCGACCAAGTCGCGCCCGAGGCGTTCCTTGGCGACAAGGGTTACGACTCCGACGCCTTGATCAAAACGCTCGAAGAGCGGAGCATCACGCCCGTGATCCCGCCGAAAGCCAATCGCCGTGAGCCGCGCAAAACTGATTTTGCCCTTTACCGGGAACGAAATCTCGTCGAACGGTTCTTCTGCAAACTCAAGCAATACCGCGCGATCTCAACGCGCTACGACAAGCTCGCGAACACTTTTCTTGCGGCGGTGGCGCTGGTGTGCATTCTGTTCTGGCTTAACTGACGACACGCCCTAGTGTTCCGTATCGTCAGTTTTCACTCTGGCGACAAAATCGAAATCTTGATCCTCGACAAGTGAAAATTCAACAGTCACGCCTAACTTCTGTTCAATCCCAAAGCAAAACAAGGATGCCTCCCGCATTTCTCTTTCCGGTTTGAGGCGGTTCGTTCGGAGCGCGCGGGTCTTCGAGTCCATCTGAGGCGGTAAATCAGTTTCGATTTGACGCATTTTTATCAGGATCTCACGAGGCGTGAGAAATCGAAGTAGACTGTATGAATTGGCGCGGATGTCCACGTATGCACGTTCTAGCGAAACTGCGGTGATCTTATGAGTAGCCCCCTTAGGTCAAACTCGGACGCCTGTCGCCCTGCGATCCCCCCACCCCTAACCCCTCCCCGCGAGGGGGAGGGGAGGCACCCGGCCAGAGATGACTGTCTGTATGAAAGACTTCTATGCAATTCTGCGCTTGTCTCTAAAACCCGACCTGATCGCCGCCTTTGAGCTGGAGGATCTCGCGCGCGTCCTCGGGTGTGGCAATGCTAAGGCCCATGCCTTCCAAGATGCCGCGCACGATTTTGACTTGCTCGGCGTTTGACATGGCGAGACGGCCGGGCCCGGCCCACAAACTGTCTTCGAGGCCGACGCGGACGTTGCCGCCCATGCTGGCGGCCTGGGCTGCGATGCGCATCTGGCTGGAACCGGCGCCAAGGACGGACCAGCGGTAGTTGTCTCCGAACAGACGGTCGGCGGTGCGCTTCATATGCGCCACGTCTTCCGGATGTCCGGCGATGCCGCCGAGGATGCCAAACACCGATTGCACGAAGAACGGCGGTTTGACGACGCCCCGGTCGACGAAGTGCGCGAGCGTGTAGAGATGGCCGATGTCGTAACACTCGATCTCGAAGCGCGTGCCGTTCTCGGCGCAGGTTGTCAGGATATACTCGATGTCGGCGAATGTGTTCTTGAAAAAACCCGCGCGCGTGCCTTCGAGATAGGGACGCTCCCAATCGTGCTTGAATTCTTTTTGCCGCGCCAGCATGGGAAACAGTCCGAAATTCATCGTCCCCATGTTGAGGGACGCGACTTCGGGCTTGAAATGGGCCGCAGGCTTGACGCGCTCTTCGATGGACATCGTTGGTGCGCCGCCCGTCGTGATGTTGATGACGACGCGCGAGCGCTGCTTGATCACCTGGAGGAACGGGGCGAAGGCCTCGGGCGATTGATCGGGGCGGCCATCCTTGGGGTTGCGCGCGTGAAGATGCACGACCGCGGCGCCGGCTTCAGCGGCTTCAATCGCGGCGGTTGCGATCTCGTCAGCCGTCACGGGGAGATGCGGCGACATCGAGGGCGTATGGATCGAACCCGTCACGGCGCACGTGATGATGACTTTGCGTGATTTGCTCATGGCCCGATTGTTCCCCTCTGGTCGCCCAGAGTTAACCGGCCTCACACACCCGCACAATGGCGCCGATGGCTCAAAAATCTTTCTGAGGGTGGTAAACGGCGAAATATTCTTCGGGAAAGTTTTCCCCGGGGGTCTCTGGTGAGGCACAATAGGGTTTGCGGAGGCAGGAACTGGACGAAGAAGGTTAAGGCGATGCACGCCGTAAAATATGTTCTGACGGGGCTGGTTTGGCTCCTTTGCGCTGGTCCGCTTGAGGCCGGTCCCGTTCTGACCGAGCAATCAGGGCTGGTATCGCCCGGTGCCGATTTCACGGCGCGGCAGGTGACCGAAGTTCTCTACAAGGCCGGGCCCGGCACCCGGCCCGATTTTTCCGGGCGCGATCTGACCTATCTCGATCTCGCCGGTCTCGACTTCAAAGGTGCGCTGCTGGCGCGCGCCGATCTCTATGGCGTGGACCTGACGTCGGCCAACTTGTCGGGCACGGATCTCACCGAAGCGCGGCTTGATCGCGCGGTTCTCATTCGCGCCAACCTCTCAGGGGCAAATTTGAGCGGGGCGACGATCTACCGCCCGACGATCTACGCCGATTTGGCGTCCTCGCTTGCCGACGCGCCGAAGTTTGCAGGCGCCACGATGCGCGGCATTCGCGTGCAGGCGGAATTATCGGGCGCCGATTTTCGCGGTGCGGATTTGACGGGCGCGGATTTCCACCCGCTCGAGAGCAGGCCGGGGCAGGGGACACTCGCGACCGCATACCGGAACGTGTTGAAGAGTTGCGATTTTTCCGGCGCGCGGCTGGAAGGCGCGGACTTTCGCAGCGCCGTATTGCTTTTTTCGCGCTTTACGGGCGCCGATTTGCGGGGTGCTCGCTTCGAAGGCGCGGACTTATCGCGCGTCGATTTCTCAGGCGCCGATCTGACCGGCGCTGATATCGCGGGCGCCGATCTCGACGACACCAATTTTGCCGGCGCCAAGGGCCTCGACACGGTGACAGGGTGGGGTAGTGTTGTGAATGGGGAACGCGCGCGCCGGTAAAGGTACGCCAGAACAGAGGAAGCTTTCGATGAGAATCTACGATTGGCACATCGCGCCGAACCCGCGGCGCCTGCACATTTATCTGGCCGAGAAGGGTTTGAATATTCCTTACGTGGAAGTCGGCGGCGAGGATTTGAAGCTGAAGCCGGAGTATATCGCGAAATATCCCCACGCGATGGTGCCGATGCTGGAGCTGGACGATGGCACGCTCATCGGCGAAGCCATGGCGATCGCCCGTTACTTCGAGGAGCTTTATCCCGATCCGCCGCTGATGGGGACAGACGCCAAGGACAAGGCAATTGTCGAGATGTGGGAAAAGCGCGCGAACGAAGAAGGCATGCTGGCAGCGAGCGAACTGTTTCGCAATACGCACGCAGCGTTCGCGGATCGCGGGCTTCCGGGTTCAGCCGAGCCGATCCGGCAAGTGCCTGAACTCGTTGTGCGCGCGAAAGAGCGCTTGGCCCGATTCTATCGCAAGTTCGACGCGCAGCTGGCGCACAATGAGTTCGTGGCGGGTCATCGCTACACGGTCGCGGATGCAACGGCCTTGTGCGCGGTCGATTTCGGCAAGTGGACGGACTATCAAATTCCGCCCGAGTGTAAAAATATGCAGCGCTGGTATGAGGCGGTTTCGGCAAGGCCAAGTGCGAAGGTGTAGTGGGGGGTGGTGGTGGCTGTGCGTATCCTTCCTTTGATGAGATTTTGGCCAGTATTTGACTTTCAGCCGACAGGGGCCTACTTTTTATCGGCAGTTGCATCGTCCATCGGCGATCCAAAAAAAGTCGCACCATGCACGTTGTGATCATTCCAGCCTATCAACCAGACGCGACGCTGTTGAGTATCTGCCAGGGCATTTGCTCTAAGCTCGATAACCGGCCGCAGCCCAAGGTGATTGTGGTTGACGACGGATCGACCCATCCGGATTCCGCTGGCGTGTTCGAGAAGCTTGCGGGTATTCCGTCAGTGAAGGTGCTTGTGCATGACAGCAACTGCGGTAAGGGGGCCGCACTAAAAACAGCCTTTGCTTATGTTCTCGATCACTTGCCGGAGGTCAGAACCGTCGTGACGGCCGACGCGGACGGTCAGCATCTCGTTGACGATATACTGTCGGTCGCCGAGCTTGGACAAAAGACAGAAAAGGCCGTTCTCGGAGTGCGGCAGTTCTCCGCCAACGTGCCGCTCCGCAGCCGCATCGGCAATACGCTGACCCGTCGTTTAGTTCATGTCATGCTCGGCTTCGAAGTGTCGGATACGCAGACAGGCTTACGGGCGATACCACGATCCATGCTGCCACAGCTGCTGGCAATAGAGTACAACCGCTATAACTTCGAGTTTGAAGCCTTGATCAACTTGGTCCGGCGGCAGGGCTATCGCATTTGGCCGTGAGTCCGTGAC
>JANOKZ010000138.1:0-12795 GCA_031419515.1 Hyphomicrobium sp.
GCCAGGCTTCCCGCCGCCACGCGCGAAACAGCTGATGCCATGCGCCGCGCACTGCAAGATCAGCTCAAGGCCCTCGATCAGCTGACCCAGATTTCGAGCCGGACCGCCGCACAGCGCGATGTCATGCCGCCGGAAGCCGCACCCGTTCCAGCTTTGCGCAACAACACGCCTCCGCCCGCAATCCAACAGCCCGACGCGGCGCGCGGCCGCGCGGCGCCGCAGCGGCCCGCCACTGTTGAAACACGCGAAGGATGGTCGCTTGGCGATCTTCTCGCGCGTGCCTCTCACGAAACCAGTGACGATGACGCACACGTTCAAGCCTCATCCACGCCATTCCGGCTTGACGTCGCATCGATCGCACGTTCGATCGATCCGGCGACGGCATCTGCCATCTGGAACCGCTTCCGGGCGGGGCAGCGCAATATCATGGTGCGCAGCATCTACTCGCCTGAAACCCGCATTGTGTTTGACGAAGTCTCACGCCGCATCAAGTCGGACAGAGACCTCACGCAGACTGTGCAACGCTATCTCGCCGATTTCGAAGGCATAATTCGCGAAGCCGACGGACGCGATCCGACCGGGCGGCTGGCACACACTCACCTCGTCTCGGACACCGGCCGGGTGTATCTGTTCCTGGCGCACGCCGCAGGCCGCGCCATCTAGCCGCCGGATTGAACCTCTTGAAATAGAGACACCTCCTGTGCCGCGTACTTTCGGCTCCCAGTTCGGCACATTAACGCTGGACGTTGTCTGCGAAAGCTGGCCGCTGCGCGAAGTATTCACCATCTCCCGCGGCTCAAAAACCAGCGCCGACGTTCTGTGCGTCACACTCCGCGACGGTGAATTCCAAGGCCGTGGCGAAGCTGTGCCCTATGGCCGTTACGATGAAACCATCGACAGCGCGCTCCAACAGATCGACGCAATAAGGTCCTTCGCCAGCCGAAGCGAATTGCAAACTTTGCTGCCAGCTGGCGCGGCGCGCAACGCAATCGATTGCGCCCTGTGGGATCTCGAGGCCAAGCGCTCCGGCACACCGGCTGCAAAACTGGCGGGTATTCATATCCTCGAACCTGTGCTGACGGCCTACACCTTGAGCCTCGGCACGCCCGGCGCCATGGCCGCGAAGGCAGCATCGGTTCCGGGCCTTCCTCTCCTTAAACTAAAGCTTGGTGGCGCGGGCGATGCCGCGCGTATGGCCGCCGTGCGCGAGGCGCGTCCCGACGCACGCCTAATTGTTGACGCCAACGAAGCCTGGAGCGAAGTCTATCTTGAGGCCCTCATGTTTGCAGCAGCCGACGCTGGCATCGAACTCATCGAACAACCGCTGCCAGCAGGTGCCGATGAAGCGCTCCGGCACATCCAACATGTCGTGCCCGTTTGTGCCGATGAGAGCGTGCATACGCGAGCTGACTTGCCGCGGCTTCAAGGGCTGTACGATGCCATCAACATCAAACTCGACAAGTCGGGCGGACTGACCGAAGCACTCGCGTTGAAACGCGAAGCAGAAGCGCACGGTTTTCGCATCATGATTGGCTCGATGGTGGCGACGTCGTTAGCGGTGGCGCCCGCCTTGCTGCTGGCCCAAGGCGCGGCGTGGACCGATCTCGATGGACCGTTGCTTCTGGCGCGCGATCGCACGCCCGCAATCGTCATTCAATCTGGAATCATGTCGCCACCCCTGCCGGAACTCTGGGGTTAAGAGTTTACGCGTTGCAGCCGCTGTTGCGTGCCCGGCAATTGGGACACTGCGGGGACAGCTGGCTCGCCTCTTTCTCCACCGCTTTCCCAACCGGATAACCGCACACTGCGCAATGGGCGTGCGTGCCTTCCTCAACGCCATGTTGAAGCGCAACGCGGCCATCAAAAACAAAACATTCGCCGCGCCACAGGCTCGCTTCTTCGGGCACGGTTTCGAGGTACTTTAGAATTCCGCCTTCGAGGTGATAGACCTCGGGAAAGCCCTGAGTGAGGAGGTAGGCGGACGCTTTTTCGCAGCGGATGCCGCCGGTGCAGAACATCGCCACGCGCTTGTGGCGGGCGGGGTCCAAATTGCGCGCCACATATTCGGGGAAGTCGCCGAACGCGTCCGTCTTAGGGTCGATGGCGCCTTCAAACGTTCCAATAGCAACTTCGTAGCCATTGCGTGTGTCGATGACGAGGACGTCCGGATCGCGAATGAGGGCGTTCCACGCCTCTGGCGCAACGTAGGTTCCAGCCTGATCGGCCGGATTGATACCGGGAACGCCGAACGTGACGATCTCCGGCTTGATCCTGACTTTCAAGCGCTTGAAGGGTTCCGTTTCAGCAAATGACATTTTGACTGCAAGAACGCTAAATCGCGGGTCCGAGCGCAACCACAACAGCAAGGAGGCGATGGCTTCCTCACGCCCCGATATCGTTGCGTTGATGCCTTCACTCGCGACCAATATCGTTCCCAGAATGCCGTTCTGCACACACGCCGCTTCGACGCTGGCCCGCAATGTCTCGGGCTCATCGATAGTCACAAATTTGTAGAAGGCGGCGACAGTGATGCTCATGAGGCCGACGATGTCCCGGCCCACAGATTTGGTCAATGCGCGGAAGCGCACGGGTTTTCAGCAGCCGTTGTTGTGGCGGCTTCGAGAAGGGGCTTGCGGTCCCAGATCCGGTGCAGAACGATGCTGGCCATGAGAGCCACAAGCGAGATTACGGCCATGGCCCAATAGGACCCGCCGCCGTATCCCGCATAAAGCCAGCCGGCAATAAGCGTGGCGATACCCATGGCGAGGCCGGAGGCAATGGTGGCGTAAAGGGCCTGCGCACTCCCCTGCATACCAACCGGCACCGCCTGATGAATGAAATGGATGGCGCCGATATGTGCCCCTCCATAGGTGAAGGCGTGCAAGATCTGCAGCGGTACGAGTACACCGAGCGGAGGATCAAAAGCCATGATTGCCCAACGCAGCACCGAACTCGCGGCGCCAAGAATAAGCAGCTGCGCGGCACCAAAACGGGCGATAAGCTTTCCCGAGAAGGCAAACAGTACGACCTCGGCAAAAACTGCAATGGCCCACAGAACACCGCACAGCCCGGCGCTCATGCCCTGCTTTTGCCAAATGAGGGTTCCAAAGGTCAGCAGCGTCGCGTGCGCGGCCTGGACAAGACCAGCCGCAAACAGAAACGCAACGAAAGGTTTTGAGCCGAGCAGCAGCCGTGGCTCTGTGACATGCCAGAGTGGGCTCAGTGACGGCGCCGCAGAATCTTGCTTCGTTGAGATGCGCGGCAAGTAGTGAGCAGCAAGCACGGTCAGGGCGCAGCCCAATGCCACCAGCCATATACCCGCGCCCGCTCCATAGTGGTCGATCGCTAGGCCACCGGCGAAGCTTGCCGCGACGAACGTCAGCGAACCCCAAAGACGCATGCGCCCGTAATCGAGCCCCGCATCGCGCACGCCCTTGACAGCCACCGTCTCGGTTAGCGGCATGATCGTCGAGTTGCAGATAATGAGCGGCACGATGAGCAACAGGATCGGCCAGAACGAAGCGGCTTGACTGAGCAGCAAAACGAGTATCAAGCCCATCCACGCAAGCACGATCAAAGACGTACGATGCGATCCCGCGCGGTCGGCTGCGAGCGCAACGGCGGGCGTTACGAACAGGCGCAGGAAAAACGGCGCAGCCATCACGGTGCTGATTTCAGCCGCAGAGAGGCCCCGCCAATCGAGCCATACGGGCGTGAACGGAACGTGCATGCCGTAAATGACAAAGATGGCGCCATAAAACAGCGCTACCTTGAACCCGAATGTCCGCGCCGCAGCGCTCCCCTCCGTCATTGGTTTCCTCTAGCCAACTCTATTGAAGCCTATAGATACCGCGAAGACTCACAGAGGCATCTTCGTAACGGCTAGACGGCGAATACACTTGTCACCTTGGGGTGCGAATCGCGTATGAATTTGAAATTCTGTGGATAATAGGCGGCTATGAACCGGCTCTCACACGCGCAAACTCCTGAAACCGACGACGAGTACCGCGCCATTGAGGCAGCGTTGCTTGAGAGCGCGCGCGGCCGCTGGTTTCTGGCTGAGTATGGCCGCCGGGCGCGGCGACTTGATAGCGCTCTCCTTGAAGATGCCATAGACCGGCTGCAGACGTCCTTGCGTCAGCCGCCAGCGCTTCTAGGACAATTGCAGGGCGAACTCGCCGAACTCAAGTCACACCTCGATACGGTTCGCGAAAATCTTTTGGCAAAACCAACTTCGCGCGCGGCCTATCAAACCGGCGGTCAGGGCGCGACGCAGTCCATTCTGAAAGCAGCCGAGAACCTGCACGAAATTGCCTGGTCGCTTCAGGCCAATCCCTTCGATCCCAAGGGATGCGAAGAGATCGCGCGCAATGCGGCGCACCTCTACACTTTGAGCCAAGAACAGGCCACGCATTCCGAACGCACACTCGTTCTTGCTGAGGCCATCGCAGAAGCGCTGCGCCGGGTCGATACTGTTCTTGAAACCGTCGAACATGAGCGCATGGTCGATGCTGGCGCGATGACACGCTGATCTCACTGAACTATCGCGAACGGTTGATCGCACAATAAAAAAGCCGGGCTGTTTGCCCGGCTTTTCTGTTTTGAGATTACAATTCGAATTACCAGCGTGTGCGCATACCGACCGAGATAATGTTGGCGCTGTTTTCAACATCGGCATCCAACACAAAGGCCGGAATTCCAAGTGCACCGCGCGTCAGGTGCGCGTCTTCAAAGAAGACGTGGGCATAACTGAAATCCAGTGTCGTCGCTTCGGAATAGCGGTAGCTCGCGCCAAGGCCGACCCAGATGCGGTCGCTGTCAGGCAACTGGACGAGACGCTGGCCTGGTTCGCGGATGGGCGATTTTTCGTAAGCTACGCCGCCGCGCAGTGTGAGGCCCGGCATATAGTCGTATTCAATGCCGCCGGACACAAACCAGCCATCGTCCCAGTTTGCGTCGATGACCGCGCCAGGCAGGCCAACGACGGGGACCGTGTCTACGCGACTCCAGTTGCTCCACTCGACCGTGCCCATCACGCGCATGGCGTTCGAGACGGCTTGGCTAATGCTGAACGTCACCATTTCCGGCGTTTCGAGTGTCGCCGTTACGGGCAACGTCAGGCCGGTCGGGCTGTTAAAGCTGCCTTCAAGGTCATGCTCAATGGAGGAGCGGAAACCAAGGCCGACGCTTGTTCCCTCAGCTGGCTTCAGAAGAATGCCAGCCGTAAAGCCGACGCCGATTGTATCGTCGACTTTAATGGAAGAACTGGGAGACGGAATGACCGGACTTGCCGCCGACCAAAGCTTCAATTTTGCGTACTCGAGCTGAATACCAGCCGCAACATGAACACCTGGCGAGACCTCGTACACAAGCGTCGGCGCAGCGTTGATGGTGAGCATCTCAGCTTCGCGGCTGTGAACGCGACCTGTCCAATTCTCGTTATCTGGCTCGGTCGCCAAACCGAATGGCGAGTTGATCGACAGGCCAAACACCATTTTGTCACTCAAGCGATACGCGGCATAGCTCGCAGATAGCACGCCTATTTTATCGATCGTGGTTGATGTGGCACCGCCAATTGGCCCAAACGACGTGGTTGCATTCGACAATTCGGTATCGGCAAAAATCGCCGAGTAGGCGCTCTGCGTGGTCAGCCCATTTTCGGCAATGCCGAATGCGGCCGGGTTCCAGAAAGCAGAACTCAAATCGCCGCCCGCAGCAGCGCCCGCGAATGCCGCCCCCATGAGTGAGGCTGACTGTTCGCGAACAGCGAACCCGCCGGCAAACGCCGATGTTGCTGTTACAGCAACCGCTGCAAAGGCCGTCGCTGTCCAAAGCGTCTTGCCAGTTAGCGAACCAAATGATCTTGCCATCTCTGCCCCCGGACCACTCCGCGCGGTCCCCCCCTCGTCTTGTGTATTTTCTGAATCTAAGTGTAACTATCTATGAGCCGCACACTCAACTTAGGAATGCGCGAAACGGCTGGTTTGCCACAGAAACTTCAACCTTGTGCCCGCTCAGCAACGCTGCCTGGATTAGACGACGCACGTGTTGGAAATAAAAAAACCGGCCCGTCTCTGCGACGGACCGGTTTTTGCCAAGCTCAGCTCAAAGTCCCCTCAAAACGAGCTTGACACTCCCCCCGGAGCACGTTGCGGCTAAGTTCGCCGCCGATCGAGCGGATAAGTGCCAAATCGCATCGCCGCTGACAAGCGTTGTGCGCGATTCATAAGTACAAAATGCAGTGTTGGTGCAGCACCGCAACATGTTGCCGGCATCAAACCCGCTCGTTACGGGAATTCTTATTTTATTCCGCAGTGCGGTAGGATTTCGAACAGGTGATCGACAGGACCCGTACCGCCGCCAACCTGCAAATTCGCGCCGGCCTTAAGCGCTCCCCAAACGAAATCTTTGGCCCGGTGTACCGCGTCTTCGAGCGTCATGCCGTGTGCCAGCCCGGCCGTTACCGCGGCCGCAAGTGTGCAGCCAGTGCCATGCGTGTTTCGCGTTGCGATGCGTGGCTTGGACAGCCTAATGGTTCCCGCGCGGCTCACTAAATAATCGACCGACTCCGCGCCTTCCCCATGGCCGCCTTTCAACAAAACTGCCCCGCATCCGAAATTCAGAAGCTCTCGAGCTTGGCGTTCGCCATCCTCGTCCGTCGCCGCAATAGGCTGATTAAGCAATTTCGCCGCTTCAGGAAGATTGGGCGTTATGAGAAATGCGAGCGGCAGCATGAGGGAACGCACGGCTGCAATCGCATCGGGGGCCAGCAAGACGTCGCCGCTTGTTGCGACCATCACAGGATCGACGACGAGTGGTTTCAACTTGGCACCCGCTAAGAGGCGCGCAACCGTGCGCACCGTTTCCGCGTCGCCGAGCATTCCGGTTTTAGTGGCGGCAATAGTAAGATCGCTCGTCACGGCATCAAACTGAGCGGCGATGAAGTTTGCCGGAACTTTATGTACGCCCGTGACGCCCAGCGTATTCTGCGCAGTCAATGCGGTGATAACGCTTGCACCATACGCGCCAAGTACCGTGAATGTTTTGAGATCGGCTTGAATGCCAGCGCCACCGGAGGGGTCGGAGCCGGCAATCGTCAGCGCAATGGGGCGGGGTTGCGTCATTGGCGAAACTTAGCCTCAAAGCGCGGCCGCACCAAAATAAATGTAAGGACCGGCAGCACACTCCCTCGATCAAACTTAATCAAGTCAAACCGTGTTGGCCCAGCCCGCGCGTCAACGCGTCAACGCGTCAACGCAACGATACCTGGCAATTCGACGCCTTCAAGCCACTCAAGAAACGCGCCGCCCGCCGTCGAGACGTAAGTGAAATCCTGCGCCGCGCCCGCCCCATTCAATGCTGCAACCGTGTCGCCGCCACCCGCTACGGAGACGAGTTTGCCAGCCTTGGTCAAGCTAGCGACCTGACGAGCAAGCTGGAAAGTGCCCTGCGCGAATTGTGCAATCTCGAACGCGCCCATAGGACCGTTCCACAGCACGGTTTTGCATCCTTCCAAAATCTTGGCGACATTGGCAACGCTTTCAGGCCCGACGTCCAAAATCATTTTGTCGATCGGCACTTTGTGGATGCTGACGATCTTGGTTTCGACATCCTCGGCGAATTCGTCCGCCACGACCGCATCAAGCGGCAGGATGAGTTCACAGCCCTTTTGCTTGGCTTCCGCCATGATTTCACGCGCGAGGGAATGAAATTCTGGTTCTGCAAACGACTGCCCGACCATCTTGCCCATCGACTGCAGAAACGTGTTCGCCATGCCGCCGCCGATAATGAGCTTGTCAACCTTAGCGACCAAGTTTGTCAGAACGGGGATTTTGGTTGAGACCTTCATGCCGCCAACAATGGCAGCCGTCGGCCGTTGCGGTTTTTCAAGGGCTGTACGCAGCGCGTTGATTTCTTCCATCAACAATGGCCCGGCATAGGACGGCAGGTGATGCGTTAGGCCTTCGGTTGACGCATGCGCGCGATGGGCACATGAAAATGCGTCACCAACGAAGATGTCACCCAGTTTGGCGAGTTCGGCGGCAAACGCGGGATCGTTCTCCTCTTCGCCCTTATGAAAGCGCAGGTTTTCGAGCACGGCAATATCGCCGTCCTTCAACGCCCCGACTGTAGATGCGGCTGCAGGTCCTATACAATCGGCGCCAAACGCGATCCGCTTCCCGATCAACTGACCGAGCGCATCGGCAACGGGCTTCAGAGTGAACTCTGGCTCAGGTCCGCCCTTCGGCCGGCCGAAATGAGAAATGACGATAACTTTTGCGCCCCGGCTTGCCAGATCTTTCAGCCCCGGCACCAAACGCTCAAGCCGCGTCGCATCCGTCACCTTGCCGTTCTTTACAGGCACATTGAGATCCGCGCGCACGAGCACGCGCTTACCTTTAACGTCGATGCCCTGCGTGGTCTTGAGTTTGTCGAGGTTCATGGACGGTCCACTTCACATGCGGGAGAGGATACGATTTCAGGTTCTGAAAGGTTTCAGGCTCTGAACGCTTTAAGCGTTGTTGTCCTTGATGACGCGCAGGCTCGCGGCAACAACCGCGTCCTTCGTCAATCCGAAATGCTGGAACAGTTTACCGGCAGGTGCCGATGCACCAAAATCGGATAAGCCAACGAACGCGTCTTTCTTGCGCAACCACTGATGCCAGCACTGCGCGACACCCGCCTCCACTGCAACACGCGGCGCCTCGCCCAGAACCGTCATCTGGTAGGCTTCGTCTTGCTGCGCGAAATATTCGAACGACGGCATGGACACGACCGCGACCTTCAAACCATCTTTTCTCAGCGCATCTGCAGCTTCAACGGCAAGGCCCACTTCCGAGCCCGTCGAGATCAGCGTCACATCGCGCGTCTTGCCCGGGTCCTGCAGCACGTAGGCGCCTTTCCCTGACAAATTCTCATTTCCCGGCGCGGTGCGCAGGTTCGGCACGGCCTGGCGCGAGAGTGCTAAGATCGACGGCGTATCGGTATCCTGCAACGCCAACTCCCAGCATTCTGCCGTCTCAACGCCGTCGCACGGTCGAAACACGTTGACGTTTGGCATGGCGCGCAGCGAAGCGATGTGCTCGACCGGCTGATGCGTTGGTCCATCTTCGCCAAGGCCGATTGAATCGTGCGTCATGACATATATGACCCGCTGCTTCATGAGGGCCGACAGACGGATCGAGGGGCGGCAATAGTCGGTGAAAACGAGGAACGTCGCGCCATATGGGATAAACGATCCGCTGAGCGCGATACCGTTCATGGCGGCGGCCATACCGTGCTCGCGCACCCCGTAATGCAGATAGTTCGCGGCAAAATCATCGGGCGTAATGGATGAGTGATGTTTGGTGCGCGTGCCGTTGGAAGGCGTCAGATCCGCCGAACCGCCGAGCAATTCCGGCAGCGCCGGAACAATCCGTTCGAGCGTCATCTGAGACCACACGCGCGTCGCGCGCTTAGTGGTGTCCGCTGCAAATGCAGCCTTTGCTTCCGCAAACGCATCCCTTGCTGCGACTGCTGCGTCGCGGCCGCTGATGAGCACCTTTGCGGGCGCATCGGCCTTGGCGAGTTGCTTCTTCCATTCAGCATTTCCTTTTGCGCCCCGGCTGCCCGCCGCGCGCCAAGCGTTGAGAATATGTTCCGGCACTTCGAACGCCGGATAAGGCCAGCCGAGCTTTTCGCGTGCGCCCTTAATTTCTTCCGCGCCAAGCGGCTCGCCGTGTGTCGAGGACTTGCCTTGCTTGGTCGGAGCACCAAAGCCGATGATGGTCTTGCAGGCGATGAGCCATGGCTTCGACGGATCTGCTTTGGCCTTTTTAAGCGCGGCTAAAATCGCCTTCGTGTCATGACCGTCAACGCGGACGGTATTCCAGCCCGAGGCTTCGAAACGCTTCACCTGGTCGTCGGACACGGAAAGACTGGTTGCGCCATCGATCGAAATCGAATTGTCGTCCCAGAACACGATGAGCTTGCCGAGCTTCAAGTGTCCCGCGAGCGAGATCGCTTCATGGCTGATCCCTTCCATGAGGCAGCCGTCGCCAGCGATGGCGTAGATATTGTGATCAATGAGATCGTGCCCAACGCGCGCGGCCAACAAGCGCTCCGAAATGGCCATGCCGACGGCATTGCCGAGACCCTGCCCGAGCGGGCCAGTCGTTGTTTCTATTCCTTCCGCATGACCGTATTCCGGATGACCGGCCGTCTTCGCGCCAAGTTGACGGAAGTTACGCAACTCCTCCATCGTCATGCCGGGGTACCCGGTGAGATGGAGAAGTGAGTAGAGCAGCATGGAGCCGTGGCCAGCCGACAAGACGAAACGATCGCGATTGGGCCACGCAGGATCGCTCGCATCGAAACTCAAGGCTTCCGTGAAGAGAACAGTAGCAACGTCCGCCATGCCCATGGGCATTCCCGGATGGCCTGAGTTGGCCTGTTGAACCCCATCCATGGAGAGGGCCCTGATGGCATTGGCCATATCCTTGAGACTCGCCGCCGTCGCGGGTGGCGTCTTCGTTTCCGACTTACTCATTATGTGAAAAACCCGGGTTTCAGAGCGCGGCCAGCCGCGCCCAGTTGCAACGATTGAGGGCACATTTAACGGGGGTTTTCAGCGCCGTCTATGCCTGCGAGACCCTTGTTGAACAGCAAATTGCCACCCCATAGATTATGCGGGGGCCCAGCACCGGCTATGCACCGGCTATTTGGCTGTCAAAGCGGCACAAATTCTTTGCTTCACTTCCTCTATCGCGTCCGATTAACGGGGCTCGCTTTGCGCCTGCCGTGCCTCCTCAGCCGCGTCTTCGGCAAATAGTCTTTCAAGACGCAAGCGATCACTCAAGGTCTTCTCCCGCAGTTTGTCGGTGTCAGAGGAGATTTTGTAATCCTCAACGAGGCGGCGCTCGTCGTGCGTGCGGAACGTTTGTATGGCGCGCGAGGCAACCCGGTCTGAGTACCCAAGCTGCAGAAGAACTTGGCGGGTCATTTCGAGCGATGACAAGAACGTCTCGCGTTGTATTGCCGTGATGCCGAGATCGAGCAGGCGGTGGGCATGGGTGCGATTGCGCGCGCGGGCATAGATTGGCACATCAGGAAAACGGGCCTTCACAATTTCAGCCGTCCTGATGGACGCTTCGATATCGTCAATCGCCAAGACGAACGCCCTCGCCTTGCCGGTTTGTGCTGCATCCAAGACTTCCGGCCGGCTGGCATCGCCAAAGAACGCCTTGCTGCCGAACGCCTTCACCGTCTCGATTTGTTCGGCTGAGATATCTAGCGCCGTGAATGCGATGCCTTTGGCACGTAAAACACGCGCTACAATCTGACCAAAACGCCCGAAGCCGGCAATGACCACATGTGCATCGTGATCGGGCATGGCATCAAAAGCTTTTGGGGCACCCAATTGGGCCGGAAAAATCTTGCGCTCCAGCATCAAGAGGAACGGCGTCAAGGCCATCGAAAGCGTGACGATCACGGCGAGCAATTCTGCAGGATTTTTGCCAAGAACTCCGCTTGCTTGCCCGACTGACAGAAGCACAAACGCAAATTCGCCACCCTGTGCCAGCGCCAACGCGAGACGTCGCGACGGCCCTGTATCAAGCCCTTGCCAGCGCCCGATTCCAAAGAGAATAACCGCCTTAATGAGCATCAGAGCTATGGCCAGCGCAAAAATGAGGACAGGCTGTGAGAGCAACAATTTGAGATTGAGCGACATGCCAATTGCCGTAAAGAACATGCCAAGGAGCAAGCCTTCGATCGGCGCGATATCGGCTTCGAGTTGATGCCTGTAGCTGCTCTCGGCCAGAAGTGCGCCCGCAAGAAATGCGCCGAGCGACGCCGACAGGCCAACCTGCTGCATCACGAGCGTGACGCCAACGACAGTGAGCAGCGCCGCGGCCGTCATGGCTTCTTTGACTTTCGATAGCGCCACGATTCGCAGCAAAAAATCGAGCGCGTAGCGGCCAACGACGACGACCGCCGCAATGGTTGCCAGCGCTTTGCCAAATGCAAGATAGTCGATCTCGGCTGTTGCAGTTGCTGCCGATACGGCAAAGAATGGTGCAAGCGCAATCAGCGGGATTGCCGCAAGATCTTGAAATAGAAGTACTGCAAACCCGATCCGGCCGTGGCGCGTGGCAAGTTCCTTGTTCTCTTCCAAAACTTGAAGCGCGAAGGCCGTGGAAGACAATGCCAAAGCGGCACCTGCAAAAAGTGCCGACTTCCAATTGAACCCGAAGACGATAGCAGCGGCCCCGAGTACGACGGCTGTCAGCACCACCTGCGCCGTACCAGCGCCAAAAATCGCCTGCCTCATTGCCCACAAGCGCTTTGGGCGGAGCTCAAGTCCGATCAAGAACAGAAGAAGCACGACACCGAACTCGGCAACCTCGCGAATTTCCTGAGCGTCATGGGCCGTAAAGACGACGCCGAGGCTGAAGGGCCCAAGGAGAATTCCGGCGGCCACATAGCCAAGCACAGCCGCAATGCCCATGAGGCGCGCCAGAGTTGCCGCCACCACCAAAGCGGCGAGCATAATTGCAATTTCGGCTAGTCCCATCGTCCAAACTCCGTCCGGCCGCCCGGCTGGCGTGAATACATACCGTGTCCAACACCTCGAACGATAGTCCGACGATCCATTTTGATGCGCGCCGCGTATTGCTAGTGTTCTGACTCATTCATTCGCATCCCCCGCCGAGTGAAGCCAGCGCTTTCCTGGCGCGGCGGTGCTTGCCAATGAGTGTGCTGGATTTGGCGGTCCATTGGAATGGCTTTGGGTTGGCGTTACGATGCTCGACCCAG
>JANOKZ010000139.1:0-3833 GCA_031419515.1 Hyphomicrobium sp.
AACGAAGCTGCGATGGCAGAAGCAGCAATTGCAGAGGTGCGCCAGAGGCTCAAGCGGCGCTTGAGATCAATGACTTCCGCGCCGCCATTTGCGCCTCGTGGCGCACCCGTTATCCGCGCTTCAACCTTCTGCCAAACGCTCGAGGGAGCGGCGACGTCAGGGACGGCTTCATTGAGCGGCGCCAAGCGGCGTTCCCACGATTTAATGGCTGCGTCGAGCTCAGGATCGCGCTGGCGGCGCGCGGAAACAGTTGCGCGCTCGGCCGCGTCGAGTGTGCCGAGCACATACTCGGCAGCCAGGCCATCAATGTCATCCGCGCCGGTCATAGACTGAGACAAGTCCTCAATTGTTGAAGCGATCTCCTAAGCCACGTCTTAATGGTATTCACAGGCTGACCGTAACGAGCACCGAGATCATCGCGGCTCAGACCCTCACAATAGGCAAGAACGATCATTTGTGCGCGATCCGGTTCAAGGCGCGACAGACAATCATACAGGCGCTTGCCGTCTTCCCCGCGCAGGATTCCATCAATCGCCAGTTCCTCTCCGGAGGCGACATCAAGAAGCTCGGGGTGGTCTTCGATGGAATCCGGCTTTTTACGCCGCACTTCGTCGAGGGCCCGGTTGCGGGCAATGGTTGCCATCCAGGTAATGGGCGAGGCCATTTTTGGATCAAAATCGGCAGCTCGTTCCCAGATTCTCACGTAAACCTCTTGCAGCACCTCGTCGGCGATATCCCGCCGCTTCAAGATACGGAGCACGATCCCGTAAAGTTTCGCGGAGGTCGCTTGGTAAACAGCGGCGAACGCGGCGCGGTCCTTGCGCGCCACGCTGGCCAATAAGCTGCTGATTTCCTGCGACGTCTGCATAGGCGAGGGAAGTTCCAAATTGCGCGCGAGCCGTTCTTAATAACATACTTGCCGTAGGTTGCTATCAGCTTGCGATTAGGGGGCCTACGAAGCGGGGCGTCCAGTGGACCAAACGACCCAAAGAGCTACGGCTACTATTGAATACGCCATGATATGCCGGATCGTTTCAATCTTTGCATCATTTTCTAGGATCGGCCGTGCGGCGGCAGCAAGCGTTGCGATAGCAGCATGCACAAGCGTCGCAACGGCGACATAGGCAAAAGTTAATGCCAGTGTTTGCGGAAGAACGGGGCGCTGTGGCGCGACAAACATTGGCAGCACGGCAATGTAAAAGACGGCGGCCTTCGGATTGAGCAGGTTGGTAATCAGCCCGCTTCTGAAATGTTTCCAGCCGTCCAGAGTGTGAGTTCGGGTGTCCGAAGGGTGACCGTCGGTGCCGGCCCAAGTTTCATAGGCGAGCCATAACAGATACGCGACACCGGCCCAGCGAAGCGTTGCATAGAGCAGGGCTGACTCCGAAATCAAGACAGCGAGGCCAAACGCCGCCGCGATGCCGATGATCGCAAGGCCCGTTGCGACACCGGCAACTGCGTTGATGCCCGCGCGGCGGCCTTCTGTAGCACTCAGCACCGCCAAATACGTCATGTTTGGCCCGGGCGTGAGCTCGATGATCAGCGACGTCCACAGAAACGCTAGAGGCACTCCGAGAATCTTAAAATCAAAGATACTGTTGAGCATGTGTGTCCGCTCACTTTGCGCGCGTTAAAATGTTCGTCGCGATGAATTGCGTGATATTTTCGGTCAGATGATGAACGTGTTCGGGAAGTTCGCGCCAGTCGCGCATCTTGAGCTGTGCCGGATGATCGATGTAGTCAGACTTGACGAGAACGGTCGTCATGCCGAGCACGTGCGGAACTTCCAAATTGTGGGGCATATCTTCAAACATCGCGGCGCGTGCGGCATCAACACCGTGCAATCGAATCATGCGGTCGAAAGCGTCGCGCTTGGGCTTCGGCACGAATTCGAGTTCGGCAATGTCGCAGATGCCATCGAAGAGATGTAGGACGCCGATTTTGTCAGCCACATTTTCGGCATGGCGGCGCGATCCGTTGGTGAAAATCAAGCGCCGGCCCGGTAGCTGGCCAATCGCCAATTCGAGGTCCGGAAGTTTAGGCACGACCGAGAGATCGATGTCGTGCACGTACTCGAGAAACGGCTCTGGCGCCATTTTGTGCACCTGCATCAGTCCGGCGAGCGTCGTGCCGAACTGGCGGTAATACGCCTTTTGCAAATGGCGTGCGTGTTCGTAAGGAACGCCAAGCGACTTGGCGATGAACGCGCCCATGCGGTGATCGACCTGGGCGAAGAGGTTGCAGGACGAAGGGTAGAGCGTGTTGTCGAGGTCGAAAATCCAGGTATCGACTTCGGCGAAACCGCGCACCGTTACGGGGCCCGGCTGGGTGGGCGCTACTTTGGCTGTTTTGGCCACCGCCATGCTCACTTGGCCTTCTTGCGCTCTGGGCGGCTGACCAGTGTGCCGACGCCGTGTTCGGTGAAGAGTTCAAGAAGCACGCAGTGCGGCACACGGCCATCAATGATGACGACAGCTTCGACGCCGGCTTCGACAACTTCGATGCAGCCTTCGATTTTCGGGATCATGCCGCCTGAGATCGTGCCGTCCTTGATCAGCGCACGTGCTTCGTCGGTCGTTAGCCGCGACAAGAGCTTCTTGTCCTTGTCGAGAACGCCGGAAACGTCCGTCAGCAGCAGGAGGCGCTTGGCCTGCATGCGGGCGGCGAGCGCGGACGCGAAACTATCGGCGTTGATATTCAACGTCTCGCCTTCGCGGCTGATGCCAACGGGTGCGATAACGGGGATGAGATCGGATTTCGAGATCACTTCCACGATGTGCGGGTTCACTTCAACCGGATCGCCGACGTAGCCGAGATCGACCGCTTCCATCTTGTTGGTCTGCGGGTCTGGCATTTCGGTGATCTTCTTGGCAATCATCAGGTTGGCGTCTTTGCCCGAGATGCCAACGGCTTTGCCGCCCTGGCGATTGATGGCCGAGACGATTTCCTTGTTAATCTTGCCGGAAAGCACCATTTCAACGACTTCGACGGTTGCCTTGTCGGTGACGCGCAGGCCGTGCACGAAATCGGACTTGATGTCGAGGCGCTTCAGCAGGTTCGCGATCTGCGGCCCGCCGCCATGTACCACAATGGGGTTGATGCCGGACTGCTTGAGATAGACGATGTCTTTGGCGAACGCGTCGGCCAGCGCCTGATCGCCCATGGCATTGCCGCCGAACTTGACGACAACAGTTTGCTCGTCATAGCGGATGAGATGGGGAATAGCCTCCGCCAGAATACGCGCCTGGAGGTGTGCGGTTGGCGCGTCGTCGCCTTCGGGGGCATCCTTTTGGTCGGTGTCTTTCGGCGTTTTCACGGGCGTCCCTCGGTCGAGAAATCAGCTAATCGGTGCCGCTTTGGCAGGGGGAGAAGCGGAACTCCGGCTCTTATATCGGCTGTTGCCGCCGTCTCAACGGATTTCCAGCACAATCGGGCACTAGACCGCCTATTTTGAGGGTTTCACAGCTTTCCGCGCAGTGTGGGGTGCCATGCGGTGCAGGATAGTCTAGTTTTGACTTCTGGGTGGCGCCGCCGCCTGGGCTTGATTGGATGCTTTTGACGCGTGCGGGGATCGAAGTATGACGGGCCTGCCGGCCATGGAGCTCAGCCAAATGCCGATGTCGCAGGCCTTGGCCGCGACCTTGGCGCGCGCTTTTGATGGTGCGCGGGCATCGGGCGCGGGCGAGGTGTCACTTGAGCATCTTCTTGCCTCGTTGTGCGACGACCCCGACGCAGCCGACGTGCTCTTTGCCAGTCAGGTCGATGTCGGGCGCTTGAAGTCCGAAGTCTATGGATACTTGAACCGCGCCGTTCCCCAAGGCATGGCGCCGCCG
>JANOKZ010000140.1:0-12649 GCA_031419515.1 Hyphomicrobium sp.
TTGCGCACCTTTGGACTACGATTGTATTCCGCGTAGTGGGTTTGCCAATCGGCCGCCAGTTCGCGAAACGTTGGCGCTGCCTTGATCTCTTGCAGACCCGCGGCGGGGTCGGCGCCCCGTCCGACCACAGCCCGCAATTCCCAGGCTCGCTGTCTGGCGTCGTCGAGCGACTTGTCGGGGAACCGCCCGATCGTCACGCGCCGACGTGCCCCGTCACTCGTCCGCCGGTAGCGAAAAGCCCAGGTCTTTGCCCCGTTCGGCGACACACGAAGCTCGAGCTCGAGCCCCTCGACAGCGGCGTCCGGGATCGACATACGATCCTGCCCGGCAGGAACCGCGATCGTTTCGACGAACCGCGTCGTCAATTTTCGGCTGGCCATGGAGTCGTCTCCTGCCTTCTGGGGTCCCACTGGGGTCCCAGAACTGCACAGATTACACTGGTCAGCAAAGTATCACTTTGGATGTCGATTTGCCTATAACTATCTGATTTAATGAGGTATTAATTGTCTATTGCGGTGCTACGAAAACCTACAAAACCCACCCAAACGAAAACTCATACACCTGAAGGTCGTTGGTTCAAATCAGGGTGCACCTTGGCCCCGCAATCACCCCACGCCCGCCAATCGTCACTTAACCGCCACTTCATATCCAAGGCTGCGGTAGCCCGACTGCCGCTTCAACGCCATGCGAGCCAACATCCCGACGCCAGAGTCGACATAGTCGTAGACGATGACCTCGCGCTTGGCGTGATGCTCGCGATGGAGACGGCCGACATATTGGGCAAGCGTCCCCTTCCACGAAATCGGCATGGTCAGGAACAGCGTGTCGAGGGAGGCATCGTCGAAGCCTTCGCCGAGATAGCGGCCGGTCGCCAGCACGAGACGTTCTTCGGTGTCGGGTCGTTTCAAGCCTTCCTCTGCCGTCCGCCGCTCGGTCGCATTCATGCCACCGTAGAGGACAACCAGATGGCGCGTGAATTTCTCGAGCCGCGTCCGGAAATACTCGAGATGGTCGCGCCGTTCGGTCAGGATAACCGGCCGGCGCCCGGCCTGCAGGCTGAGCATCACGTCGTCAAAAATCAGATCATTCCGTTTCTCGTCCTGAGCCAGCGCGGCATAGAGCGCCGTCATCTGAGTCTGCCCTTGTGCTTCCTGATCAGGGCGGAGTCGGAAACCAGTCTCACGCAGGCGGACCTTGTGACTGAACGACCGTGTGGCGGCCTGCGATTTTGCGTCCACCCGGTAGCGTACCGGCCCACACTGCATGAAGATGATCGGGTGATGGCCGTCTTTGCGGGCAACCGTTGCCGACAGCCCGAGCACGTAGCGCGCCTTGGTCCGCCTCGCGACCAGCTCGAAGCTGACAGCCGACAGATGATGACACTCGTCGACGATCAGGTGGCCGTAGTCTGCGACCAGGTCGCTCACCTCCCCATTGCGCACAAGGCTTTGGATCAGAGCGATGTCGATCCGGCCGGTCGGTTTGCGTTTGCCGCCGCCGATGGTGCCGATGTCGACCGCCTGCACCGACAGGAACGATTGCAATCGCTCGCGCCACTGGTCGACGAGTTGGCGGCGATGGACGAGAACGAGCGTGTTGACCCCGCGCGCCGCGATCATCCTCGCGCCAACCACCGTCTTGCCGAACGCCGTCGTGGCTGCCAGCACACCATAGTCGTGGGGCTCGATCGCGGCGACAGCAGCTGCCTGCACTTTGTGCAGAGTTCCGAGAAATTTGAGATCGAGCGGTTGACCGGCATTGCGTTCGTCTTTGAATTGCGCGGTCGCTCCATTCAACCTGAGCAGCTCGATGGCTTCATCGAGGCAGCCACGAGGCAGACCGACGTGGCGCGGATGAAGCTCGGCACAAGAGATGATGCGCGGCTTGCCAAAAGTTGGAAGGCGCATGGCTTGGGCACGATAGAATTCCGGGTTCTGGAATGCTGCAATCCGCACTAACTGAGCCACCATGGACGAAGGCATGCCGGTCCGATCGACATAGACTTGGTCGCCAAGCACGACGTCGATTTTTTTGGGCATTGGCTCCTTGGTGGGCTGCCCCTGGCGTCGCCGCGACGGCGTCATCTTCCACGGCTCGTCGGCATTCTCGTTGTCGACGGGCAGTCGGACGCCTGTTGCACCACCCGGCATTTCTGCTTCGACTTTCGCTATCACGGCAGAAACCTCACCATGAGACAGCTGGCGCTGACTGGAGAGGAACGCCCACTGATCTTCGTAGGGTCGTAGATCATCGTCGATGAAGACGCTGTTCCCATTCTCCCGCGCATGGCGCTGCAACGGCAGTGCGATCAAGTTTCCGAAGCCGCCACTCGGCATTGTGTCCTGGCTCGGGAACAGCCGATCGTAGGACTTGAAACCGATCTCGGGTCGCCGGTTCATTGTCCGCGTCAACAGCAGCGTCCCGAGAAGACGGGCGTCCGATGCCGCGACGGGCTCGGAGAAGAACAGCCAGACGTGGCCGCCGTTACCGGAACGTGACCGCTCCAGCGCGGCCGGCACATCGGACTCGCGGCAGGTTGCGATGAACGCTTGAGCATCGGTTGACCAATTCTCATCATCGAAATCGACGGCCAGGAAGCTGCAGGTGTCGTCGAAGAACAAGGGATAGACCCCGGCGACGAAGTCTTTGCCTCGACTGTTGGGCCGAACGCGGTCCTCGCCGCGAAGATGGCATTCGATGACCTCGCCCGTCACCGGGATGAACGCCTTGTTCGGGCAGTCGCCGCACTTGACCTGCGGCTTGCCGCATACGCCCCGCACCCATTCGTTGGCGCAGGCCGGAGCGTAACCTGAGCGCCCGGTCTTGGGGTTATCCCATCGGGCCGGGAATACATCAGTGCGACCGCCGAAGAGGCGGCGGAAGAGGGCAATCTTGTCCGCGGCGGGCGAAGCATTCGTGACTGCCGACTCTTGCGCAACAGCTGGCTGAGGAACCGGAGCCGTCGCGTTCCGCGGTTGCTCGAGTTCACGAAGGCGGTATTCGAGGCCTTGGCGCTCGACGTCGAGCGCGGCGAGTTGCCGACGAATGGCGTCAATTTCGTTTCTGTTCTCACTTGCTGTCATTGTTCGGCTGACCGGTTCCGTCCAAGCGAAGCAACATACGCGTTGGTTTCGGCGATCGCGAGAGGCAAGCTTCCTCCTATAGCAGGCAGCCATGAAGCCTGACCTGCAATAAATGTGGAAACGGGCTCGAATACCACCCCCGCGTCATTGATCAAATTGGACCGCGCAGCCTACCGTCCATCCATGCTGAAGGATTCGCACGCGATGGCCGGACCCGACGCGCCGGCACAAGAGGCATCGAAACGGCGTGGCGCCAGCAAGAAGGCGCGTGCGCGCGCCGTCTTGGATCGGCCGCCACAGGCGCAAGGCTGGAGCACCACCGACGAGCAAGAAATCGCGCTGCGCCGCTGGCGCGGGCGCACGGAAATTACCGCGACCGAGGCGCTGGAGCCCAAGCAGCCGTTCTTCGGCACGTTTCGCATCCGCTCGGAGAGCGGCAGCACCTACGAGGTCGAGATCCGCAGCCTCGATGCGCACATGAACTCCTGCGGCTGCATCGACTACCGCGTCAATGGCCTCGGCACCTGCAAACATGTCGAAGGTGCAATGGCGGCGTTGCGCCGGCAGGGTGCCGCGGCCTTCGACGAGGCTTCCCTAGCAGGCAGCGCGCGCGTGGAGATTTTTCTCGATCGCCGCGACACGGCGCGTCCGACAATCGTTTGGCCCACCTACCTTGTCGGTGCGCGGTCGCGTCGAAGACACGCCTCCGGCATGATGCGCGACTGGCTCCGTCCGTTCCTGAAGTCCGACGGAGAGCTCGACGCCAATCCTGGCAAGGTTGCCGCCCTGCTGGTTGCGTGGCAATCGGCGCCCGCACACGTGCGCCGCAGCATCCGTGTTTCCCGTCATTTCGGCCCATGGATCGAACGGGAGCAGCGCCAGCGGTCGCGCATAAAGGCCCGCACGAAGTTCATCGGCGAGGTCGAGCGCGGCAAGGCAAGCTTCGACCTCGTGAAGTTACCTCTCCTCCCCTACCAGCGCGAGGGCATGCTGCACTTGGCCTTTGGAGAACGCGCGCTCCTGGCCGATGAGATGGGGCTCGGCAAGACCGTGCAGGCGATCGCCGCTTGCGAGCTGCTGGCCCGGGCCAAGGGCATTGCCCGTGTGCTCGTGGTCTGCCCGGCCTCGCTCAAGGCCGAGTGGGAAGAGCAGATCGCGCACTTTACGGATCGGCCGGCCCAATCGATTTTCGGCCCGCGGGCGCAGCGCCTCGCCACGTATGGGAAGCCGGTTTTCTTCAATGTCGTCAATTACGAGCAGGTGCTCGTGGATGCCGAGGACATCAATCAAATTCTGGCGCCCGCCGTCGTCATTCTCGACGAGGCGCAGCGCATCAAGAACTGGCAGACCAAGACGGCGCGGTGCGTGAAGCAACTGCGCTCGCCCTATGCCTTCGTGCTGACCGGCACACCGCTCGAAAACCGCATCGACGAGCTCTACTCCATCGTCCAGTACCTCGATCCGGAGCTGGTCGGCCCGCTGTTTCGTTTCAACCGCGAGTTCTATGATCTCGACGAGCGCGGTCGACCGGTTGACTACAAGAACCTCGCTGAATTGCGCAACCGGGTCGCGCCGGTGATGCTGCGGCGGCGCAAGTCGGATGTGGAGACTGAGCTGCCGGGCCGCACGGTCACGAACTATTTCGTGCCGATGGCGGAGGAGCAGCGGACCCGCTATGAGGAATACAAAGCCCAGGCCGCCCGCATCGTCGCGATCGCGCAACGCCGGCCGCTGCTGCCCAAGGAGTTCGAGCGGCTACAGATGCTGCTCGCCTGCATGCGGATGATCTGCGACACCCCGGCGATTCTCGATCCGGCCTGCCGCATCAGTCCCAAGCTCGAGGAGCTGGAGCGTATCCTCGGAGATCTGCTGGAGGAGCCGGACCGCAAGGTGATCGTGTTCTCCGAGTGGGAGCGCATGCTGGAGATGGTGCGCGAGCTGGCGGGCGAGATGGGGATCGAAGCGGCGTGTCACACCGGCTCGGTGCCGCAGCAGCGCCGGCGCGCGGAGATCGTGCGCTTCAAGCAGGACCCCGCCTGCCGGCTGTTCCTGTTGACCGACAGCGGCAGTGTTGGCCTCAATCTGCAGGTCGCGAGCGCCGTTGTGAACGTCGACCTGCCGTGGAATCCAGCCAAGCTCGAGCAGCGCATCGCGCGGGCCTGGCGCAAGGGACAAATGCGCGGCGTGACGGTCGTCAACCTCGTCTGCGAGGATTCGATCGAACATAGCATGGTGTATCTGCTCGGCGCCAAGCAAGCCCTGGCGGACGGCGTGCTCGACGGCCAAGGCGACCTCGCGGCGCTCAAGATGCCCTCCGGGCGTGGCGCCATGATCGAGCGCATGCAGGCGCTGATGCGACCACTTGGGAGTCCCCTTGCGGGGCAGGCGGCCGGGACCGTGGCGCCGAGCGCCTTCACTCCGCGGATCGTGCCGCCGGAGGAGGCGATTGCCGCGCAGCTGCAAAAAAGCTACGGCGAGCGCGCGTTGCTCGTCGAGGCGCGCCAGGGCGGCGATGGCCGAGTCCGGATGCTGGCCGTGCTCGAACTCGATCGTGACGCCCTCAAGGCCGAGACGCAGCGGCTCGAAACGGTCGACGGCAGCGGCCCGGTGGTCGAGATCATTGACCGGGCGACCTGGATCACCCTGCGCCGGCTGCAGGCGAGCGGCATGATCCAGATCATGGAGGGGGCCTCTCGCGTGTTGCACCGCGCGGCCGGGCTGGCCGACACGGAGGCGGAGGACGCGGCCAATACGTTGAAAGCACGGACGGCAGCCCTTCGTGACCAAGCAGAGCGTGCGCTGCGCATGGCGCGGGTTCTGGCCGCTGGCGGCTTCCCCGAAGAGGCGAAGCCGCTGTTGACCAAGGCGATCGGACACGCGGCGGCGGCGACGCTTGTGGTGGTGGGCGAGTTGGCCGCTGACGTCACCTTGGCGACGCCCGCACAGATCCGAGACCTGGTCGATCACAAGGCTTTGCCCTTGCAAGCCAGTGCCACGCTCGATGAATTGGCCGCAGCCGTAGGCACGCCAGCGGGGGCCGAGATCGAACGCCTTCTGAAGACGACAGGCGAGGTTTTGTCCGCCTGCATCGAAGGTGCGGGCTGAGGTAGTGCGGATCGGCCGCAACGAAAACATCCTTGCAATTTTAACATAACGTATTAAATATGCATGGATGTTGAAACGCCGCATCGAAATTCAAGTGCGCGCCGATCTCGAAGCGCAAGCTGCTGTAGCCCTGCTTGGTCCGCGGCAGGTCGGCAAAACCACGCTTGCTCTGGAGTTGGGGGCGGCAGGCCCATCCATCTATCTCGACCTCCAGGACCCAGCTGATCTCGACAAACTTGCTGATCCAGTCCTCTATCTTCAGGCTCACGAAGACAAGCTCGTGATCCTAGACGAAATCCAGAACGCCCCAGATCTCTTTCGAGCGCTCCGGGGCCTCATCGACAAGGGGCGCCGCAAGGGCCGCCGTACTGGCCGATTCCTCATTCTCGGTTCCGCCTCGGTCGACCTCTTGCGCCAGTCGTCGGAGAGCTTGGCTGGCCGCATTTCATATCGGGAACTCTCCCCCCTCGATGTCACGGAGACCGGACAGGCTAAGCAGGACTTACTCTGGTTGCGCGGCGGTTTTCCGCAGAGCCTGCTCGCCCGCGGCGATGCCAAGAGCCTCGACTGGCGTCGCGACTTCCTGAGGACCTACCTGACGCGCGACATTCCGGCTTTCGAGCCGCGCATACCCGCTGAGACGCTTCGCCGACTGTGGACAATGCTGGCGCACGCGCAGGGGACGCAGCTCAATGCCTCGCGGCTGGCGACAAGCCTTAGCGTCAGCTCGCCGACTGTCTCACGTTACATCGACCTGCTGGTCGATCTTCTTCTTGTCCGGCGACTGCAGCCCTATCACGCCAATCTCGGCAAGCGTCTGGTCAAGTCGCCGAAGATCTATGTTCGCGACAGCGGGGTTCTTCACGCATTGCTGGCGATCCCGACGCGAGACGCGCTCAATGATCACCCCATCGTTGGGTCGAGCTGGGAGGGCTTCGTCATCGAAACGCTGATCACATGCGCGCCCGCGTGGACATCGCCCTTCTACTATCGCACGGCCGCTGGCGCGGAGATAGACCTGCTGTTGGAACTGCCCGGCGGTGAACTCTGGGCAATTGAGGTCAAACGGAGCCTCTCGCCCAAGGTCGAACGTGGATTTTACGCTGCGTGCGATGATCTCAAGCCCGCGCGTCGAATGCTCGTGTACGCTGGCGCTGAACGGGTGCCGCTACCCAACAATGTCGAGGCCATCGGACTCCATGACTTGGCAGCGGAGCTCGTTACCATCGTCTGAGAGCCGATTTCCGAAGGCGACGTCCAGGTGGAAACCGGTTGTTGCTTTGTATGAAATTATTCTCCTTCAATATCCCTGTAGCTGGATCGAGAACAGCGTCGCTGCCCGGTCTGCCGCGCGACGCCATCGCAGTACTCAAGTCGAAGGACTGGGTGCTGGAATCTCCGGAACAACGCTACTTGTCTCGTCCGATGCCCGCGCAACTTCCCCGCTCGCCGGGATTGCCACGAGCCGCTCGACGTGGGTTGCCCACCTTTCCAGGGCAGTTCGGACCTGCGGCTGCATCCGCGCATGATTGTAGTGCTGATTGCCGACACCTGGCCGGGTGTGATTGAGCACGCGATCGGCCACCTCGTCCGGCACGTCGTGCTCGCCGAGAAAGGTTCGTAGCGTTCGCCTCAGATCATGCGCACGCTGTGATGTCATCGGCTTCGAGGACCGTGCCGCGCAATCGTCGCATGGCCTTCGAGACAGCTTCACCGTGGATGTGGCCAGCGCGCGCCTCGTCGCGCGGGCTCGGAAACACGAATTCAGAGTCACCGGCGAGCGCGATGGCCTCGCGGATGAGCGTCGTGGCGCATGCAGACAACGGAACCACATGTTCGCGGCCATTCTTGGTTCGACCATGCGCCAACTTGCCCTTGACGATCCGGTTGCCGGGCAAGGTCCACAGACCCGCATCGAGATCGAGTTCGTCACGACGCATGCCGGCGACTTCCGTCCGCCTCTGGCCGGTCAACAAAATGAGCCGCAGGAGAAACCGCATGGGTACACCGATCGGAGCGCGATCAAGGCCCACCCAAAACGCCCGGACCTCGGCATCCGTCAACACACGATCACGCACACTTGGGCCAGCCGCCGCCTTCGGAACCTTGTACGCCGGATTCATCTCGACATATTCCTCATCGACGGCCCAGGCGTAGATGCGGGATGCCATCGAGATCGCATGATCGGCGTGCACAAGAGAGCCGCGCGCCGCAATCTTGTCGCGGACATTCAGAATGAGATCGCGCTTTGAAATTGCGTCTGCTGCCATGGTGCCGATCGCTGGACGCAAGTCGATTCTGATCGAGCGTTCGTACTCCACGACGGCGCGAGGATTGAGCTTCGGGCGAGCATGCTTCTCCAGCCATTTGTCGGCGAGAACATTGAAGGTCAGCGCGTCGATTTGCTCGGCTCGCTTGGCTTGTTTCTCGCCAGCCGGATCCTCGCCGCGCGCGATGTTCGCAAGAATGGTTAGCGCTTCCCGACGGGCCTTCTCCAAGGAAATCGCGGGGAACGGACCGATGGTGATCCGGCGCTTCTTGCCATCAGGCTGGCGCGAGTACAAAACACTCCAGGATTTGTCTCCCGCTGGCGTGATCCGGAGTATCAGTCCTTTGACCTCGCCATCGCGAAGCTCTTGCCGCTTGTCAGACGGCCGCAGAGTTTCGACTTGCCGCGCACTCGTGATCCGCTTTTGCTTGGGGGCAGACATCGCTTTGTTTGGAGATTTGCAAGGTTCTGGGGTTCCCGTGGGGTTCCCAAAATGCACAGATTGCGCTGCAGCACTGCAGCCCAGCCTGGACAAACAATTGATTAATTATGCATACAAAACAATCTTTTGCATAGTCCAATGGCATGCGGAGAATTCCTAAGAAAATTACGCCAATTGACTCTACGAATCTGGGGGTCGGAGGTTCGAATCCTTCCGGGCGCGCCAGTCTTTTCAATGGGTTAGCTTGCATACTCGTAAGTCGAAAAATGCTCTGGGTAGCACATGGGTAGCAAAATCCGTGAGCTGCAGGGGGTTGGTTTGCGACGTGGCTTTACAGAACAACACGCGGTAATTTTTTGCCAGCATCGAAGTGTTTTGTTGAATCGTCAGAGTGAAGGGACACCGCCTGATGCGATCTGAGGTCTTCGACACTCAAGTCCTCGGTATACGAATCGCGCGCCATTTCTGGCTCCAAGTCGGAACGATTCAAAAAACGCGCCAAATTTGCTGGCGAAAATGGCCTTCTCTGGCTTTGGAAATTTCGGCCATCATACGCTCATCACACGGTGCCTGTAAGCCAAAGTGAGACGCTTTGAAAAGAAGCCCGGGCAACGAAAGTGAACTTTCCGAAAGCTTCGCATCGTGATTGCTACCATCGAGCTCCGCTTCAGATAGGGAGCGGTGAATTCCAGTGCAGGGCTCACCCTCTGAGTTGAGGAAAGGTGCCTCAGGTTGTTTCGCACGCATGGCTACCACGTCGCCTCAGGCGCGCGTCGATTTATAGGTGCGCAAGAGCGTTAGTACGAGGACTACGAATATCGACAGGATGGGCGACTTGGACGAGAGACTGACGGAGGCCAGCGCCACGACGAAGAAATAGAAGATCGGGAACCACGTTTTGCGGGTGCCCGTGGCACGCACGAGCAGGTAGAGAAAATAAAAGAAGTTAGGCATGAAGACGATGGCGGTGAAAATCCCGTAGTGGAGTATGAACGCGATGAGAAAGCTTTCGATTCCATACTCCAGTCCATTGAGGCGCACCCAAGTCATCAACTCTTGCGGGTTGGGCCCCCAAAACAGCTCGCTGAACGTGAAGTGGATGAAGAGTTCGAACATGACGATGCGCGTACCGGCACTGCCTTCATCATCCACAAGGCGATCGAGCAGCGTGTCGAGCCAGCCAAGTTCAAAGGCAGTGACGAGTCCAATCGCGCAGACCGGAAACATGAACAGGGCCGCGAGCAGATTTTCCGTGTTGAACCGCTTTCCGCGTAGAATACGTGCACCAATCCCGGCACCGATCATGAATAGCGTCAGGAGGCAGGTCGCGGTCGCGGCGCGTCCGCCAAAGGGCACGAGACTGGCAAGGGCCACGAAAAACACGGGAGTCCGCAACAGCCGGGGCAGATCCTTGCCGCCGCCGAGAGCCAAGATAGTGACGTAGCACCCTGCAACCATGGCGTTGGACAGCGGATGCCCAAGCAGGGCCGTTGCTCGCGACTCATCCAGCAACTCTTCCCCGTTGACGACGAGCGGGGTGAGCCGGAAGCCGCTGAAGACTTCGTAGAACGCCAGCAGGGCATTGACGAACAGGAGCACATGAACGAGCAGCGCAAGCTTCCGCCGGTTGCTCTCGTCAAGGTTCGAGAACAGCACAAACATCGCCATTGCCCCGAGGAAGGTCTCAATAAAGATTGTGAACGAGTGGCCAAACAGCTGCGCTGCGTAGACCATCGTGAACAAGTTGGCGAGCACGAAAGGCATAAGTTTGATATTGCGACCCACGAAGGTGATGGCCGCCGACAGGGGATTGCGCGCGGTGATCATGGGCAACATGACGAGCGCGAACGCAATGAGTGTCGCGGGATGAAGCTTGTCGAGGAAGATACCGCCGGTATCATAATAGCGCCAACCGAGATCAACTAAGGCCAGAGGCGAGATAGTCAGCAGAAGCACGACTATGGCGGCATGGCCGAGCAGCCAAGCGGTTGCCTGCGCCGTCGCTGGGGCACCACGGCCGTCACCGGATAGGGCAATGCTCTCGTAGGCCATCTTGAGATACTCGTATGGTTACCGGAGCGCCGAGGCAGGCGGTCCGCCACGTCTGGAACACGGGAAATAACCAAAGCAAAAAGCGTGCCTTGGTCGGCTGTTAACGTGATAATGCCATGGCGATCTGGCGGCAGCCACCGTTACAAGAAAAGGGCAGAACGATTGCGCTTGATCACTTCAACCCGCCGTCAATTCATCGGACATGCCAGCGCGGCGGCCGCCGCCGCGTGCGTGCCGGCGACCAGGGCACTGGCTGCTCAGGATGGTACGCCCTCGTTGGGCGCCCTTGGAGCGAGCAAGGGTATCCTGTTTGGCACGGCCTATGATAGCGAAGTGCTCGCGCCATCGGCCTTTTCCGATCTCTACGTCGGGCAAGCCCGCATCTTTACCTCGAACAATTTCATGAAGTTTGGCTCGTTGCGCCCCACCGAGAAGGGTGCCGATTTTGCGCTCGCGGATAGCCTCGTGGATTTCGCACGTGCCAGGGGCATCCTGGTACGCGGCCACAACCTGATCTGGAACGACTGGACGCCTGATTGGCTGCGCATGTCCTCCTCCAGGCGCGTCATTTATTGGCTAGATCGCCATATCGAGGAAACCGTTGCGCACTATCGCGGCAAGCTTCACTCCTGGGACGTGGTGAACGAGCCGTTCTGGCCGGGACACGGCAATAAGGAAGGTTACCGGAGCGGCCCATGGTATGAAGCGCTCGGCAAGAAATATGTGATCCGTGCGCTCAAACGGGCCCACGCAGCCGACGCCTCGGCAAAGCTCGTCATCAACGAAAGCGGGCCTGAGTGGGAACACTACTGGGGGATGGACAGCGGCCCGGTACGCAAGGGGCTACTGCGCCTGATTGACGAGGTTCGCGACTCCGGTGCCCGACTCGACGCCGTCGGCCTGCAGTGCCACTGGATGGCCGATTTCAAGTTCAATCCCGAGTCCTTCCTGGCCTACTTGCAAGAACTCGCAGCACGCAAGCTTGCGATCTATCTCACGGAGCTGGATATCAGCGACGCAAAAATTGAAGGCAGCGTTGCCGAGCGCGACGCCGAGGTTGCACGCCGGTATCACCAGATCCTGTCAACGGCCTTGAAAGTCCCTGAAGTAAAAATCGTACAGACCTGGGAACTCTCCGACAATGCAACCTGGCAGCGGGAGGAACCTTATCTCGGACCCGGAGGGCGGCTGACGAGACCCCTCCCATTTGACGAAGCGTTGCAGCCAAAGGCCGCTTACGAAGCGATTGCGCGCGCCTTCAGCGAGGCGCAGCGTTAGCGGTCCGCTGCAGCGCCAACGCGATAGAGCTTGCCCGCACCTTCACCCAGCACAAACGTCCATCCGGCGGGTAAGACAAAATCTGCCGCTTGTGGATTGAACAGCCACACGTAGTCGAAGCCGGCGGCAACTGCCGCCACGCCAGCTTTTGACGGCCAATGATAATCGGCTTGGGAAACTCGCCGCCGAGACCATACGCTCTATTATGCGCGCGCTTCGATTGAGCTTCGCCGCTAGCTCCGCTTTGCTAACGTACTGAGGCGCCGCCTGCGTCACCGGCACATGAATAGAAGCTGCGGATGTCGATGAAAGTTCGGCAGCCTGGAATGCAGCGCTGGGCATCTATGGCGCTCTGCTGCCTCAAAATCACGACGCTAAACGCAATCCTTCTAACCACCACTGAGCGAGAAAGTACCTGCA
>JANOKZ010000141.1:0-5002 GCA_031419515.1 Hyphomicrobium sp.
AATACGAGCGCGCGCGCGAGCGAACCCGTGCGCACGCGATTATCACCTGAAACGCGATCTGTACAGGATGGCACGAGTACAACTTCGGCACCCGCGTCCGCCATCGCGTGGACGAGCAGCGGGAACTCGCTGTCGTAACAAATGGCGATCCCGAAAGTGCCGATTGAAGTTTCAAACACGCGCACCGGTTCGCCCACTGAGATCCCCCAGCCGCGCTCGAACGGCGTCATGACGAGTTTTTCTTGTTCGCCGATATCGCCCTTGGGCGTCACGAGCTGAGCTGCGTTAACAAAACGCCCATCTGATTTGAGCGCCGGGCCGGAGCCAACGAGAATGTGCACGTTGTACTTTTTCGCGAGGTCCGCGTGCAGCGCAATGCGGTGACCTGCGAGTTCGGCAACTTTAGTCAGCGTCGCTTTGAGATCGCCGTAGACCTCGGGCCCGAAAGCGGCGGCCTGTTCGATAGCCGCGTACTCGGGAAACACTAGAAGTGCTGCCCCTGTGGCCGCGCCGGACTTGACCCAGACCGCGATTTTGTCTTCCCACTCGTGCAGCGAATTCGGCTGCCCGATAGGATACTGGGCGCTGGCGACTTTGAGAGTGGCGGGAAGGGTCATCAGAGTTCTTTCATCCAGAATTGCATTTTGTGGGGCGTCTCGCCGGGCTGGTCGATGTCTTTCCAGTCATAAGTGGCGACGATACCATCAACGGGGAAATAGCCACGCTTGTTCCAGAAGGGATCGAGGGCTGCATAGTCCGCCGGCTTCAACGGGTGATCGTCGGGGCGCACAACGCGACAGAACGTCGAGTGCGTAAAGCCGCTGAGTTTGCGGGCCTGGGCTTCGCGGCCATCGAAGAAAGCGTGCCCCAAGCCATAACCACGGTGGCTCTTGAGTAAAACGCTCTCGCCGCAATAGAAAATCTTCGTCAGGTCGTAGCCGGCTTTCTTGAACGGTTCACCAAACTCGTCAGCGTGCTCGATCATGGGCGCGGCGGTTGAAGCGCCGACCATTGCGTTGCCGTCGTAGGCGCAAATGACCACCGCGCCTTTCGCGGCTGCGAACGTATTGAGGTACTTTTCTTCGTAGTCCAGTGTGCCGTCATAGAGATATGGCCAGTCGCGAAATACGCAGATGCGCAGGCGCGCGAGATCGGGGAGGATGCCGATGATGTCCTCGCCGGTGACCGATTTAACGGCGAGTTTCTTTTTCTCGGTCATGCTGTTCATGTCCGGCTACCCGCTCTGTCATCCTCGGGCTTGTCCCGAGGATCCATTTCTCCGCTCGCAGGGGAGTTCGTTTCACCATGGATCCTAAGCACGAGGCCTAGGATGACACGTGTTGCGAGACGCAGACGAGCCGCACCGCCCCCTTCAACCCGCCACCTGCGTGATCCAATCGGTGAGATTGTAATAGGTCGTCACGCGGGCAATTTTGCCGTCGCGGATGGCGAAGAATGTGCCGGCGGGGAGCACATATTTCTGGCCCGTTGCCGGCGGCAGCCCTTCTTCGCTGCTTTTGTAAACGCCGTGCACGTTGAACTCGGCGGCGGCGCGGGTTGCGTCCTTCGACACCATGACGACGATGTCTTTCAACTGCTCCGAATAGTTGTGCGTCATGCGCGCGTTGAAGGCCCGAAACTTATCTTTCCCCTGGCGGCGCTCGCCCTGGTTGATATCGTGGATCACGTCCTCGGTCAGGAACTTGAGCATGCCTTCCGTGTCGCCCGTGTTGAAGGCGGCGTAGTAGTCGCGGATGAGGGAAGCGGCTTCCGCGCGGGCCAGGCTTTCGATGGGAGTATCTTCCATGGGGGTCTCCGTCAATTTCAACGAATCTCTCTGGTTTCTCTAGCAGGTCGCCTTTCGCTGTTCCATGCGTGCGCGTGGTGCGGTAAACGCGACATTTACGACGTCGCGCGAAATCCCAACATAATCCGCTGAGCTACACCGATCTGTGGGGTTTGAGTCGGAGTGGCCAACGTCGGCCCAGAACTAATGCCCCGCTTGCGGTGCGAGCAAATCAACCGCTCGAGCGATGCCGGACAACACCCGCCAGATCGAACCCGTGCCGATGAACATTTCCGTCGAAGCTGCGTGCTCGTTGATCTGAATAATGTAGCCGTTCGGCGCAACGGTCATAGCGAGGCTGAGGTTGTCCATCACGATTTGCGTCGACTGCGCCCGGTAGACCGCTTCGACCAGGCGGCGCGAAAGCTCAGTGCAATCGCGAACATTGATATCGAACAGTGACGAACTCGCGTGTGCATGATTGAATGCGTAGACAACTTCGAAGCGGATGAGCGACGGCTTGTGCACAAAGATCTGCAGTTGCGTCAGGCTTTTGGTTTGCGGAAACAGAAACGCGCGCTCGTCGAGATCGATCTTGACGACGCCGTCGGGCGTATTGCGCTGAAGTGGAATAGACGAAATCGCGGCCATGACAATTGCCTCCTGTCGGCTTTCTATATGGAAGCACCAGACTTGGGGCAACGCAAGACGCTTTGCGCAATGTTGGTTTCGGTTAACAATCAAATACACGGAAAATGCGCGCAAGAGCAGTCGCATTTGAGCGTTCTAGAAATAAGGCCTATACATGCTTCATGAGCCGAGCATTCGTCAAAGACGATGACGAGGGGATGAGCAACGAAGATCTGCCCGACCGGCTGATCTCCGGAAACGCTAATCTTGTCACGCCCGAGGGCCTTGCCTATATCGAGGCCGAGGCTGCCCGACTGACTGCGGATTACGCGACGGCACAGGCCGCAGCCGACAGAATAGCGCTCCAGCGCATTGCGCGGGACTTAAGATACTGGAGCGCGCGGCGTTCGACGGCTGAAGTGCAGCCTCACCCTGCCGCGGACGGGCTTGTGCACTTCGGTTCGACAGTCATAATCGAACGCGAAGACGGCCGCCGCCAAACCTTCCGCATCGTTGGCGAGGACGAGGCCAATCCGGCACAAGGCACGCTGTCTTACGTCTCGCCTTTGGCGCAGGCGCTGATGGGCAAGGCGGCTGGCGACGATGTTCGAGCCGGAGCGAGCGCCGCTGAGATCGTCTCTATCGCCTAAACTCCGCTACACCATCGATCTCAGAACGCCGCCGTCGACGCGCAAGGCCGCACCGTTGGTGGCGGAGGCTTCCTTTGAACACGTATAGACAACCATGTTGGCAACTTCCTCGACGCTGGCGAAGCGCTGAATGAGCGAGGAGGGGCGGTGCGTCTGCACGAAATTCGCCGCCATATCATCGGCGCCGATCCCGGCCTGCTTGCCGAGCGCTTCGAGAAATCCTTCAACGCCATCCGAGCGCGTCGGGCCAGGGAGAATGGCGTTGACCGTGACGTTCGTGCCTTTGGTGAGTTCGGCGAGCCCGCGCGAGACGCCAAGCTGCGCCGTTTTGGTGACGCCGTAGTGCAGGAACTCGGTTGGCAGCTGGACGGCGGATTCCGACGATATGAAAACAATCCGGCCCCAGTTGCGTTTCAACATGCCGGGCATGAGAGACCGCGACAGGCGAATGCCGGAGAGCACATTGGTCTCGAAGTAGTGCATCCAATCCTGGTCGGGAATGTCGAAGAAGTCTTTTGGTTCGAAGGTTGCGGCGTTGTTGACGAGAATATCAATGTCGCGCGCGGGCTTGATTGCGGCGTCGCAGCCCTCAGCCGTCGAGACGTCTCCAGGTGCTGCCAGGAACGTGGCGCCGGGAACTGCGCTTTTCAAGCGCTCAACGGCGCCCGCGACTTTCTCCGCCTTGCGGCCGTTGACGAGCACCGCCGCGCCGCAGCCTGCCAGCCCCTTGGCAATGGCAAAGCCGATGCCGCCTGTCGAGCCAGTAACAAGGGCGGTTTTTCCGGTGAGAGCGATTTTCATAAGTTTAGACTTTCAGAAGCGGGATTTTGGTTCCATTTTCTTGGAGTATGCGCGATGCTGAACCAAGGTGGCAACCGCGACGATTGGGGAGAGCGTGAGAATGAAAATCGCAACCTTGTCTTTTGTGCTGCTTGCCCTGATCGCGGTTCCTGTGGTCTCGCGTGCCGAAGACGTGAAGCCGCCCGCCGTCACGCAAGCCGCGCCGGGCATCAAGCGCACAATCCTGCAGAAGTTCGACGTGCCGGGCACGAATTATGAGACGACGGTGATGAAGGTCGAGTTTGTGCCTGATCATGTTGTCGCCGCGCACACGCATCCAGGTCCCGAGGCGAGCTATGTTCTGGATGGTGAATTGACGTTGTCGCTCGACGGGCAAGAGCCGAAGCTTTTGCAAGCTGGCGCCACGTCGCTCTTTGTAGCCGGCGTCATTCACTCTGCCAAGGTTGGGCCAAAAGGCGTTGTGCTGATTAACACCTACGTGCTGGAGAAGGGCAAGCCCTTTATCACGAGAGTTGACGCGTCGGGCGCGCCAATCCCGGCCGACCCGCCGAAATGAAGCGTCACCCATGCCGCAGCGATGGCTCTTAGCAATGCGTCTTGCTCTTTGCACGGTTGCGCTCGCTCTTGCGATGGCCCCAGGCGTCTACGCCGCCGCGCAAGGCGCCGCGCCACAGGCAGCGCCGAAACTCGCGCAAAAAATCCTGCACCGCTTCGACGTGCCGGGCACGAAGTACGAGACGATCATTCTGCGCGTCGAGTTTCCATCCAACTACGACGTCTCGCGTCATTCGCACCCAGGGCCGCAGGCAAGCTATGTTCTGTTTGGTGAAATGACCTACCTCTTCGATGGCGAGCCGCCAGCCAAGCGCGTTGCGGGTGAGAGCAAGGAGCTACCTGGCTATGCCATTCATGGCGGCAAGGCGGGCCCCGAAGGCGCGATCCTGCTCAATTCCTATGTGGTGGAAAAAGGCAAGCCGCTTTCTATTCCGGCTGATACACCAGCGCCTTAACGGGCAGCGCAGTTGCAAGTCTCGATGACTGGATTTGATCCTGCCAGTCTGTTAGAGTCCGTCCGGAACCTTTATGAGGTTTTCCGGGCTCTTGCGAGTCGCCTGAGCATGATGCGGATCATCGC
>JANOKZ010000142.1:0-7397 GCA_031419515.1 Hyphomicrobium sp.
TTTGTGGCGCGGGTTAAAATCGTGGAGATGCGATCAGACGATCACGAAGTCGGCGTTTGTCAGTGCGAGGCCTTTGGCAAGGGTCGCAAACTGTACGGCGCCACCCGCGGCGCTTCCGTTTGAATCGTAGATGAGGGAGCCAGTCGCAGAATTGTAGACGATCCTGTCATCGGCGTCGTGTGCGCTGGCACCCTTATGGAACTGAGCGGCCGTCATCCTGCCTGTGCCAAGGATCTTTGTGAGTACGCCATTCTCGAGCCAGAATGTATCCAGCGGCACGTAGAAATCGGCTACGCGGTCAACATTTGTTGTTGCCGATAAAGTCGTGTTGAAGACGAAGTTGTCGGCGTCGGCTCCGCCTGTCAGTGTATCGTTCCCGGCGCCGCCTTCGAGCGTATCGCGTCCGCCGCCGCCTGATATGATGTCGTTGCCACTAAGGCCCTTGAGCCTATTGGCAGCTGTGTTGCCCGTCATTGTATTTGCGGAGGCATTGCCGGTGCCGCTTGTCGCGCCTGTGCCGGTCAAGAGCAGTTTTTCAAAGCTCGTGCCGAGCGTAAGGCTGATTGCGGATTGGATGGTATCGACGCCGCCGCCGTCGAGTAGATAATCGCCGGCCGCGTCAACAACGAATGTATCGTTTCCGAGACCACCGTTCAGCGTGTCTCCACTTCCAGTTCCGCCATCGAGCGTATCGTTGCCGTCCAGGCCTTTGAGAATGTTCACGGCACCGTTACCCCGCAGCACGTTGGCCGCATTGTTTCCCGTAGCATTGAGCGCACTGGCACCAAGGAGCGTCAGATTTTCGAAAGGGGCTGCAAGGGTCCAACTGAGATAGGATTTGACCGTATCGATACCGGACGCGTCGATCAGATTGTCGGCGAGCTGATCGACAAAGTATGTGTCGTTCCCCGCTCCGCCATTGAGTTGATCGGAGCCACCTGCGCCGTTGAGGATGTCGTTGCCAGCGCTGCCCTTGATCGTGTTCGCGGCCGCGTTTCCAGTGCCAGAGAAACCGCCGCTACCAATGAAGGTGAGGTTTTCGACGTGAGCCAAAGCAGCAAGCGAGTAAACTAACCCTGCGGTGCGCACTTCGTCTGTACCGCCGAATGCGATTTCAACAATTGAGTCGCTTAAGTCCGCGACGAAAATGTCGTCCCCGAAGCCGCCGGTGAGTGTGTCGCTGCCACCGCCGCCGTTCAGGGTATCGTTGCCGTCCGCGCCATAAAGCGTGTCGTTTCCAAGGCCGCCCGAGACGGTATCGTTGCCGCTGTCGGCCGTGATTGAATCGGCGCCAGAGGTGCCTGCAATGACGTCGTCGCCGGTCGTGATCTGCGCCACAAAAAGCGGCGTCGTGCCCATCTTGCTCGCGTCCTGAACGAGGTCGGCAGTGGTGCGCATTAGCGTATTGTTGGGAGCAAGTAGCAGATTTGTGGTGTCGGAATAACTGACGCTGTAGGTGTGGACGATCACGGCCCCGCCGATTGTATTATTCGCGATCGAGATGGTGTCAGTTGCGACGAAGACGTCGTTCAGCAGGTCGCCGTCGAGGTAGGTTTGCTTGTAGCCGCGAATGCGGATTTCGGCGTCGTCCGATCCGGTGCCGCCAGTGTTGTTGATAATGGAGTTATTCTCGATTGTGATGCCATCGCCACCCTCGATAAGAACGCCAAAGCGGGCGTTGCCGCTGATGGACACGCCGTCGGCCGCAGTCTGGCCGCCAATGGTCACGCCGTTGGCTTGGCGAATGACGATGCCGTCGCCGAGATTGTTGGTCACCGCGCCGCCGGTGATGGTGATGCCGGTTGTCAGAATGCGCGTTTCGAAGTTACCCGTTTGGACGACGATGCCGGAAGCTCCGTTGTCGTGAGACAGATTTCCCGACATGACGATATCATGCGAGCTGGTGACGATATTGAAGCCGTGCCGTCCGTTGGCATAGGCCTCGCAGTTCGTGATCGTGACAGCCGAGCAATAATCGATCGTGAAGCCGTCCTGCGCGTTGTCGCGGGCAATGCATCCGGTGAAGGATAAGTTTGTAGTTTGCTCGTGCGGGTCGAAGCCGTAGCGTGAGGCGTCGTAGACTTCAACGTTGACGAGGGCGATATTGTTATCGGCCGATAAGGCGGAGAATGGCCGGGGACCGGTAAAAAAGCCATCGACCAGGGCCGAACCTACTGCGTCCTTGTTGGCGTCGATTGAGAGATTGCGGATGATAACGTCGTGCGTGGCGATGACGGAACCGTCGGCGTTGGTTTTGCCGCTGTCGGTTCGAATGACGCCAGTGACGTCGTGACCGGGGTTGGCCGCAAGTTGGATCGTTGTTAGACCTATGCCGGCGCCTTCGAACGCCGTGTTGCTGCCGACGCGGAGCGCTCCTTCCCCGGCGTCGATGCCAGCAGTGACGGTATAGACGCCAGCCGAAAGTTGAACGGAGCCGCCAGTTGCATTGGCGCTTGCTTGATCCAATGCGGCTTGTATTGCAGCGCGGGTTTCTTCCGCTGTCGCGGTATCGGCTATCGTGGTGACCGCCGCCGTGCCGCCTGTAAGGGTGACTGAAATCGTCCGCATCAGACGGCGCTCCAGTCGGACTTGGATTTAAAGAGCATGACCGATCGAACTCTGGTCAAATATAAAAAGGGGCCGGAACCGGCGAATATGACTTCAAGTTTTGCAGCGACGATTAAACAATCGTTGCCCATTTCGCTGACACTTGTTCATATTTCGACACGGTGGAGAGGCTTAGTGAATATTGTCCTTCCGGTTGTTTCAGATCGTTTCAATTCGGGCGGTGCGTGGCCAGGGAGACACGGGGAGGGGGCCATCGCGCCGGTTTGCGCGGGAGGGCCCAAGGAACCGGCTTTGTGCGGCAACTCAAGGCTTGAGCCGCCCGGCCGCGGACGCTAAACGCGGGTTATGAGCCAAAAACCGATTCTGCCGGGCCCCAACTCTCCAGGTGGAGGTCCTATTGAGCCTGTCGAACTGAGAACGGCGCTTGAAGAGCGCTATCTGGCCTATGCACTATCTACGATTATGCACCGCGCGTTGCCGGACGTTCGCGACGGGCTGAAGCCCGTGCACCGGCGCATTCTTTACGCCATGCGCGAGTTGCGACTCAATCCCGAAGGCGGATACCTGAAGTGCGCCAAAATTGTCGGCGAGGTCATGGGTGACTATCACCCGCATGGCAACCAGGCGATCTACGACGCGCTCGCCCGTCTCGCTCAGGATTTCGCCGTGCGTTACCCGCTGGTCGATGGCCAAGGCAATTTCGGCAACATCGACGGCGATAACCCGGCGGCCGAACGCTACACCGAAGCGCGCATGACGGCCGTTGCGGCCGACATCCTCGAAGGCATCGACGAGGACACAGTCGCATTTCGCCCCAACTATGATGGCCGCGTCGAAGAGCCGGTCGTTCACCCGGCCGCCTTCCCGAACCTTCACGCGAACCGATCGGCCGGCATCGCCGTCGGTATGGCGACCAACATTCCCCCGCACAACGCCGACGAATTGTGTGCGGCGCTCTTGCACCTCATCAAGCACCCCAACGCCACGATCGAAAAACTGGTCGAGATGATTCCGGGGCCAGATTTCCCGACCGGCGGTGTCATCGTCGAGCCGCGGGACGCCATGCTCGAAGCTTACAAAACGGGTCGTGGCGGCTTCCGGCTGCGCGCCAAATGGTCGAAAGAAGATACAGTGCGCGGCGGCTATCAGATCGTCATCACCGAAATTCCCTATCAGGTGCAAAAGGCGAAGTTGGTCGAGAAAATTGCCGACTTGATGAGCGAGAAGAAACTGCCGCTCTTGGGCGATGTGCGCGACGAGAGCGCCGAAGAAATACGCCTGATCCTGGAACCGAAGACGCGGTCCGTAGACCCCATGCTACTGATGGAAAGCATGTTCCGTTCGACGGAACTCGAAGTGCGCTTCGGACTCAACATGAACGTGCTCTCCGCTGGGCAGATCCCGAACGTGCTCTCGTTGCGCGAAGTGCTGTCGCAATGGCTGGAGCACCGCATTGAAGTGCTGGTACGCCGCTCGCAGTATCGCTTGAAAAAGATCGAGCACCGGCTCGAAGTGCTTGATGGTTATCTGATCGCCTATCTCAATATCGATGAAGTGATCCGTATTGTCCGCCGCGAGGACGATCCCAAAGCCAAGCTCATTGCCAAGTTCAAGTTGTCGGATGTCCAGGCCGAAGCTATTCTGAACTTGCGCCTGCGCTCGCTGTCGAAACTCGAGGAAGTCGAGATCAAGGCCGAGCACGACAAGCTTTCCAAAGAGCGCCGCGAGCTGAAGCAACTCCTCAAGTCGGACGATTTGCAGTGGGAGCGCATCACCGAAGAAGTTAAGGCAACGCGCGAACGCTATTCCAAGAAGACGCCGCTCGGCCGCCGCCGCTCCGCTTTTGCTGACGCGCCGGACATGGATATCGATCTCGACGCGGCGCTTGTCGAGAAAGAACCCATCACGATCATACTTTCGGAAAAAGGCTGGATCCGCGCCCTCAAGGGGCATCAGGACGATCTGTCGAAGCTCGAATTCAAGCAGGGTGACGAGCTCAAACGCGCGGTCCAAGCCTCGACGACAGACAAGATCATTCTCTTTGCAACCAATGGGAAGTTCTTCACCCTCGAAGCCAATGAGCTCCCAGGCGGACGCGGCCACGGCGAGCCCGTGCGCCTCATGGTCGACTTGGAGGAAAACCACGACTTCGCGGAAATCTTTGTTTACGACGCCACGCGCAAGCTGCTTGTTGCGTCAACCGGCGCCTATGGTTTCATCGTCGCCGAAGAAGAGGTTGTGGCCTCTACCCGCAAGGGCAAGCAAGTCTTGAACATCACCGAACCGGAGGAAGCACGCATTTGCGTTCCGGTCGAAGGCGATTGCGTGGCGACCATCGGCGAAAACCGGAAGATGCTCGTCTTCAAGCTTGACGAAGTCAATGAGATGACGCGCGGCAAGGGCGTGATCCTGCAGCGCTTCAAGGATGGTGCGCTGAGCGACGTCAAGGTGTTCAAGAAATCGGAAGGCCTGACGTGGCTCGATAGTGCGAATCGCGAATTCACGCTCTCGTGGAGCGAACTACGCGATTGGGTTGGCGAGCGGGCCCAGGCAGGGCGGCTGGCGCCAAAGGGCTTCCCGCGCTCCAACAAATTCGGACAGGGCATTTGACCGGCAATGTTGCGTTGCAATGCTGTTGCAACGCCGGGGTGGGCCGAAATGAAGTGAGGGGATCGTCAATCGGGTTATTGCCCCGGTAGGCAGGGACCGCTAGGACTGGTCGATATGGGGATCGGGGATACCATGCGGAGGTGCGGGCGGCTGTTTTGTGCCGGCCTGCTGCTGTTGGCAGTGCCAGCATTTGCTCAAACTCCCGAGTGTGCGAAAAGCGATTTCGAGCGCGTTGTTGAAGACGCCGCCGGTGGCTTGCGCGAACTCAACACCAAGAACAAACCGGCTTTCCAGGATAAACTTCGTCAGCTTAAAGAGAAGCGCACCTGGACACACGATCAGTTCCTGAAAGAAGCGGCGCCTTACGTGCGCGACGACAAGATCGCTGAGTACGACCAAAAAACCGACGAGTTACTGACGGCCATTTCAACGATGGGCCAGGAAGGCGCTTCCGCCAAGACGCCCGATTGCGCGCTGCTCCTCGAACTCAGAGCGCGTATGACGGTGCTTGTTGAAACGCAGACAGCCAAATGGTCCTATATGTTCGAGAAAATTGAGACCGAGCTTTGGAAGTAAACGCAGCGCCCATTCGGCGCTGAACGCTCTCAGCCTTCAACGCTCTCAGCCTTCAACGCTCAATGAAACGTTCCCAGCGATCTGGGTTCAAGCGCTCTTGCGGCTGGAAGCGCGCTTTGTACGCCATTTTTTGCGAGCCCTCGATCCAATATCCGAGATAGAGGTAGGGTAATCCTATGCGGCGCGCGAAGGCGATGTGTTCGAGGATCATATAGGTGCCGAGGCTGCGCGCGTTGTCCGCGGGGTCGTAGTAACTGTAGACCATCGAAATGCCGTCCGAGAGCCGGTCGCAAAGTGCGACGGCTTTCAAAGGCCAGCTGGCGATGTCGAGGTTGTTGGCGTCCTCGGGCTTCTCCCGGTATTCCGTCAAGAAGGTGTCGATGACGCTATCCTCGATCATCATGCGATAGTCGAGCACCGACATATCGGCCATGCCGCCGTCGCTGTGGCGCGCGTCGATATAATCGCGAAAGAGACCGAATTGTTCTGCGCCGGGCTGAGGGGCGATGCGGCGTGCAACGAGGCGCCGGTTCTTGTCCATGACGCGGCGCATGGAACGGTCCATCTCGAACTCGGCCGTCAAGACGCGCACAGACACACATGCCTGGCAGCCCTCGCAGTAGGGCACGTAAGCGATATTCTGGCTGCGGCGAAAGCCAGTCGTTAGCAGGCGATCGATCAATTCGTGGGGCTTATCGGTGGTGAGATGGGTAAAAAGTTTGCGCTCAAGGCGGCCCGGCAAATATGGGCAGGGCTGTGGAGCAGTTACATAGAACTCAGGAAACTTTTTTTGCTGTTCCGTCATTACTTGCCGGCCCTCAGGCTGCCCCACACACGAGACTGTATGATAGCGGCACAAGCCAAGTGTTATCAAGGACGCTGATGTTGCCGGAATACCTTTTTGATGAAAGTAGTTACGCGATAGCCCAGGCGTCCCAATAGCGCTGGCGGCTCTAGGAGCGAACACAACCTGAGGCATACAGAAACAACCATGAAATGGTGTTTTGCAGGCAACTTGGGTCGGCGGCCTTGTCTGTATCCGCGCGGGTCCACTAATCTTTGTCCCACTAGTCTAGCGGCCAACGGAGCGTTTGGTTTGCGCGCGCAACCATTTATAGTTTTAGCTCACCAGGCAGAACCGGTACCGTCGTGACCCAAAAATTGAAGATCCGATCAAGCCTTTTCGCCTTGGCGCTCTTGCTGAGCTTATTCTCGCATCCCGCAGCGTTCGCGATTGAGGTCGAGTTTGCCTCACGCCCGGTTCTGCGCGAGATCCTTGCGCTGTATGATAGCCGTCACGAAAAGAGACCGGACCGATCCCGCTTGCACCGGCTTGCCGAAATGCCGCTCAACTGGCTCGGCTACAAATTGGCTTTCACGGATGTCAACGGAGCGCTTCCGGCAGGTGAAGAGCTGCAGCGGTACAGGGGAATTGTGACATGGTTTTCCGAGCCGCTGGCAGACCCCAAAAGTTATCTTGCTTGGCTCGATACCGCGACGGCAGCAGGGTTGCGCCTAGCGTGCCTTGCTGAGCTCGCGCCACCCGAGCCACCCGGAACGCAGGACGTGGTGTCGCGGATCTTTGCAAGGCTTGGGCTACGCTTCACCGATCAGTTCGTGAAGGTCACGTACAAATCCAAGTT
>JANOKZ010000143.1:0-9619 GCA_031419515.1 Hyphomicrobium sp.
ACGCCTTGCCGGGCTGAACGCTAAGGCAGAGGATCCAAGCCTTTGGAACGATCCTCAAGCCGCGCAAAAAGTGATGCGCCAGCGCCAGTCGCTTGAGCGCACAGTCATTGATCTCAAAAAACTCGAACGCGATCTCGACGACGCGCTCACCTTAATCGAACTCGGTGAAGCCGAGAACGACGCGGCAAGCGTCAGCGAAGGCGAGATGGTGCTGAAGCGTCTCGATGCGGAAGCGCAGCGCCGGTCCGTTGAAGCGCTGCTGTCGGGCGAAGCCGATGGCATGAATACGTATCTCGAAGTACACGCCGGCGCTGGCGGCACGGAAAGCCAGGACTGGGCGTCCATGCTCGCGCGCATGTATATGCGCTGGGCCGAGCGGCGCGGCTACAAGGTCAAACTGATTGACGAGAGCCAGGGCGAAGAAGCCGGCATCAAGTCGGCAACCATCGAGATCGAGGGCGAAAATGCCTTCGGCTGGCTCAAAACGGAATCCGGCGTGCATCGCCTGGTGCGCATTTCACCCTACGATTCAAACGCCCGGCGTCACACGAGTTTCGCGTCTGTGACGGTCTATCCGGTGATTGACGATACGATTGACGTCGATATCAATCCGGCAGACGTCGATATCTCGTTTGCACGCTCGTCGGGCGCGGGCGGCCAGCACGTCAACCGGACGGAATCGGCCGTGCGTCTCGTGCACAGGCCGTCGGGAATTGTCATCTTCGCTCAGGAGCAGCGTTCGCAGCATCAAAACAAGGACATCGCTTATAGACGGCTTAAAGCCCGTTTGTACGAGATGGAACTGAAGCGGCGAGAAGACAAAGCCAGCGCCGATCAGGCCGCGAAAACCGACATCGGCTGGGGGCATCAAATCCGCTCGTATGTGCTGCAGCCTTACCAGTTGGTTAAGGACCTGCGAACGGGTTCATCATCGAGTAACCCTGCGGCTGTTCTCGACGGCGACATCGATTCCTTCATTGAAGCGGCTCTTTCGGCTCGTATCAAAGGCGGCAACGGCGCGATTGTCGAAGATCTGGATTAGCGATTTCGATGTGTGTGCGATCGCCAGCATAATCGCTTAATAAAGTCGCGCTATCGTGCCCGGAATTGGCGCGGGCAGTTTTGCGTTGGCGTGAATTTAATGGAATCGAAACAACTTGAATCCGCGCTTTTAGACCGGCTCGAAAAGCAGCCGGAACTCGCGATGAGCGGATTTTCTGCGCGTCCCGGTTTGACGGGAGCGGGCGTCACGCTGCTTCAAGGGCGGAATTTTTTCGGCAGCTGGCGCGTCACGTGCGGCACGCTGGTTTGGACATTCGCTGGCGCCGGGAGCACGAGTTATTTCGCGAAGTCCGTGGATGATGCCGCGCACCATACGATGCTGATCATCTTGCGGCGGCTGCAGTCGCAGGGCCAGGCACACGAACGGCGCGCGGTTTAGGGTTCTGAACCCTCTTTGTTTTTCAATGCGCAGTCACTCGCCAAATCGTATCCGGACTGAGGCGCCCATAATCCGCGCCTATGCATGCGGGCTTGCGTTTCGACTTCGGCATAGCGGCTTGAGATAGCCGTGGCCGCGCAGGCAAAACCCAATCGGACGATTTCTGTGCCTAGGTCTCTCCCATCGGGCAGCTTGCATGTTGAGAGCCAGCGGCCTCTCGATTCTGATTTCATCGCCGTGCACGCAACGCCATTGACGAGCAAGTCGGCCAAAGCATCCACCGACATTGCTGCGAACTTGCAGTTGGGCTTCGACGTGTCCCGGCTACAGAAGCGTCCCATACTTGGCGCTTTTAGGCTATCGAGGCGCACCCAGGTAGGGCCGATTGAGAATGTCGCTCCATCCACGAGACACAATTGTCCGCTTGCTGGTCCGCGTGGTGTTTCGAGAGTGGCGATCTGCTTTACTTTTTCCCTGGTTTGGCAGGTCATCAAATCGGGGGCGGCGCTGAGGTTTGCCGGAGTTATTACAAGGCCCAAAAAAAACAGTGGCACTGCTGTACTCGTGACTGGCCGATATTCGAAGTTCACTACACAACTCCACACTATATTATGACGTCGGTGCTTGATGCTAGGAGCTAAGCCCCCGGGTGTCCCGTTTTCTTCGTTCGTCCACGCGCCACATGCTTGCGTAACGATCACGCCGTCAGCGTCGCTTGCGCTGGAGGTAGCATACCTTTGTCTTCGAGCCGTCGCTGTTGTTGCGCCATGAGCAGCCGGGCTTCGGCGGCGTCGTGTCGTAAATGTAAAAAACGCCGCGCCGCTTTTTCGTGAATGTCTGATTGGAGACATCATGGCCGCCAATGCGCACGTTCTTGCCAAAGCGCACTTCGGCTGCGGCTGGGTAGGCGATGATAACGGCCCAGGTGATAGCGAGCAGGCTCAAACTGAAACACGGCATGGTCACGCGTTGGGTCCTCTCAAATTTCTAGGTTAGTCAGCCTCTCATCTCAACCTCGGATCACGCGCTCGTATTCATCATGCGGGCCGATCCAAAACCAGACAAAAACACCAGCCTCGACTTCGATTGCAAGTGCTCGATGGCTGCGGCCGACTCGCACGGACCAGTAGCCACCAATCTTTTTGAAGTGCAAGGAGGGGTGCCGCCGGTCTTGTTTCAATAGTTCATATTGCTTATCGGCTAACGCCCGGATGTCTTGAGGCAGGGCTGCGTAGAGAGACCGGAACTCTGCATTACGCCGATTTTGCATCGATCTATTTCTTCATTTCTATGCGGCTACAGAGCGTCGGTCTTAAAATTCCTCAGTCCGTCCTGCCTTGTAATCAGCCCGTGCCTGTGCCGCCAACTTATCCAACTTTCCAGCCTTAGCGTCTCGCTCGATCTGGGCGTCCCAGAGATCGGCCTCGAGTTCGTCGAGGAACGCGCGCAGTTTTACAAGCTCCTCGGGCGAGAGTTCGGTGATGGCTTTTTCCATGTCTTCGAGTTTGGTCATTGCCTGAATGTATCATTGAATGAGGCACTTTGCGAGGTGGTCTCAAGCCCCCGGCCTTCCCGTTTTCTTCACCCGCCCGCGGCGGGATTTTTTTTCCCCCGGATCGTCGAACTCGCGCGTGCGGGTGGGACGCGGTGTGGGGTCAGACCCCTTGCCCTCGCTGGATGTTTTCATATCAGGCTTTATCGGCAAGGGGTCTGACCCCTTCCTCACCGGTAGACTCGCATGCGGGCCCATCTCGTCGAGCGTCGGCTTGTGAGGTCCGGCGATTTTCTCCCCAAAGGCTCCGGCTTTGGTGCGCGGATCGATGGGACCGGTGTCTGACCCTCTGGGTGGGTCACCGGGTTTGATATCGCCGGTCTCAGTTGGTGTCAGACCCGGAGGGGCAGACACCGACCCTGCACCGCGCCGAGCGGGAACGGGGCGATCAGTGCCTGGGCCCATATCGTCGAGGGATGGCCTTTTGACTCGCGAGCCCGACGCCGGCTTTTGCGTGGATTGCGCGTAGGCCGGCTGCACGGGTTCGTATGCGGTTTGAATGCGGGATGTCGAATTGGTGTCTGACCCTTCATGCCGAAGGCGTGTCTCCGACACGACGGGTCTGACACCGACCTCCGGCTTGTTATTCCTTCCTGGTGTCAGACCCGGAGGGTCAGACACCTTCTTCGACGGCATGTTGGCACTCGCGCCGTATTTCTTCGCACCCTTGAAACTCCCCGCGCGGTCCTCGACGTCCGATTGCCGCGCCATCGGGTCGTCGGCAATGGCGAGTTCGGTTTCGCGCAAGCGTTTGATCTCGTCGCGCAGCCGTGCAGCGGTTTCGAATTCGAGATCGGCGGCGGCATCTTTCATGCGCCGTTCCATATCCTCGATGACCTTCGCGAGATTGTGGCCAACAAGCGGCGCGCCGCCACCGGTGAGGCCCGCATCGATGGTGACGTGATCCTGCTCATAGACGCTCGACATGACGTCGTGAATGTTGCGCTTGATGGATTCCGGTGTGATGCCGTTGTCAGTGTTGTAAGCGACCTGCTTTTCGCGGCGCCGGTCGGTTTCGGCGATGGCGCGTTCCATCGATCCCGTCAACTTGTCGGCGTAGAGGATAACCTTACCGTCAACGTTGCGTGCGGCGCGGCCGATGGTTTGCACAAGCGACGTTTCCGAGCGCAGGAAGCCTTCCTTGTCGGCGTCGAGAATGGCGACGAGCGCGCATTCCGGGATGTCCAGGCCTTCGCGCAGCAGGTTGATGCCGATCAGGACGTCGAATGCGCCAAGGCGAAGGTCGCGAATAATTTCAATGCGCTCCAGGGTCTCGATATCGGAGTGCATGTAACGCACGCGGATGCCGCTCTCGTGCATGTACTCGGTCAGGTCTTCGGCCATGCGCTTGGTCAGCACGGTGACAAGAGTGCGATAACCCTTCTTCGCCACCTGCCGGACTTCGTCGAGGAGATCGTCAACCTGGGTTTTTGCCGGGCGAATTTCAACGGGCGGATCGATGAGGCCCGTGGGGCGAATGACCTGTTCGGCAAAGGCGCCGCCGGTTTGTTCCAGTTCCCATGTGCCAGGCGTCGCGGAGACGAACATCGATTGCGGGCGCATCGCGTCCCACTCCTCGAAACGGAGCGGACGGTTATCCATGCATGAGGGCAGGCGGAAGCCATACTCGGCAAGTGTTGCCTTGCGCCGGTAGTCGCCACGGAACATGCCGCCGATTTGCGGCACCGTGACGTGGCTTTCATCTGCAAACACGAGGGCGTTGTCGGGTAGATATTCAAACAGCGTTGGCGGCGGATCGCCGGGGTTGCGCCCCGTCAGATAGCGCGAATAGTTTTCAATGCCGGCGCACGAGCCGGTTGCTTCCATCATCTCCATGTCGAACGTGGTGCGCTGTTCAAGGCGCTGAGCTTCCAAGAGTTTGCCAGCGTCATACATTTCGTTGAGGCGGGCCTTCAGTTCGGTCTTGATGGACTTGATGGCCTGCTGCAGCGTTGGCTTCGGTGTCACGTAGTGCGAGTTGGCGTAGATTTTGACCAGCGCAAGTTCGTCGGTCTTGGCGCCGGTCAAGGGATCGAACTCGACGATGGATTCCACTTCGTCGCCAAAGAGCGAAAAGCGCCAGGCGCGGTCTTCCATGTGGGCCGGGAAGACTTCGACCGTATCGCCGCGCGCCCGGAAGGCCCCTCGGATGAAGTTTGCGTCGTTGCGCCGGTAATGCAGCGCCACAAGATCGGCGAGCAATTGATCGCGCGAAAGGCGCTCGCCCTGCTTTACGGTAAATGTCATGGCCGTGTAGGTTTCAACCGAGCCGATACCGTAGATGCACGACACCGACGCCACGATGATCACGTCGTCGCGTTCTAAGAGCGAACGCGTAGCCGCGTGGCGCATGCGGTCGATCTGTTCGTTTACCGACGCTTCTTTTTCAACGTAGGTGTCGGTGCGCGGTACGTAAGCTTCGGGTTGATAATAGTCGTAGTACGAGACGAAGTATTCGACGGCGTTGTCGGGAAAGAAGCTCTTGAATTCGCCGTAGAGCTGCGCGGCGAGTGTCTTATTGGGTGCGAGGATGAGGGCTGGGCGCTGGGTGGCTTCGATGACGTGCGCCATCGTGAACGTTTTACCGGAGCCGGTAACTCCAAGCAGCACCTGATTGCGTTCGGCTGCGTTGACGCCCGCGACCAGTTCCTTGATGGCCTGCGGCTGGTCGCCCTTGGGCGAATACTCGGAGACAATTCTGAACGGGATACCGCCATGGCTTTTGTCGGGGCGCTCGGGGCGATGCGGGACGAACTGCGGTGTCGTGCCCGCAACGATAGGGTGTGTGGCCATCAACGGCTGGCGGGCGAGGATCGCCTTGGCGCTGTCGCTGCGTTCCTCCGGCTTCGTCAGCAGCGCATTAAGCATTCCGGTCAGGCTCTCGCCACTCATCGGCGGACGCGGCGCGCCTCCGCGAAGTGCGGGGAGGGTGGGAAGTGCGCGTCGCGCGACTGCCGGTTCGCTGCCCGGAGCATAAGCGCCTTGCGGCGCTTCGCCGAACCCCGGCGTGCCGGCCGCCGTCTCATTGGGTGGTGGCGCAGGCTTGCCGGCCTTGCCGCTTGAAGGACGCGGCATTGGGATCGACTCGTTTTTCGGTGGGCGTGCCATCACCGCAATATGGAGCAACCGGCGGCTTTTTTCAAAGCCGCCTATCGCCTCGGTACTCTGTCAGGCGCTTGAAGTCAGCGTCCCCAGTCCAGCATGTAGCGCATGTCGGCCTCGACTTTGCCGTTATCGACGATGCCTTGGCTCCGCTGGTATGCCTTGACCTTATCCTCGGTCTTGCGCCCGAAGTCGCCGTCCTGCCGGAGGCCGAGCTTTCTCTGCAGCGTTTCGACGGAAACTTTGGGTCCCTCGCCCTTTTTCAGGATCGGCTTTTTAGGCGCACCTGTTAGCTTGCGCCACGTCGCATCGCCGACTTTGCCGTCGGCTTTAAGACCTTTGGATCGCTGGAACGCTTTGACGGCATTTTCCGTGATTCCGCCGAAATCTCCATCACTCCGGCCACGGAAGTGATTTTTCGCTTTTAACTTGTCTTGCAAGACTTCGACCGCAGCCCCGTCCGTGCCTTTCTTGAGAAGTGCAAGCGCTGAGATCGAGCCACCAACAATGGTCGCAGTGATTAGGATCATTCCTGCCGTAACGCGTGACAAATTACTCATTTTACAAAACTCCCCAGAACAATAACCGATAACTCCGCAGTCTTTTTACTGTGGTTTCCCAATTTGATATGTCATCTGAACGACACACCAGATCGCCAATCCGCTTGAGCAATGGTGAGAGGCGGGAATAAGCAACTTTCAGGACGCAGGCGCGGTGCAGAAGGAATGTGAGTGTCTCCAGAGCGGCAGCATTGCGCGCGAGCCCTCGCGATTAACCAAGTTTGTGCCGAAATACTTGCCGGTCCAAGGCCTGTGGCGGTCATCGTCGAAGGTTGGTGCCTCGAGTTTGCGACGGTCATTTGCGGTCCATCGGCGGGCAATGGTTCGCTCGACGAGAGATTTCTCCTCACGCTCGGAGGGCTGAGGGTCTGAGGAGACCGGGATGAGTGCGTGCCCAAATTGTCAGTCGTCTGGAGGCCTCCTAACCTGCCCAGGATGGCGGCGCAGGTTTGCCAGCCTTGCCGCGCGTCCTGCCGGAGGCAGGCGATTGGGTGTCGCGGGGCTTATTCATCGATTCGGATTTGGGTGGACGGGCCATGTGGGGAATCTGGGGGAACCAGGGTCCTGGACCAATCGTTGCGCGCAATTACGCGGACCGTAACGGGCATATTATTCGCCCAAAATCATGGAGACTTTGGCTCGACCGGATATTGGAGAATCCGCGCTCCGGCCGAAACCAAGCCGAGCTAGTGACTATGGACAGCCCATTCGGGCTGACCGTGAAAGCTAGCCAAGATAAGGATAGGCGTTTGACGTGATCTAAGCCGAGTTCGCCGCAACGCCTCAGTAGGGAATAACGATGCCCGTGTTCGACTCCATGGTCAGTGGCAATTGCAGGGGCAAGCCAAACAAGTCGGTTGGGCGCCTCAGTCCGATTTCGGCAATCTCAGGCAGATCAAAACGCGTGAGACTTTGCGGGGCGCTCGTTAAATTTATGACGGCAATCGAGCCCGTATAAAGCCGGACGTACAGACCCGAGCGTATTAAGCGCAGATTCTCAGAAGTACCATAATCTCTCTCCAGAAATTGCCGGTACGGCATCAACCGCTCATAGAGATAGCGCGCAGAAAAGCCCTCCGTCCGGGTGTCGTTCTCGTTGGCGAAAGACCAGATTGGCTGTGAGTTCATTTGCCGGGCAGGATTCACAGGCATTGGATGAAGTTTCAGGCTGTCGCTATTTTTGGCAACGAGGTAAGACGCTATCATGAATTGAAAGTCGTGAGGCCGGCGTCTATCGGTATTTGAATATGTGCGAAATGCCATTGCGGCGATGACTGGCTTTTGGGCTTCGGATAGGGCGAGTGCGAGCTGTAGCTTGCGCACACGCTGGTTCTGCGTCGAACCTCCTTCCGGATCTTTGCCGGCTTCCAGATAGTGATTGACGAACGTTTCGATCCAAGCGCCGCCGAGAGCACCTGATTCGATATAGGTGCGCAGAATTTTGAAATCCACGTCCTCAAAGCCTGCCGTGTTTGGCGCAATCACCAGACCAGTGGCAGCCGATACGCCGCGAACGAACTTCAAAGTGCTGCCAATGCGCCGTTCTTGAGAGGTACCATAGTCGCCGCTGCTGCCGTCACGCGATATGATGTGGTCGTCGGCCCAGACGTCGGCACGCCCAGCCGGTACGAGATCGACGATAACGCCGTCTAGACCCAGTTTTTTTTGGTAGAGTTGTTGGGACTTCGCAGAAAATCCTTGGATGTAGCGAGGATGACTGACGTCAAAAAGATCGCTCGCGGCAAAAAATCCACGGCCTTGCTTTTCCTTTCCTGTTCCCGGGTCAAGGAGCTGTGCCTTGCTGATGTCGATGTTGCCGAGGCGTTGCTCGTTGCGCTTTGATACGATGGTGCCTGCTTCTTGCGCATATATTTGAAGCGTTGGCGATCGTAGTCTAAGCATTTCCGTAAAGGTACGCGAGCTCGTCAAGGGACGGTCTGCGAGAACAGAGGGGCGGCTACTGATGATGTCGAAGCTGTTCGAAAGCCAGCCGAGGTAACAGTACGGTGCGCCTTTCCAGATGTAGCCGCCGAGCCGGATAGTACTTGTCTCAATATAGCCTTGCGGGGAAAGCGTGCGGCACATGTTCTCGCGTATAGTTTCGACGAGTAGGGCAGTCGGGTAATAGGTCGCTTCATCCAAGAGGCCCCGAAACGCGGCGTAGCCTTCTTGTCCGCCAAACGATCCGGTTCCCAAGCGCAATGATGACGGCTCGGGCGTTTCAAACCCCTCCGCGCCATATTCGATTCTAGCTTCGAGCCGACCATTGGCGTAGAGCGAAAGAGTACCGCCCTGCCTATCACGCAATGGGTTGTTGACGACGACGGCCTGATGCCAGAAGTCGTTGTTGTAATCCATGTCGTAGTCAAACCGGTCTGTCGCTCGCGAGCGCACTTTCTGAACCAAGCCGCGTTTGTTCGCGATTCCGAGTCCTAACCCGCCATCGGCACCAAGCGTCACCCAGAAGCCAGACGCTTCATTGTCTCTCTGCCGGGCTTCAAGCAGAACGTGGGAGCGGTCGATGCCGCCCATGTCCTGTCCAATCTTGAACCAGAAAGCCAAAGAGTAGGCTGTCGACGATGATAACGATGGCACGTCCTCCATCAGCGGCGCGGCACCGGGCTCGATCGGGTCATTTCCCAGAACGCGGTCTCCAAAGATAGCAAGGCGCCGATAGCGCCTGTTGAAGAAGCGATCTTGGAGGGTGCTGTTGCGATCGAAACTTGGCGGCGGGGGTGGTGCGTCGGCGCTATTTCTGCGCCTTGGAATTTGTATGTCTTGCGGGGGTTGAACTGGCGCTCTTTGCGTTGGGACTTCCGCCCGCTGCGGATTCCGGTGATTGCGGACACTGATTCCGTTTGAAGGCGGACACGATTACGGTCCAAGGCGGACAGCATTACGGTGATAGCGGACACCCGCTCCCATCGACGGTTGCAGTGGTCTCAGGCGGCGGGCTTTTCGTCA